>DAIRCS010000291.1:0-1814 GCA_036796555.1 Rhodoblastus sp. | reverse complement strand
GCGCGCCTCGCGCGCGACGCCTTCGCGCCAGTCGACGACCGTGCCGAAAATGTCGAAGAAAAAGGCCTTCGCGCCCATGCGCTCCTCTGGGTATTCTGGCCGGGACTATGCGCCGGAAAGGCGCGGGCTATCAATGCGGGGTCTCGCGGTGGCGCGGAAGGATGTGGTCTTCGATCTCGGCAACGTTCTGCTGCGCTGGGATCCGCGCCATCTCTATCGAAACGTGTTTTCGGACGAAGCGCGCATGGAGGCGTTTCTCTCGGGCGCCTGTTCGCTCGCCTGGATCATTCGATCGACGGCTGCCACGACTTCGCCGCGCCGATCGCGGCGCGCGCGCGGGAATTTCCGGAGTTCGCCGACGAACTGGCGCTCTTCGACTCGCGCTGGCTGGAGACGCTCGACGGCGCGATCGAGGAGAATGTCGCGATCATGCGCGCGTTGAAGGCGCAGGGGCGGCCGGTTTACGGATTGACGAATTATCCCGCGCAAAAATTCGATCTTTCGCGCGCAATCCATCCGTTTCTCGACGAATTCGACACGATCGTCGTGTCGGGTCGCGAGCGCGTGACCAAGCCGGATGCGCGCATCTACGAAATCCTGTTCGAACGGTCGGGGCGCGCGCCGGACGAGCTGGTGTTCGTGGACGATGTCGCGCGCAATATCGCCGCCGCCCAGAAGCTCGGAATGGCCGGAATTCTGTATGCGCCCGGGATGGACCTGGCGGCGGAGTTGGAGAAGGTCGGGGCGCTATAGTCGCAACTGGACCGCGAGCCTTCAGGCTCGCAATGCCAAGGCGAGCCTGAAGGCTCGCGGGCCTCATCCCTATTCCACGATCCCGGTCGGCAGCCCATCCATGCTGACGGCGTTCTTCTCGCGCCAGTAGGCTTCGACGCCAGCGGGCCCCTTGTTGTCCGCCCAATTGTCCAGAGCGGGGCGCTCGCGCTGATAGTCGAACGCGGGCACGCCGTAGCCGCAGGATGTTTTCACGAGGTCGACGGCGAGCCGCACGATCTGGCGCGTTCCGACCGGACGCTCGTTGTCGAAATGCGCCGCGAGCGCGCGCGAAAATTCCGCGCTGTCGCGATGCAGGATTTCGCCGCGGCCGTAGAGCCGCAGGATGCTGGGCGGCCCCTCGAAGGCGCAAAACATGATGGTGAGGCGCCCGTCCGCCTTCAGATGCGCGGCGGTTTCCGCGCCCGAGCCGGTGAGGTCGAGCCAGCAGACTTCATTGTCGCCGATCACGCGGAATTCGCGCGTCGAGCGCGGCGAGACGTTGACGCGCGTTCCCGCCGCGGCGGTGGCGGCGAAGAAGATGCGCTGGCGCGCGATGAAGTCGCGCAAGGCGGGCGTGAGGCTCGGATAGTCCTTAGCCACGGCGGGCTCCCTATGCGGCGATGCGTGGCGGAAGGATAGGGCGCGGCCGGAGGAAAATCACGCTTCCCGCAGCAAGCAAAGCGTCCTGCCTCCCCGCTTGCGGGGACGTCGCATTGCGAAGCAATGCGGGTGGGGCATGTCGGGCGTTGTCAGGATTGCGGCCTGCGCCCGGCGATCCCCGCCCGTCGCCTTCGGCGACACTCTCCCCGCGAGCGGGGAGGGAGGAGCGCGGCGTGCGCGCCGCCTACACCACCGCCGCGAGCCGGCACGCCTGGTCGATCGCGCGCTTGGCGTCGAGTTCGGCGGCTTCGTATGCGCCGCCGACGATCGCCGCCTTGACGCCGCGCGCCTGCAAATCGTCGTAGAGCTTGCGCATCGAGGTCTGGCCGGCGCAGACGATGATCGTGTCGACGTCGAACAGGCGCGGCTCGCCGTTGACG
>DAIRCS010000290.1:0-2466 GCA_036796555.1 Rhodoblastus sp. | reverse complement strand
CCGATCAGCATCGGCACGACATGGCCGTCGCGCAATTCGCGCGCGAGATCGTCGAACACCTGATCGCGCGGCGGCTCGATGTCGGAAATCAATTCCTCCATCAGCGCGTCGTCGTAATCGGCGAGCTTCTCCAGCATCGTGTAGCGCGCTTCCTTTTCACGCGGCAGGTCGCCCGCGGGGACATCGATGATGGTCGACGGCGCGTGTTCGCGGTAGACGAAGGCGCGTTCGAGCGCGAGGTCGATGAAGCCGGTGGCGATGCCGTTCTGCCAGATCGGAATCTGGCGCAGCAGCAGCGGCGCGCGCGAGGCGGGCTGCAACAGGCCCAGCGTCTCGTGCACGCGCTGCGTGGCGGCGTCGATCTTGTTGAGAAAGATGAGGCGGGGAACGCCGAGTTCCTCGAGTTCGCGCAGAATGAGCTGCAGGGCGGGCATCTTGCGCGGGTCCGCCTCGCAGACGACGATCGCCGCATCGCAGAGCGGCAGCACGTCGCGCATCTCGTTGGAAAATTCGATCGAGCCGGGGCAGTCGACGAACGTGTAGCGGTCGCCGAGATAATCGGCGGTGGCGATATTGGCCTCCACGCTCATCGCATGGGCGCGCGCCTCGGCGCTGGAATCGCCGACGGACGAGCCGTCGCGCACATTGCCCTGGCGGGATATGGCGCCGGCGCGCGCCATGATGCTTTCGAGCAAGGTGGTTTTGCCGCTCTGGAAGGGACCCACAAGCGCAATCAGCCGGGGTCCCATCGCTCTTCTGCCGCCGTTGGCGGGCGTGTCGCTCATTGTAACGCTCCGTGGCCGTGACGGCGCCGGAAGCTGCGGCGTCCGGCGCCGTCGGTCAGGATCGTTTCACCGACGCGCGCCGATGGCAAGACGCCGGATCAAGGACATAGGCCGTGAAAACATCACCTTCTGTGACGGCGCGCCCGCGGCTTGCCCGCAGCCGGCGGCGGCGGCGCATATTCGAGCGCCATGGCGGTGACGCCCGCGGCGACGTCGACGCCGACCTGCGCCTGCATGGAGAAGGGCTGGAGATTGAACGACCGGCCGGAGCCGCCGACGAGCATGTTGGCGCCGAGGCCCACGCCCGCCGTCGCCGAGGCGCCCACGCCGCCGTAATCGCCGGCAAGCTCGCCCGAATGCAGGCCGACCGTCGGCGCGAACACCGCCCAATCGAGATGGCCGGGCCCCGTCGCGCCGAGCGCGACGCCGAAGCGCGAGATCGTGCCGACGTAATGCTCGGCCGCGCCGTCGTCGCGGAAGAACCAGCAGTCGAGCGCCTTGCTCGAGGTGATGATGATGCCGACGCCGCCCGACACGTCGCATTCGAGCGCGCCGACGCGCGTGGTCTCAGCGGCGCCCGCAGGCAGGGTCGGAAGCGCGCCGGCGACGAGGATCGCGGCGAGAATGGTCTTGGTCACGAATTTCATGGGGCGCTCCCGTTTGCATGATGCGCGTTGACGAACCTTGGCCGCAGCCAAAAGAAAACGCCGCCCCGTCGGGGGCGGCGCCAAAACGCACAATGCGGAAGCTGTGGGTTCCTAGGCGAGGCTCGCGCAGAAGCGCTGGATGCGCGTGCAGGCTTCTTCCAGCAGCTTGTCCGAGGTCGCGTAGGAGACGCGGAAGTTCGGACCCGTGCCGAAAGCCGAGCCCTGCACGGTGGCGACGCCCTCGGCCTCCAGAAGCTCGGTCACGAAATCCTGGTCGCTCTGGATCGTCTTGCCCGACGGCGTCTTGCGGCCGATCGTCTCCGCGCAGCTCGGGAAGACGTAGAAGGCGCCTTCCGGGCTCGGGCATTTCAGGCCCCTGGCCTGGCCGAGCATGGACACCACGAGGTCGCGCCGCGCCTGGAAGGCCTTGCGCGAGGTCGCGATGAAATCCTGGGGACCGTTGAGCGCCTCGACCGAGGCCCATTGCGCGATCGTGCAGGCGCCGGACGTCTGCTGGCCCTGGATCATGTCCATGGCCTTGATGAGTTTTTCCGGGCCGGCGGCGTAGCCGATGCGCCAGCCGGTCATGGCGTAGGCTTTCGACACGCCGTTCATGGTGAGCGTGCGATCGTAGAGCGCGGGCTCGATCTCGGCGGGCGTGACGAATTTGAAATCGCCGTAGGTCAGGTGCTCGTACATGTCGTCAGGCAGAACCCAGACATGGGGATGGCGCGCCAGCACGTCGGTGACCTTCTTCAGCTCCTCGCGCGTGTAGGCCGCGCCCGAGGGGTTCGACGGCGAGTTCAGCACGACCCATTTCGTCTTCGGCGTGATCGCGCGCTCGAGGTCTTCCGGCTGTAGCTTGAAGCCGTGCTCCATCTTCGTCTGCACGACGACAGCCGTGCCGCCGCAGAGCGCGACCATTTCCGGATAGCTGACCCAATAGGGCGCCGTGACGATCACCTCGTCGCCCGGATTGAGCGTCGCCATGAAGGCGTTGAACAGGATGTGCTTGCCGCCGGTGCCGACGATGA
>DAIRCS010000289.1:0-2531 GCA_036796555.1 Rhodoblastus sp. | reverse complement strand
GGCAAGAAGACTACCTCTTCGCCCTCCTCGCCCAAATGCGATAGCCCTGCCCTTGTGGGGAGGGGCTGGGGGAGGGGGTCGGGCAATCTCGCAGGATTCCCCGACCCCCCACCCTAACCCTCCCCCACAAGGGGGGAGGGAACCCCGTCCTACCAATTGCAACGGACACACGGGAGCGAAAAGATGGCTGTCGCGCAGAAGGTCGATGTCTCGCACCCAGATGCCTCCGGCCTGACGATCGCGCCAGCCGACGGCCCCTTCGGCGCCGTCGTGCGGGGCGTCGACCTGCGCAGGCCGCTCGACACGGAAACGGCCGGCCGCATCCGCGTCGCGCTGGTCACGCGGGGCGTGGTCGCTTTCCCCGACCAGAAACTCGACGACGACGATCTCGAACGGTTCTCGCTGACATTCGGCCCGTTCGGCGACGACCCCTACATCCGCCCGATCCCCGGCCGCGCGCACATAGCGGCGATCCGCCGCCGGGCGAACGAGACCGCGCCCCTTTTCGCCGAGAACTGGCACAGCGACTGGAGTTTTCTCGAGATATCTCCGGCTTTCACCTGCCTCTACGGCATCGACATCCCGCCGGTTGGCGGCGACACCTGGTTCGCCAACCAGCAAATGGCCTACGACCGCATGCCCGACGCCTTGCGCGCGCGGCTGGAGGGCGTGGTCGCCGTCCATTCCGCACGCGGCGGCTATGCGCCGAAGGGTCAATACGGCGAGAAGGACGTGGGCCGCTCCATGGACATCGTCAGTTCGGAAGACGCCATGTCGACGCAGCGCCACCCGCTCGTGCGCGCGCATCCCGAGACCGGGCGGCGCGCGATCTTCAGCACGCACGGCTACATCATCGCGCTGGAGAATTGCGAGAATGGCGACGCGCTGCTGCGCGAGGTCGTGAAATGGCAGACGCCCGAGGAGGTCGTCTATCGCCACAAATGGCGGCCGAACATGCTCGTCATATGGGACAATCGCGTCGTCCTGCATCGCGCCACCGGCGGCTACGACGGCCACGACCGGCTGCTGCACCGCACGACCATCGCGGACCGGCGGACGGACGCGGCGCGATAGCGGCCCATCCCTATCGCGTCGCCGCGCCCAGCTCCTCGAACATCCCCAGGATCAGCGCGCGCTTGTCGAGATTGTAGATTTCCGTCTCGCGCACGGACTTGCCGATCTTCTCCCAGGCTTCCGCCAGCGGCGCGAGGCGGCGCGGCCCCTGCCCCGCCGCCTCTTTCACGCGCGCGTCGAGCCAGGCGAACACCGTCTCCACGAAAGCGTCGAACTCGTTTGAGGCGTTCGCGCGCGAAATGGCGTCGGTCAGCTTCTGCACGCCGCCCCAGTCGACCGTCGGCAGGCCGTGCAGGAGGTCGTCGGTCAGCCGCGCGGAGGCCGCGCCCTGCCGAGCGAGAATGCGGATCGCCTCGCGCACCGAGCCGTCGGCCGCGCGCGCCGCCTTGTCGACCTCGGCCTTGCCGAATTTCCCAAAAGCCTCGCCCTGCGCCTCGATCGCCTGAACGATGTCGGCCGGCGCGAGCGGCTGCAGCATCAGCTTGCGGCAGCGCGAGCGGATCGTCGGCAGCAGGCGGCCGGGCTGATGCGCGAGGATCAGGAACAGCGCCCTGGCCGGCGGCTCCTCGACCATCTTCAGGAGAGCGTTCGCGCTCGACTTGTTCAGTTCGTCCGCGCAATCGACGATGCAGATCCGCCAGCCCCCGTTCGCGGAATTGTGGTGGAACATGTGCAGCGCGCGGCGCGCGTCGTCGACCCGGATTTCGGTGAAATGCTTCGGCGGCTTGCCTTGGAAATTCCATTCCCGCCGCAGCAGGAAAATGTCCGGCGCCGACAGCGAGTCGATGAGATGCGAGGCCTTGGCGTCCGGATCGACGTAGAGGTCGGCCGCCCGCTGCACGGCCGGCAGGCGCGGATCGGGATGCGCGGTCAGAAACCGCGCGGCGCGCCAGGCGAAGGTCGCCTTGCCGACGCCGGGCCTCCCGCCGATCAGCCAGGCGTGCGGCAGCCGGTCCGCCTTGTAGGCTTCCAGAAAGGCGCTTTCGGCGGCCGTCTGGCCGAACAGGGTCTTGTTCCGGCGCGGCGGCAGCGCGCCTTCGAGGACGTCGCTCTCCGGCGGCGCCTCGTCGCGGCGGCGCGCGCTCATGCCGCGCCCCGTTTCAGGGCCGCCGGAAAGGCGTCCCGCACGATCTCCCAGATGCGGTCCGCGATTTCCTGCTCGGACGCGGCGGCGTCGACCACGCGCACCCTGCCCGGCTCCTTCGCGGCGATGTCCCGGAACGCCGCCCGCAACGCCCTGTGAAAGTCGATCCGTTCCCCCTCGAACCGGTCCGCCGCGCCGTCGCCCGCCCGCGCGCGGGCCCGCGCGAGACCGGCTTCCGGATCGAGGTCGAGCAGGATGGTGAGGTCGGGCTTCATCGGGCCGACGACAACGCGCTCGAGCGCCGCGATCAGCTCGGGCCGGGCCTTGCCGGCCGCGCCCTGGTAGGCGCGCGTGGAATCGGCGAAGCGGTCGC
>DAIRCS010000288.1:0-2543 GCA_036796555.1 Rhodoblastus sp. | reverse complement strand
CGCCGCAGCTCGGGCAGGCGCTCCAGCAGAACGGCCCGGCCCGCGCGGCCCACGATATCGCCGATGAAGAGAAGGCGCATTCAGCCCGAAGCTCCGCAATCGAAGGTTTTTTGCTCGGTTATCACGAAATCGAGCCGCTGGTCGTGCGCCTCGTGCGGAATCGCGTCGACTTCCTGATCGGCGTAGGCGAGGCCGACGGCGACGATCTTGCCGCGCGCGCGCGCGGCGGCCAGCGTCGCGTCGAAATTGCCGCCGCCGTAGCCCACGCGGTGGCCCCGCGCGTCGAAGCAGGCGAGCGGCAGGAACATCAGCTCCGGCTCGACCCTCGCGGCATCCGCCAGCGGTTCCGACAGGCCAAGCGGCCCCTTGGCGAGTTCGTCGCCCGGCGACCACAGGCGGAAATGCAGCGGCTTGGCCGTCGCCGTCATGACCGGCAGCGCCGTGCGAAAACCGGCGCGCGCGAGGCGCTCCAGCAGCGGGCGCGTCGAGATTTCCGAGCGGATCGGCCAGTAGGCCGAAATCACGGCGCCCGGCGCGGCGTGACGGGCGGCGAGTTCCAGCCCGCGCGCGGCGATCGTCTGCGCCGCCGCATGCGCCTCGTCCGGCTCGATCAGGTCGCGCCGGGCGAACGCATGGCGGCGCAGGGCGGATTTGGCGGCGGCGTCGATCATGCCGCCAGACTAGCCGAGCCGCGCGCGCGTCGGGAAGAGAGGAAAAACAAAGGGAAGGGTTGCGGGCCGCGATGACCGTGGGACATCGACCCCGGGAACCTACAGAGTAGGTGGGCGCCGTGTTGCCCAAGCCCACGGGCAAGGACAGGGACAGCTCCCTGAGAGTCGATAAGGCCCCGGGAATACAAATCCACACGCATCCCGCAGCGCCGCAGCGCCAATGTAGGGCCTGGCGCGCGATTGCGCCAGAGGCCGTTTCAGACGCTCCAGCGCACCGGCAGGTTCAGCGGCCCGCGAAACGCCCAGCCGCCGAAACGCACAGGCTCTGCGTCTTCGTCCAGCCTGAGATCGCGCAGGCGTGAAAAGATCGTCGGCAGGGCGACGTCGGCCACCATCGCCCGCGAGGCGAAGGCGCCGGCGCAATAATGCGGGCCGGCGCCGAAGGCGATGCTCTTCTGCGTATCGCGCCCGACGTCGAACACATCCGCATCCGCAAAATGCGCCTCGTCGCGGTTGGCTGCGCCGAACATGAAAAAGACGCGGTCCTCCGGCTCCAGCACGATATCGCCGATCGCATAGCGCCTGGCGACGCGGCGCGGCGACATGCCGATCGGCGCCATCCAGCGCGCATATTCTTCAAACACCTGCAGCCACGTGACGTCGCCGTTCAGGGCACGGCGCTTCTGTTCGGGATGCGTCAGCAGCGCCCAGACCGCGCCGGCGATCATGTCGCGCGGCTCGTTCTGCCCGCCGGAAATGGCGAGCTTCACGTTCGCGCGCACGCTCTCCATCGGCATGTCGGTCTGCAGCATGACGCCGAGCAGACTGTAATCCGGCGTCTTGCGCAGAACGGGGACCATGTCGTCGATCGCCGCGTCGATGCCGGCGGTCGCCGCATTGCAGCGCGCCTCCACGGCCGGGTCGCCGAGATAATTCGCGATGCCGTCGATCATTCCCTGCGACCACGCATCCATGTCGTGGCAGGTGATGTTGGTGAGGCCCGTCAGGCTCTTCAGGCACTCGCCGGAAATCGGCAGCGCGATCTCCTTGAACAGGTCCGCGCGCCCCCGCGGCGCGATGTCGTCGACGATGCGATCGGCATGGCCCTGGAACAGCTTCGTCCAGTGGGTTCGGACGGTCTTCGGCGACACGGCGGGAAATACCGCCGCCCGCTCGGCCAGATGCGCCGCGCCGTCCTTGCGCATCATGTTGTGGCCCATCAGCCTGTTCATCAGCCCCTGCGGCTGATGCGAGGAGAAGACCTCGATCATCTTCTCGTAGACGTAGATGTCGTCGCGCCGCGTGAACAGGGTCGCGCCGAGTTCCGGCACGAAGGCGATCGGCGTCTTTTCGCGCAATTCCTTCAACGTGGGATAAGGATCGCGCCAGAACGCGGCGGGATCGATCGATACGCTGGGGGCCGTGCTCATCGGAATCTTGGGTTTGTCGTTTCCTCGAGCTCGATTAGAGCATGCCGCCAGCCCCTACGCCTATTCCTTGCCCGACATTTCGCGCGCCAGCTTTTCGAGCCGCTCGGCGGCGACGGCGAGCGCCTCCGCCAGATGCGCCTCGCGCGCCTCGCGCATCTGGCGCGCGTCCTGCGCGACTTCGGAAAGCGCGGCGATCTGCTCTTCCAGGCTCTCGATCCGGCCCTTCGCCTCGGCCAGTTCGTCGGCGATGGTGATCGCGGCCATCACGACCAGCCTCTGATCGCCGATCTCGCCGAACCCCGTCTTCAGGCCCGCCATTTTCGAATCGACATGCGCCGCCAGCGCCTCGATGTGGCGTTCCTGCCCGTCTTCGCAGGCCATGCGGTAGGTGCGCCCGGCGATGGTGACGACGACCTGGGCCATCACGCGCCCTCCGCGTCGC
>DAIRCS010000287.1:0-2683 GCA_036796555.1 Rhodoblastus sp. | reverse complement strand
ACGAGGATCGACTTTTCCCACGGCAGAAAGCCGGTCTTCACGCCCTGCGCCGTCGCCCAGGCGAGCGGGATCGCGAGCAGCGCCAGATCGTAGTCGAGGAAGTACGGGCTGGTCAGCGCGGCCGCGGTCGCGACCAGCGCGCCGATGGCCTCGCCCGTCAGCGACCTGCGGGCGAGAAAGAGCAGGACGCCGACCACGCCGAGCGCCACCACGCCTTGCGCGAGATAGGCGAGGTCCGCGCCGCCGCCGAGCAAGCGCACCGCGCCGAAGACGCTCTGCAATTTCTCGACATCCATCATCTTGTCGTCGAGCACGGCCTTGGCCGCCGGCGCCGAGGCGATGAACGCCTTCCATGCGTCGAGACCAAAGGCGCCGAGCGAGACGAGCGCCAGCGCGCAGGCCATGACCGCCGAAGCGAAAAAAGCGCGCCAGCGGCCCGCCGCCAGCAGCATCAGCGGCGCGACCACGGCCAGATGCGGCTTGAAGGCGAGCAGGCCGAGCAGGACGCCCGCGACGATCGGGCGCCGGTCGAGGCAGAGCGCGGCGGCGCCGAGAAGCGCCGTGGTCAGCAGCGCGTTCTGGCCATGGCCGACGGTGACGAAAACGGCCGGAAAGGCGAGGACCGGCACGAGACCGACGACGCCCTGGCCGATACGGCGGACGACCGCCTGATAGGCGTAGGCCGTCGTCGCGATCCAGATGGCCAGCGCCGTCAGATAGGGCAGAGCGGCGAGCGGATAGCAGATCAGCAGGTAGATCGGCGGATAGAAGAACGGATAGAAGCCGGTCTGCGGCCCGAATTCCTGCTTCTGCACGGCATATTGCCGCGCCATGTCGTAGACCCCGGCGGGATCGCCCATCAGCGCCAGTTTCGACGCCGACCAGAAATTCGAGAAATCCGTGCCGATCGGCTCGCCGCGCGAATCGACCGCGCCATGCGCCGTCAGCACGAGGCCGAGCAGCGCCAGCAAGACCACGCCGGCGACGATTCGCGGGTAGGCGCGCGCGCGGCTGGCGTCGAGCCAGTCGGCGTCGCGCAAGCGGCTGAGCAGGGTCGATGTCACGCAAGCCTCCGGAAACGCCCGAT
This sequence comes from Rhodoblastus sp., assembly GCA_036796555.1. Taxonomy (GTDB): domain Bacteria; phylum Pseudomonadota; class Alphaproteobacteria; order Rhizobiales; family Beijerinckiaceae; genus JAJXWB01. Next base: position 1,596 of record DAIRCS010000287.1, on the reverse strand, counting down.
TTTCCGCGATCCGGGTGAATTGCCCGTAAATCGGGCTCGACGCGCCTTGAAATCGGCCCTACAAAATCCATGTTGCAGTGCACAATGTATTTTCATCATTGAATAGAAAGGTGTTTTATGCGGCTGTTCGATCAGGCGCTGAATGCGCTGGCCGGGCGCGCGGGCGAGCCGCCCGGCTCTCGCCTTTCCCTCGCCCTGCAGGGCGGCGGCTCCTACGGCGCGTTCACATGGGGCGTGCTGGACCGGCTTCTGGAAGAGCCGGACCTGCGCTTCGACGCCATCAGCGGCGCGAGCGCGGGCGCCGTCAACGCCGCGCTGCTGGCGACGGGCCTCGTCGAGGGCGGCCGCGACGGCGCGCGCGAAAAGCTGGAGAAATTCTGGAAGCGGATGAGCGCCGCCTCGTCCTTCCTGCCGATGACCGCCATTCCGCCCGGCATGGAAGTCCTGGCGCAGGCTTTGTCGCCCTATCAGTTCAATCCGTTCGATCTCAATCCGCTGCGCCGCGCGCTCGAGAGCGAGATCGACTTCGACGCGCTGCGCGCGGCGGACGGCCCGCGCCTGCTGATCGCGACGACGCGCGTCTCCGACGGCGCCTTGCGCATTTTCCGCAACGAGGAACTGACGGTCGACACGATCCTGGCGTCGGCGTGCCTGCCCCTGCTCCACCGCACCGTCGAGATCGACGGCGAGGGCTATTGGGACGGCGGCTATTCGGCCAATCCGCCGCTGGTGCAGCTCGTGCACGAATCCGACGCGCTCGACGTTCTGATCGTGCAGGTGACGCCCGCGCGCAGCAAGGGCGTTCCGACGAACCGCGGCGAGATCGTCAAGCGTCTCGACCACATCGCGTTCAACGCCACGCTCAACGCCGAGCTCGAGGCGCTGCGGCTCGCCGCCAGCCTGCGCGCGACGCCGAAGCTGCGCGGCCTGCGCGTCGACCGGCTGGCCGCCGAAGACGAGATCGCCGATCTCGCCAGCCGCAGCGCGGCCGATCTCGACTGGCGGTTCCTGACGCGCCTGCGCGACGCCGGCCGCAGCGCGGCGGACGGCTGGCTCGCCGAGCGCGCTCGCGCCGCGGCCTGAGACGCGCGCTCGACACGTGTCGCCGGCGCGCTATCTCACCTTCCGCTGGGAGGCGGGAGGTCGCCATGGCGATGATCGATCATGCTCCCGAAATCACCGACGAAGGCGAATACGCCGTCCATGTCGGCAATTATCTTGGCTTCCTGCGCGTCCTGTGGGCCGTCGTCGCGGGCATCGCGCTGACGCTGATCCTGCTCGCGTTCTTTTTCGGCTGAACGGATCGCGCCGCTCGCGCGTGACGCGCCGGGCCTGGCGCGTCACTCGACCGTGACGCTTTTCGCGAGATTGCGCGGCTGGTCGACGTCCTTGCCCATGAAAACCGCCGCGTGATAGGCGAGCAATTGCACGGGGATCGCATAGACGATCGCCGCAAAATCCGACGCCATGGGCTTCAGCAGCACGGCGCCTGCGAGTTCGGTCGCAAGCTCCGTCTGCGCCTCCTCGTCGCCGATGAGAACGATGCGGCCGCCGCGCGCGGCGACTTCCTGCACGTTGGACACGGTCTTCTCGAGC
>DAIRCS010000286.1:0-2788 GCA_036796555.1 Rhodoblastus sp. | reverse complement strand
TCGCCTTCGTTCATCACGCCTTCGGCGAGGTCGCGCTCCTCGGCGTAATGCACGATCAGCGCGTCGAAATCGCGCGCGTAGGACAGGGCGCGACGCATGACCTGCGCATTGCGCAGCGAACGTCCGGCGTCGCCAAACGCGACCGCGCCGGCTTCGAGCAGCAGCCCGAATTCTGCGATTTCCTTGCCCTCGCGCGCGCGCGTGAGCGCGGCCATCGGCAGCACGCGCACGCTGCCCGTGTCGCGCGCGCGGCGCTTCAGGAAGTCGACGACGGCGGGATCGTCGACCGGCGGATGCGTGTCGGCGCGCGAGACGATCGTCGTCACGCCGCCGATGGCGGCCGCCGTCGTGGCGGTGGCGATCGTCTCGCGCGCTTCCGCACCGGGCTCGCCGACGAAGGCCTGCATGTCGACCAGCCCCGGCGCGACGACGTCGCCGGCGCAATCCACCACGCGCGCGTCGGAGGGAACGGATTGCGCGGTCACGTCGCCGCCGACCGCGACGATATGGCCATCGCGCGCGAAAAGGCCGCCGCGCGTCTCGCTCTCGCGCGCGGGATCGACGAGCCGCGCGTTGACGAGCGCGATGGGTTGAAAGGCCTGGAACGGCATGGACGTCAGCCCGAAATTCGCGGCCGGCTCAGCGGAGCCGGCGCGCCAGCGCGCCGATCCCGTAGCCGACGAGACAGATGAAGACATAGACGATGAGTTCGAAGACCACGTTCGACTGGGCGTTGACCACCTTGCCGCCGGTCGAGACGCCTTCGAACATCAGATGCCCGACGACGGCGCCGCCCACCGCCGGCGCCAGCAGCCAGTGCAGGCCGGCCTTCTTCCAGCCGAGGGCGGCCGCAACGGCCAGCGCGGCGAGCCCCACCCCGCTCGCGATCTGCACGCCGACGGCGGAGAAGAAGAAGCCGATCATGCGCGCGATGCGGACCATGGCGCTCTCCTGTGCCGCCCGCGCTCATCCGTTCGGCAGGTGCTGGGCGAGCGCTTCCAGCACGGCCATGCGCACGGCGACGCCCATCTCGACCTGCTCGCGGATCAGCGATTGCGGTCCGTCGGCGATGCTGGAATCGATTTCGACGCCGCGGTTCATCGGTCCCGGATGCATCACCAGCGCGTCGTGTTTTGCGGCCTTCAGCTTCTCGGCGTCGAGGCCGAAGAAGCGGAAATATTCGCGCACCGACGGCACGAAGGCCCCGTTCATGCGCTCGCGCTGCAGCCGCAGCATCATCACGATGTCGGCGTCCTTCAGCCCCGCGCGCATGTCGCGATAGACCTCCACGCCCATGCGGTCGATCCCGGCGGGCAGCAGCGTCGAGGGCGCGACCACGCGCACGCGCGCGCCGAGCGCCGACAGGAGAATGATGTTGGAGCGCGCGACGCGCGAATGGAGAATGTCGCCGCAGATCGCGACCGTCAGCCCGTCGATCCGCCCCTTGTTGCGGCGGATGGTCAGCGCGTCGAGCAGCGCCTGCGTCGGATGCTCGTGCGCGCCGTCGCCGGCGTTGACGACGGAGCAGTCGACCTTGCGCGCGAGCAGGTGAACCGCGCCGGCCTGCGCGTGGCGCACGACAATGATGTCCGGCCGCATGGCGTTGAGCGTGATCGCCGTGTCGATCAGCGTCTCGCCCTTCTTCACGCTGGAATTGGCGACCGACATGTTCATCACGTCGGCGCCGAGCCGCTTGCCGGCCAGCTCGAACGAGGATTGGGTCCGCGTCGAGGCTTCGAAGAACAGGTTGATCTGGGTGCGGCCGCGCAGGGTCGCGCGCTTTTTTTCGACCTGCCGGGAGACGTCGACCGCCTCGTCGGCGAGATCGAGCAGGGCTTCGAGATCGGGCCGCGAAAGCCCTTCGATTCCGAGCAGATGGCGGTGAGGAAAGGTCGGCCGGGGCGCAGCTTGCGACATCGGCTTGGGTCTATGCGGGAAAGGCGCGCCGACTGCAAGGGGCGGCAGGCGCCCGGGCGCGGAATTCCACAGCGTCCGTCAGAAGACGCGCTTGGCGCCTGCGGCGGGGCGGACCGCCATTTTCATGCGGCGGTCGTCGATCGGCCTGTCCGGATCGATCTTCCGGACGGGCCGTTCCACGGCGTGCGTCATCGAGCCTCGCACCATGCGCGCGACGAACAGCGCGAACAGGCTGGCCAGGGTGGCGCACAGGAGCATGGAGGGCATGTCGCGCGCGGTCGGATAGGGCCGGACTGTCGCGTAGAGGATCATCGACCCGACGATGATCGGCAGCGAGACCATCCAGCCGCCGCGAAAACGGAGCCCCCCGTCCTTGAACAGGATGATGCCGAGGCCGGAGCAGGCGAAAGACAGGGCCAGCAGGACCGAGACGAGCCCGAACAACGTGCCGTCGTCGAGCCGGGAAACCCCGGTCGTCCAGATATGCCATTGCAGAAACTGGCGTTCGAGCGCGCTCGAATAATAATTGGCGATCGCCGACGCGTCCCCCTCGCCGGCCAGGGCAATGGCCGGAAGGGCCGTCACCCCTGATAGAACGAGCGCAACACGGGCCAGCATCGTCGAAACCTTGTTCGCCGGAATCCGCCTCATTATTTCAGGGGGAGTTTGACAAGCGGTAAAGTCTCCGGCGTCCCGCAAGGCGGCCGGATTTGACAGGCCAGACCCGCTCGACCATGTTCCCGCGCCTGCCGGGGCCCCCCGGCGCAAGGATTTCGAGCCCGCCGGAAGGCGCGCAGGGACTTGAATTTCATGAATGTCGTCATCGTCGAATCGCCTGCCAAGGCCAAGACGATCAACAAATATCTCGGCC
>DAIRCS010000285.1:0-2986 GCA_036796555.1 Rhodoblastus sp. | reverse complement strand
TCGAATTCGGCGAGCGATTCGATGTTGGTCTTGGCGAGCGGCTGCAATTCCTCGCGCGTCGGCGGCTTGCCGTCCTGGCCCAGGCCCTGCGTGGCGAAGGCCGAATACATTTCGTCGAACGTCCAGTCGTTGCGGATGCCCGCGATCCGCCCCTCCTTGTCGAACAGCACGGTCGCGCGCGCCGCCACCCAGACATGCGGGTGGGCGAGCGCGGGGCGGGCGAGGAGCGCGACCAGCGCGGCCGCGGCAAGGCAGGAAAGGGTCAGGCGAAACAGCATGGTCGCTCGTTCACTCGCAGATTCGGCGGCGCCCATTGTAGGGCCTGCTTCGTTCTTTCCGATGCCTTGCGAAGGCGGCGGAATTTGGAAGGCGCGCCTTGATTTTGGTCAGCATTGTTGACATATTCCAAAGTCGAAAACAGGCTAACATGCCTGAGAGCAACGGCCGGCCTGCGCCGGCCCGGAGGAAGCACGATGGCCGAGCCCCTTGAAGGTCGCGCCGACCAGGCAGCCGTAAAAGACGGCGTCTCTCTCGACGACAAATTCGATCTGACCAAACAGCGCATTTTTTCGACCGGCACGCAGGCGGTCGTCCGCCTGCTGCTGATGCAGAAGGAGCGCGACCGCCGCGCCGGCCTCAACACGGCCGGCTTCATCACCGGCTATCGCGGCTCGCCGCTCGGCTCCGTCGACATGCAGATGCATTCGGCGAAAAAGCTGTTCGACAAGAACGACATTCTCTTCCAGCCCGGCCTCAACGAGGATCTCGCCGCCACCGCCGTCTGGGGCGCGCAGCAGGCCGAAATGCGCGGCGAAGGCAAATACGACGGCGTCTTCTGCATCTGGTACGGCAAGGGCCCGGGCGTCGACCGTTCGGGCGACGTTTTCCGCCACGCCAATCTCGCCGGCACATCGAAGAACGGCGGCGCGCTCGTCCTGATGGGCGACGACCACACCGCCGAATCCTCGACGACCGCGCATCAATCGGACTTCCATCTCGTCGACGTGATGATGCCGATCCTGGCGCCGGCCGGCGTGCAGGAAATCCTCGACTACGGAATCTACGGCTTCGCGCTGTCGCGCTACGCAAGCGTGTGGGTTGGCGTCAAGTGTCTCAAGGACACGATCGAATCGACATCCTCGGTCGACGGCTCGCTCGACCGCGTCGAGATCGTGACGCCCTCCGATTTCAAAATGCCGCTCGGCGGCCTGTCGATCCGTCCGCGCGACGGCATTCTCGATCAGGAAGCGCGCCTGCAGGAATACAAGCGCGACGCCATCCTCGCCTTCCTGCGCGCCAACAAAGTCAACCGCATCGTCACCTCCGGCGGACCGGCGCCGAAGATCGGAATCATCACGTCCGGCAAGTCCTATCTCGACGTGCGGCAGGCTTTCGACGATCTCGGCATCGACGAGGTCAGGGCCAACGATCTCGGCGTGCGCCTCTACAAGCTCGGCTGCGTCTGGCCGATCGAGCCGCAGGGCCTGAGGGACTTCGCCGAAGGCCTCGACATGATCATCGTCGTCGAGGAGAAGCGCTCGCTGATCGAGGTTCAGGTGCGCGAGGAATTGTTCGGCACGCCCAACCAGCCGATCGTCGTCGGCAAGAAGGACGAGAAGAACAACTGGCTCTTCCCCGTGAAGGGCGCGCTCGACACCAACGAGATCGCCATCGCCATCGCCGAGCGCATCCTGCGTTTCAAGTCCGACCCGAAGGTCGAGCAGAAGCTGCGCTCGCTGCAGCAGGCCCAGGCCATGCTCGCCGACACGAAGGACGCGGCCTTCCGCATTCCCTATTTCTGCTCCGGTTGCCCGCACAACACCTCGACCCGCGTGCCGGAGGGCATGCGCGCCTATGCCGGCATCGGCTGTCATTTCATGGCGCAATGGATGGACCGCTCGACCGAGGGCTTCACCCACATGGGCGGCGAGGGCGCGAACTGGATCGGCGAGGCGCCCTTCTCGAAACGCAAGCACGTCTTCCAGAATCTCGGCGACGGCACCTACAATCATTCGGGCGTGCTGGCGCTGCGCTGGGCGGTCGATAGCAAGACCAACATCACCTACAAGATCCTGTTCAACGACGCCGTCGCCATGACCGGCGGCCAACGCCACGAGGGCGGGCTCACCGTCGACATGATCGCGCGGCAGGTCGCCGCCGAAGGCGTGAAGAAAATCGCGCTCGTCACCGACGAGCCCTACAAATATCCGGCGGGCTCGCAATGGCCCGCCAACATGACCATCCACCATCGCGAGGAGCTGGATCGCGTCCAGCGCGATCTCTCCGAGATCGACGGCGTGACGGTCCTGCTCTACGACCAGACCTGCGCGGCCGAGAAACGGCGCCGCCGCAAGCGCGGCACGTTCCCCGATCCCGACCAGCGCGTCATCATCAACGAACTCGTCTGCGAGGGCTGCGGCGATTGCGGCGTGAAGTCGAACTGCGTCTCCGTGCAGCCGCTCGAAACCGAATTCGGCCGCAAGCGCAAGATCGACCAGTCCTCGTGCAACAAGGACTTCTCCTGCGTCAACGGCTTCTGCCCGTCCTTCGTCACCGTGCACGGCGCGACGCCTCGCAAGGCGAAGCCGCGCGACATGCAATCCTCCACCGCGCTCTCGACGCCGGCCGAGCCGAAACTGCCGACGATCGGCGCGCAGCCCTATTCGATCCTGATCTCGGGTGTTGGCGGCACCGGCGTCGTCACGATCTCGGCCATCCTCGGCATGGCCGCGCATCTCGAAGGCAAGGGCGTCGGCGTCATCGACATGGCCGGCCTCGCGCAGAAGGGCGGAGCCGTCTACTGTCACGTCAAGATCGCCAACAGGCCCGAAGACGTGCACGCCATCCGGGTCGCGGCGGGCGAAGCCGATCTCGCGCTCGGCTGCGATCTCGTCGTCGCCGGCACGAAGAAGGTGCTCGCGGCGATCGAAAAGGGCCAGACCGGCGTCTTCGTGAATTCGGCGGAAGTCTATCCCGGCGAGATCAC
>DAIRCS010000284.1:0-3009 GCA_036796555.1 Rhodoblastus sp. | reverse complement strand
GGGCGCCTTCGAGCTGCAGATTGTAGGGCGGGTCGGCGAAGACGAGGTCGGCGCAGCCTTCCGGTAAACCACGCAGATGCGCGATGCAGTCGCCGATGAGAATTTCGTCCTTGAGGACGGGCTGCGAAGCGCGTTGCACGCCGGGGAAGCGCGAAGCCGAAGGACCAGTACGCGAAACCTGAATCTGGGCCTTCGGGCTCGCCGCCCCGGCACGTGCGCTACGCATGAACTCATACCGGTTACGCTACCAACACGCGCAATATGCCCGGACGAGGTAAAAGCGGCGTTTAGCGGGAGAGGAAATTCCTGTCCCTTTTTTGGACGGTTACGTTAAGAAAACGCGTCGATTTTTCAATAATTTGAGGCGGGCTAGCGCGGCCGGGTTAAAGAAAGGTTGGCGCGCGGGCCCTGCTGCTCCGCTCCCGCGAAAATGTTTCGCGGACGCGCCCCTCAGAACGCGAACGCACCCTGCCGCATCGGCGAAAAAGTCATGCGATGGAGCCGGCACGGTCCATGCGCGTCGATCGCGGCGAGGTGTCGCGCCGTGGCGTATCCCGCGTGCTTCTCGAATTCGTATTCGGGATGAAAGACCGCGAGCCGCGTCATCATCCGGTCGCGCAGCACCTTGGCGACGATGGACGCCGCCGCGATCGACAGCGACAGCGAATCTCCTTTCACGATGGCGGTCGTCGCGCAGGGCAGGCCTGGCGGCGGATCGTTGCCGTCGACGAGGATGTGCGAGGGTGGGAGAGCGAGGCCGGCGACCGCGCGGCGCATGGCCAGATGCGTCGCCTGGCGGATGTTGACGGCGTCGATCTCGCGCGCGGACGCGCTGGCGAAGGAAATGGCCAACGCATGGGCACAGATTTCCGCAAACAGGCTTTCGCGCGCTTTCGCGGTCAGGGCCTTCGAATCGTCGACCGCGGGCGGCGGCCTGCGCCGGTCGAGCACGACGACGGCGGCGCAGACGGGCCCCGCGAGCGGGCCGCGCCCCACCTCGTCCATGCCCGCGACGAGCCGGCGGGCCTGTTTCGGCAGATCGTCTTCGTAACGGAAATCCGGCACGGCCGCGTCCCTGACCTCGCAGTCGATTCGCATTCTGCGAACCGGCGCGCAGAGATAACGCGATCGGACCGCCGGGCCAAAATGCGGCCATCGGATACTCTTGGCGCGCGTGGCCTGCCATTCCCTCGTGTCGGGGTTTGCGGGCGGGGACCTGCCGGATTCCCCGCGCGCTCGCTGGCCACGACCCCTGATTTTCGGTAAACGTGCGGCATCAGACTTGGCTCCTGGAACAGCAGCAATGGACGACACTCCCGATATCGCTCCGCGCGCCACGCTCGTGGCCGCCGATTCGGCGCCTGCGGCGAGCGCGGCCGCCTTCCAGCCAGAGATCCAGGACAGTGGCCGCAACGCGGTCTTCGCCGCGCTCGTGAAGGGCGATTCGGACATCACCGGGCTCGTCGCCTATTCGATCTTCAAGCAGAACGAACTCGACTGGCTGCAGGACTTCCGCAACGCCAAGGGCCGCGAGCCGACGGAGGCGGAAGCCGATTCCTACATCATCGGCGAAAGCACGCCGCGGCGCCTGGCGACCTATCGCCATCTCGCCGACGCCACCCTCTCCGGCAACGGCCCCGACGTCGCCAGCGGCGGCCCTTCGACGTCGCGCGCCGTCGCGCTCCAGCAGCCGGCCCGGGCCCCGGGCGGGCTCGGCATGTCGGCCATCGGCTATGTCGTGCTGACGCTCGTCCTGCTCGTCGCCGTCTACTACGCTGCCCGTTACGGCGTGCCGAAGTCGGGCGGCTGAGCCGGTTTCGGCGGCCTACAACTGAAACAGGCTGAGCTGCTGGCCTTGGCGGGCCGGCGGCGTGAACAGGTCGGTGCGCAGCCGCGTGCGCGTCTTTGAAAATCCGATCTTCTCGAGCGCGACCTCGAACCGCCGCCCGATCATCCAGGCATAGGGCCCGGTTCCGCTCATCCTTTTGCCGAAGGTGGCGTCGTAGAGCTTGCCGTCGCGCATGCCGCGCACCAGCGACAGCACATGGCGCGCCTTGCCGGGGTAATGTTCCACGAGCCATTCGGCGAAGAGCTCGCGCGTTTCGTGCGGCAGGCGCAGCGCGATGTAGCCGGCCTCGCGCGCGCCGCGCGCATGGGCGCGGGTGAGGATCGTCTCGATCTCGTCGTCGTTGATCGCAGGGATCACGGGCGCGACCATCACGCCGGTGGGAATGCCGGCCGCCGCCAGTTTCTCGATCGTCTCCAGCCGCTTCTGCGGCGAAGCCGCGCGCGGCTCCATCCTGCGCGCCAGCGCCGGATCGAGCGTCGTCACGGAAATCGCGACCTTCGCCAGCCCGCGCGCCGCCATCGGCCCGAGAATGTCGATGTCCCGCTGCACGAGCGCCGACTTGGTCACGATCCCGACCGGATGATTGGCGGCCGACAGGACCTCGAGGATCGACCGCATCACGCGGTAGGCGCCCTCGATCGGCTGGTAGGGATCGGTGTTCGTGCCGATCGCGATCGTGCGCGGCTGGTAGTTCGGCGCCGACAATTCGCGTTCGAGCAATTGCGCCGCGCCTTCCTTCATGAACAGTTTCGTCTCGAAATCGAGGCCGGGCGACAGGCCCATATGGGCGTGCGTCGGCCGCGCGAAGCAATAGATGCAGCCGTGCTCGCAGCCCCGGTAGGGGTTGATCGAGCGGTCGAAGGAAATGTCGGGAGACTCGTTGCGCGTGATGATGGCGCGCGGCCGCTCCCGGTGGACTTCGGTGCGCAGCGCCTCGATCTCGCCGGGCGAGCCCCAGCCGTCGTCGACCGGCGCCCGCGCCTCCTTCTCGAAACGGCCTGTCTTGTTGGTGACGGCGGCGCGGCCGCGCAACGCCTTCGGCGCCCCCGCCGCGTCCACGTCGCAGGCGCCGTTGTGCGACCCGAGGAGGGCGCGAGGATCGCGCGGTCTGACGCGAACATCTTCCAGACCCGCGCTAGCGACTGCACTGCGACCCATGA
>DAIRCS010000283.1:0-3148 GCA_036796555.1 Rhodoblastus sp. | reverse complement strand
TCGCTCAGGCGATGGCGCTCGAACAGCGTGACCGAGATCACGCCGCCGAAATCGAGCAGCAGGCCACGCGGTTGCGCGTTCATTTCGCGGGATCGAGGCGCACGCTGTCGAGCGCATGCGCGACGGCGTCGACGATTGTCTGCGAATCCTTGCGTTCCAGCACCAGCGGCGGCGACATGATCATGTTGTTTCCCGACACGCGCACCAGCGCGCCGGCCTCATAGGCCACGTCCGCCAGCGCGCCCATGTAGGTCTTGCCGGCGGGCGTCTTCGCCTTGCGGTCCGAAACGAACTCGATCGCCAGCATCAGGCCCTTGCCGCGGACGTCGCCGATCGTCCCGTGCTTCTGCGCGAGGCGGTTGAAGGCGTCGAGCATGAAGCCGCCCTCGCGCGCCGCATTGCCGGGCAGGTCGCGCGAAAATGTCTCGTCGAGACAGGCGAGCGCGGCGGCGCAGCCGACGGGATGACCGGAATAGGTGTAGCCGTGATAGATCGCGGCCAGCGCATCGTCCGATTGCATGAAGGCGCTCTCGATCCGCTCGTTGACCATGCAGGCGCCGAGTGGGAAATAACCTGACGTAATCGCCTTGGCGATGCACATCATGTCCGGCGCGAAACCGTCGAGCCGCACGCCGAACCATGCGCCGGTGCGACCGAAGCCGGTGATGACCTCGTCGGCGATCATGAGAATGTCGTGCCGGTCGAGCAGCGCGCGCACCTTCGTGAAAAAGCCGGCGGGCGGCACGATGACGCCGCCCGCGCCGAGCACGGGTTCGGCGATGAAGGCGGCGATCGTGTCGGCGCTCTGGAACCTGATCTCGTCCTCGATCGCCGCGAGGCAGAGATCGGCCAGCCGTTCCGGATCGGTCTCGTCGAAGGGATTGCGATACGAATAGGGCGCGGGGCCATGATAGACGCCCGGCAAGAGCGGCTCGTAGGCGCGGCGGAAATTCGAATTGCCGTTGACGGACGCGCCGCCGAAATGCGTGCCGTGATAGCCCTTCTTCAGCGCGATGAATTTCGTCTTGTCGGCCTTGCCGCGCACTTTCCAGTATTGACGCGCGATGCGCAGCGCCGTCTCGACGGAATCCGAGCCACCCGAGGTGAGCATCGCGCGGCGCATGTTTTCGGGCTTCAGAATGTCGACGAGACGCGCGCCGAGTTCGATCAGGCGCGGGTTGGTCGTGCCGCGGAACGCGGAATAATAGGGAAGCTCGGCGAGCTGGCGCGCGATCGCGTCCTTGATCGGCTGATTGGAATAGCCGAGATTGACGTTCCACAGGCCACCGACGGCGTCGACCACGCGCTTGCCGTCGAGATCGACGATGTTCACGCCCTCGCCCGAGACGATGATGCGCGGCGGCGTCGCTTCCATTTCGGCGGGATGCGCCATGGGATGCCAGACCTGCCGGGCGTTGTTCTCGCGCAGGAAATTCGAGGAAAGCTCGTTCATGTCTTCGTTCCGTCTGCGCTGTCGGCGCGCTCGGGGGCGATTATAGACTGAGGGCGCGCGGGCGCGACAGGGGAAGGCGGAGCGAATGGCCGGGCGAGCGAACATATTGCTGATCGGCACGGCCGACACGAAATCGCCGGAACTGTCTTTCCTGCGCGACCGTATCGCGGAAGCGGGGGGCGCGACGGTCTTCATGGATGTGGGCGTGCTGGCGGGCGGCGCCTATGCGGCCGACGTCAGCAATGAAAGCGTGGCCGAGGCCGCCGGCGCGCCGCTCGACGAGATCAAGGGCTATGGCGACGAAAATCGCGCCATGACGAAAATGGCCGAGGGCGCGGCGGCCATCGCCGTGCGTCTGCGGCGCGAGGGACGTATCGACGGCATGCTCGCGCTCGGCGGCACGATGGGGACGGATCTCGCGCTCGACGTGGCGGCGGCGTTGCCGCTCGGCGTTCCCAAATGCGTCGTCTCCACCATCGCGCATTCGCATCTCCTGCCGCCGGAGCGCATCACGCCCGATCTCATGACCGTGCTGTGGGCGGGCGGCCTCTACGGCCTCAACGCCATCTGCCGGTCGGCGCTGGCGCAGGCCGCCGGCGCGATCGTCGGCGCCTGCCGCGCCGCGCGGCCGCCGTCGGGCGATCGCCCGCTGATCGGCATGACGTCGCTCGGCAAGAGTTGTCTCAACTATATGGAGCCGTTGCTGCCGGCGCTGGAACGGCGCGGCTATGAAGTCGCCGTCTTTCATACGACCGGCATGGGCGGGCGCGCCTTCGAGGCGCTGGCGGCGGACGGGGCCTTTGCGGCCGTCCTGGATTTCAGCCTTCAGGAACTCGCCAACCATTGCGCCGGCTCGGTCGTCACGGCGGGCCCGGCACGGCTGGAAGCCGCTGGCGCGCGCGGCGTGCCGCAGATCGTCGCGCCGGGGGCCGTCGACATGATCGATTTTCCTGCCTGGCGTCCGGACGGCAAGGCGCAGGACGGTCGCGGATTCCATGCGCATAATCGCCTCATCGCGTCCGTCGCTGCGTCCGCCGACGAACGCCGCGGCGTCGCGCGCCTGATTTCGGACAAGCTCGCGCGCGCGACGGGGCCGACGGCCTATATCCTGCCGCGCGGCGGCGTCGAGGCGTGGGACCGGCCTGAAGAACCGATGCACGACGCCGAAGGGCTCGCGGCTTTTCTGGCGGAAGCGCGGGCGACGGCGCCCGGCAATCTGGAACTCGTCGAGATCGACGCGCACATCAACGATCGGGCCTTTGCGGACGCGGCGCTCGCCGTCTTCGACCGCTGGATCGCGAAAGGCGCGATTCCACCGGCGCGCTGACGCGGTCTGTTCAGGCGCGCGGTCGCGTTCTAGTCTCGTCGCGCAATCGCGCCGCAGACGCGCGAACCGGAGGACGCCATGCACGATTCCGTTCACCACGGCCCGACCGTCGGCGCGCAGGCGCTGCGCGCGCTCGCCCGCCATCCCGGGCGCATCGCTTTCGTGGAAGGCGACAGGCGCACGACCTATGCGGCGGCGCTCGATCTCGTCGCGCGCATGCAGGCGGTCTACGCCGCGCAGGGATTGGGGCGCGGCGACCGGATCGCGATCCTGACGGCGAACCGCTCGGAATCCTGGTGCGCCGGCGTGGCGGCGCAATCCTGCGCCATGAGCATCACCTGGCTGCATCCGCTCGGCTCGCTCGACGA
>DAIRCS010000282.1:0-3165 GCA_036796555.1 Rhodoblastus sp. | reverse complement strand
TTGTCGAGGTTGAGCGTCGGCGGCGCGACCTGGTCGCGGATCGCGAGGATCGAGAAGATCGCCTCCGCCGCGCCGGCCGCGCCGAGCAGATGGCCGATCGCCGACTTAGTCGAGGACATCGAGGTCTTCGACGCGGAATTGCCGAGCAGCCGCTCGACCGCGCCGAGCTCGATGCCGTCGGCCATGGTCGAGGTGCCGTGGGCGTTGATGTAGTCGATGTCCGAGATGGACAGGCCCGACCGCTTCAACGCCGCCGTCATGCAGCGATAGGCGCCGTCGCCGTCCTCGGCCGGGGCGGTGATGTGGTAGGCGTCGCCCGACATGCCGTAGCCGACGATCTCGGCGTAGATATTCGCGCCGCGCGCCTGCGCGTGCTCCAGCGATTCCAGAACGAGCGCGCCCGCGCCCTCGCCCATCACGAAGCCGTCGCGGTCGCGGTCGTAGGGGCGCGAGCCCTTGGACGGCTCGTCGTTATAGGCGGTGCAGAGCGCCTTGCAGGCGGCGAAGCCCGCGATGCCGATGCGGCAGATCGCCGATTCGGCGCCGCCGGCGACCATGACCTCGGCGTCGCCGAGCGCGATCAGCCGCGCCGCGTCGCCGATGGCGTGAGCGCCCGACGAACAGGCGGTGACGACGGCGTGGTTCGGACCCTTGAGGCCGTGCTCGATCGAGACATAGCCCGAGGCGAGGTTGATGAGGCGGCCGGGAATGAAGAAGGGCGAGACGCGGCGGGGGCCGCGCTCCTTCAGAAGCAGCGAGGTATCGGCGATGCCCGACAGGCCGCCGATGCCCGAACCGAACATGACGCCGGTCGAAATCTGCTCTTCGTAAGTCTCGGGCTTCCAGTTGGCGTCGCGCAGGGCCTGGGTCGAGGCGGCCATAGCGTAGAGGATGAAGTCGTCGACCTTGCGCTGCTCCTTCGGCTCCATCCACTCGTCGGGATTGAACGTGCCGTCGGAGCCGTCGCCGCGCGGCACATGCGCGGCGATCTGGCAGGGCAGATCGTCGATCTCGAAGCCCTGGATGCGGCCGAAGCCGTTTTCGCCAGCGATCAGGCGCCGCCAGCTCGTCTCGACGCCGCCGCCCAGCGGGCTGACCATGCCGAGGCCAGTGACCACGACCCTACGCATTGACGACATGAGCAACGCCCGCTGTTGTTCTTCGATCTAAGACGGTGCGCCGCCGGTCAGGCGGCGGTGGCCTTCTCGAGGAACTTCACGGCGTCGCCGACCGTCACGATCGTCTCGGCTGCATCGTCCGGGATTTCCACGCCGAATTCTTCCTCGAAAGCCATGACGAGCTCGACCGTGTCGAGCGAGTCGGCGCCGAGATCCTCGATGAAATTGGCGTTGTCCACGACCTTGTCAGCCTCGACGCCGAGGTGCTCGACGACGATCTTCTTCACGCGCTCGGCGACATCGCTCATGTGTTCCGTCCTTGTGTTCTGTGACCAGTGATCTTTTGACCATCAGGAGCGCAAACGCCCCGGATTTGCAACGTCGCGGCGGAACCCGCCCCGACAAATTCCGCGCGTCGGATAACATACTTCCTTTGGGCTCGCCAGTAGTCTGGCGGTTGAGGACCGGCTTGTCCAACGTCCGGTCGGACGCGGCGCAAAGTCCTCAGATCATTGCCATTCCGCCGTTCACGTGCAGCGTCTGGCCGGTGACATATTGCGCCTCCTGGCTCGCCAGATAGATGACGGCGGAGGCGACATCGGCGCCCTGCCCGAGCTTTCCGACCGGCACCTGGCCGAGAATCGCTTCCTTCTGCTTCTCGTTCAGCGCGTCCGTCATCGGACTTTCGATGAAACCCGGCGCGACGCAATTCACGGTAATGCCGCGCGAGGCGACTTCGGCCGCGAGCGACTTCGACATGCCGATCATGCCGGCCTTGGAGGCGGCGTAATTGCCCTGGCCGGGGTTGCCCGTGACGCCGACGATCGACGTGATGGAGACGATGCGCCCCCAGCGGCGCTTCATCATGCCCTTCACGGCGGCGCGGGCGAGGCGGAAGGTGGCGGTGAGATTGACGGCGATGACCGTGTCCCAGTCCTCGTCCTTCATGCGCATGAACAGGCCGTCGCGGGTGAGGCCGGCGTTGTTGACGAGAATGTCGAGCTGGCCCATGGCGGCCTCCGCCGACGGCACGAGCTTTTCGACGGCGTCCTTGTCCGAGAGGTTGCAGGGCAGGATTTTCGCGCGATCGCCGAGTTCGCCGGCGAGCTTTTCGAGCGCGTCAGCCCGCGTGCCCGAGAGCGCGACGGTCGCTCCCTGCGCATGCAGCCCGCGCGCGATGGCCGCGCCGATGCCGCCCGAGGCGCCCGTCACGAGCGCGGTCTTGCCGGTCAGGTCGAACATGTGTTTCTCCAGATGTCATTCCCGCGAAAGCGGGAATCCAGTTCGCAAATCTTCGGCAGGCGGCCTCTGGATCCCCGCTTTCGCGGGGATGACAGTCCCCGGAGTCGCTCGCTACGCGCTCTTATACGCCTCGACATCCGCCGGCGTCCCGACGCTCATGCCGGTCGCGCCGTCGGCGAGGCGCTTCAGCAGGCCCGTCAGCACCTTGCCGGCGCCGAGCTCGACGAAGCGGTCGCAGCCGTTTGCGGCCATGTAGCCGACGCATTCGCGCCAGCGCACAGTGCCCGTCACCTGCTTCACCAGAAGGTCGCGGATTTCGGCGGGGTCGCTTACGGCGCGCGCGACGACATTGGCGACGACCGGAATTTTTGGCGCGACGATATTCGTGCTGGCCAGCGCCTCGGCCATGGCGTCGGCGGCGGGCTTCAGCAGCCGGCAATGGAAGGGCGCCGAAACCGGAAGCGGGATTGCGCGACGAAGGCCATGCGCCTTGCCGACTTCAGGCACGCGGTCGATTGCGGTCTTGTGGCCGGAGAGAACGACCTGTGTCGGCTCGTTGTCGTTGGCGATGTCGCAGACGTCGCCCTGGGCGGCATCGGCGGCGATCTTGCGGGCGACGTCGAGGCCGACGCCGAGCAGCGCCGACATGGCGCCGACACCGACAGGAACGGCCTTCTGCATCGACTGGCCGCGTAGCTTGAGGAGTCTCGCCGCATCCGCGACCGAAATGGCGCCGGCAGCGGCGAGCGCCGAATACTCACCCAGCGAATGGCCAGCGACGAGGGCGACGCGGTCCTTGAGCACG
>DAIRCS010000281.1:0-3168 GCA_036796555.1 Rhodoblastus sp. | reverse complement strand
GGCTTGTCGTCGACGAAGGAGGAAATCTGCAGCGTCTGCCGGTTGGTGACCGGCCGCCAGATCCATTCGTCCTTGCCCGTGTTCATCTGCAGGCCGTTCACGTCGGCGATGATCGGGCGGACGTCGTCGGGACGGCGGCGGTCGAGCGGCGAGGATATGCTGGTCGCGCTCATCGAGCCTATGCCGACGTTTTCGACATTGGCGCGCGGGGCGAGCGTCATCTCGTTGTCGATGATGATCGCTTCGCCGGGCCTGATCGTGAACCGGTAGGCGCCGGCGACGCTTTCGGAATCGAGCAGCGCATGCACGACCAGCGCATTGCTGGCCAGCGTCGGCTTCTCGATCCACACCGCCTTGAACTGCGGGAATTCCTCGCCGCGCGGATCGGCTGTCTTCAGCGACAGGCCGCGCGCCTGCACGCCGTAGGTCTGGCCCGGCGCGCGCGCCTTGAAGAAACTCGCGCCCTGGAAAATGGCGACCTCCGCAAGCCGGCCCTCGCGCGGAACGAGCACGCGAAAGCCCGAAAAACCCATATCCGGCAAATCCGGCGGCGGCTTGACCGACCCGAACTCGAAATCCGCGGGATTGTAGACGAGCCGGCGCGACAGGCCGTTCTCGACAAGCTGGATCACCATATGGGAATTGTAGATGAACCCGCGATGAAGCGGCTCGATCACGAAACCGACCTTGTCGTCGGCCCAGATCAGCTTCTCCCTGCGGTAGCGCAGCCCGACATACTGGTCGTAGTTCAGCCCGTTCAGTCCGTCCGGAAGGTCGGTCGGCGCCGGCTTGAACGGCGACTTGGCGACGCCGCGGGCGAGATCGAGAACCATGCTCTGCTGAAAGGGCGCCGGCTGCTCCGGCGGCGCTTGCGTCTGCGCGAAAGCCGGGGACGAAAGCAGCAGTCCGGCTCCGCTCGCCACGCCCTTCAGCACGTCTCGACGCACGATCATGGACAAACAGACTTCCCGGCAAACGCAGACGTGACCATATCGCGAACGTGGGCTATTGAAACGGCCCCGCCCGGCGGATCGAACGCGACCGCGATCCTTCCGCGCTCAATGGCTCGTGTTTATACTGTTCAAAGCTTTTGGCAACGGCGTCCGCCGCTTGCGCGCCCCCTCCCGGAGATCGAAATGTCGTCTGCCCGCCGCTGCCTCGCCGTCGTTCTCGCCGCCGGCGAGGGCGTGCGGATGCGCTCGGCGAAACCGAAGGTGCTGCACGAGGTCGCGGGCCGCAGCATGGTCGCCCATGTCGTCGCCGCTGTGCGGGCGGCTGGCGCCGAGCGGATAGCGCTCGTGGTCGGCCCCGGCCGCGAGGACGTGGCCAAAGCCGCGCGCGCGGCGGAGCCCGCGCTCGAGGTGTTCGAACAGGCCGAGCGGCTCGGCACCGCGCATGCCGTGCTGGCGGCGAAAGCGGCGCTGCAGCGCGGCTATGACGACGTGCTGGTCGCCTTCGCCGATACGCCGCTCGTTCGACCCGAGACATTTGCGGGCCTGCGCGCGGCGCTGGCCGAAGGCGCGGCGGTGGCGGCGCTCGGCTTCGTCGCCGCTAATCCGCATGGCTACGGCCGGCTGCTGCTGGGCCCCGACGGCGGGCTCGCCGCGATCCGCGAGCACAAGGACGCAACGGAGGCCGAGCGCGCGACGAAATTGTGCAACGCCGGACTGATGGCGCTGGACGGCGCCCAGGCGCTGGCGCTACTCGAAGGCGTGGGGAACGACAATGCGCAGAAGGAATATTACCTGCCCGACGTCGTCGCCGGCGCGCGGGCGCTCGGTCTGAAGGCGGACTTTCGCACGGCGCCCGAAGACGAGGTGCAGGGCGTCAACGATCGCGTCCAGCTCGCCGCCGCCGAAGCCGTCGCACAGAAGCGGCTGCGCGAGGCGGCGATGCGGGCAGGGGCGACGCTCGTCGCCCCCGAGACGGTGCATTTCAGCGTCGACACGCGCCTCGGCCGCGACGTGACGGTCGAGCCGAACGTCGTCTTCGGACCGGGCGTCGAGATCGCCGACAACGTCGTCATCCGCGCCTTCTCGCACCTGGAAGGCGCCCGCGTGGAAAGCGGCGCGACCATCGGCCCCTTCGCCCGCCTGCGGCCGGGCGCAAAGCTCGAGGCCGACGCCCATATCGGCAATTTCGTGGAGATCAAGGCCTCGACCGTCGGCGCGGGCGCCAAGGTCAACCATCTCGCCTATATCGGCGACGCCACCGTCGGCGCGAAGACCAATGTCGGCGCTGGCGTCATCACCTGCAATTACGACGGTTTCGGCAAATACCGGACGGAGATCGGCGAAGGCGTCTTCATCGGCACCAATTCCTCGCTCGTCGCGCCGGTGAAGATCGGCGCCGGGGCCTATATCGGCTCCGGTTCGGTCATCACCGACGATGTCGAGGCGGACGCTCTGGCGCTCGGGCGCGGCCGCCAGGTGCAGAAACCCGGCTGGGCGGCCGCGTTCAGGGCGTCGAAAAGGAAGGGCTGATCAGGGCGTGCAGGGCACGGGCGGCCGATGGACGCCCTGTTCGTCGACGGTCGCCTGCCATTCGCCATTCGCCTTGGCGCTGGCGAACATGTCCTGGCAGATCGCCGCGTGACCGGAGCCGGCGCGCTTCATGCAGATGTTGAAGATGCTTTGGCAGGACGGCTTCTTCTTCTCCTGCGCCTGAGCCGCGCCGCCCGCCACGGAAAGGGCGAGAGCGAAAAGGACCAGGCTGCGCGAAAACGTCATGGCGGGCTCCAGATGAAAACGCGGGGCCGATTCCCGCGCCGCCACGCAAAGGCCACAGACCTTGGCCGAAATGATGGCGGCCGCCGCCACGTTTACGTTGACGGCGGGTGAGCGGCCGCAGCGCAGCAATATCGCTTGCGTCGGCGTCTGCGGCCTTCTAGCTCTGGACCGGCCGGCAGGGACAGGAAAGAGACGACGCGGGGCATGTGCGGAATTGTCGGAATTCTCGGGAACGAGCCGGTGGCGGGCGACATCGTCGAGGCGCTGCGGCGTCTCGAATATCGCGGCTACGATTCGGCGGGCGTCGCCACGCTGGAGAACGGCCACGTCACGCGCCGCCGCGCGGAAGGCAAGCTGCGCAATCTCGGCGATCGTCTCGCGCGCGAGCCGCTCCAAGGGCACACCCGCATCGGCCACACCCCCTGGGCGACGCACGGCC
>DAIRCS010000280.1:0-3194 GCA_036796555.1 Rhodoblastus sp. | reverse complement strand
CGACGAGAGCAGGGCGCTCGCCCTGCATCAGCGTCGCCAGAATGTCCTCGACATGCGTCTCGGCCGCGAGCTGCACGGCGGCGTCGGCAAGGCCGAGGCGCGCGGCGCGCATGCGCACCTGCGCCGTCGCCTCCTCGCCGGAAATGTAGACGACGCGGCGCTTTTTTCGCGCGAGAACCGCGCAGGTCTGGATCAGCAGCGTCGACTTGCCGATGCCGGGCTCCCCGCCGATCAGCAGCACCGAGCCCGGCACGAAGCCGCCGCCGGTCACGCGATCGAATTCGCGAATGCCGGAGACGATGCGCGGCGCCTCGGCGCTTTCGCCGTCCAGCCCTTCGAGCTTGAACGGCCGGCCCTTCGTTCCCTTGCCCGCCGTCGCCGCGCCGATCCCGGCCGCCGCCTGCTCCTCGACGATCGTGTTCCACTCGCCGCAGGATTCGCACTTGCCCTGCCAGCGGTTCGAGACCGCGCCGCAGTTCTGGCAGACGAAGGACGAGCGCGAACGGACCATGAACATTTGTAGCAGATTCGGCTCCGCCGGCAAGGTCCGGCCTCCGGCTCTCGCGTGGGGCCGTCTTATCGGTCAGGATCGGGCAAGCCGGCCGCGCGTCGGCACGGGGGACTCTGGATGACGGAGCAAACGGCTGACGGCGGGTCGGCGGACAAGGGCGAACGCAAGCGCTTCGTCCGCGAATTCCTGTCCGGCGAGCGCACGCCGATCTGGTATACGCTGTTGCTGTCGGGGCTCGGCGTGATCGGCGCCTATGTGGTCGCGCCCTCGGTCAACGCGCAGTTCGAGGCGCAGAAGCTGCGCACGGATTTCGTCATCCGCAACTACAACGATCTCCGCGCCAAGATGGAGGATTTCCAGGGCCTCTACGTCGTCGCCGCGCAGAAGGTCGCCGGCGGGCAGGAGGCGCTGGCCGACGTCCTCAAGCTGCAGGAGCTCGTGGCGCGCGTCAGCGCCCAGAACGTCGCGCTCCTGCCCATGTTCGACAATGCCGCGGGTCCCAGGGCGGCGGCCGAGGTCAACGCGGCCATGAACGGCATGCTCAACGTGCTGTTCGCCCATGCCGGCGGCAAGGTCGAGACGGAGGCGCAGCGAACCGCCTACAACGCGGAAATCCTCAAAGCGACGCAGGGTCTCGTGAAACCGCTGCTCGAACTCTATGTGCGCATCGGCGAGGTCGGCCATCTCAGGCCGACCGAGAAGGACAGGGATCTCGCCGAGAAATAGATCAGCGCGCGAAGTGGAACAGCCGCCAGAGCGCCATGCCCATCGACAGCGCGGCGACCAGCGTCAGGAACGCCAGGATCGCGACATAGCCCCGGAATCCGGGAATACGCCGGCGCACATTGGCGTTGGCGCGCGCGGGCGCGAGGACTCTCGTCCTGCGTGTTTCAAACCGGGTCGAATCGTCCGGCGCAAAGCCGATCGAGAATTTCGACATGCGCGCCTCCTGTCGCAGCCGGACGCGGAATCGTGCCGTTTCGCGACACGACCGTGTCTTCGGCAGGGATGCCGCAAGGGCCGGGCCGCCTCAGTCGGCCGTCGCCCAGACCTTGGCGTCGTCGCGCTCGCCGATCAGCGCGAGGCCGCTGGCGATCGACAGGAGTTCGTCGCCGGACTCGATCTTCGCTGCGCCGAACCGCCGGTCGAATATGGCGCGCACGGCGGGCACGAAGGACGTGCCGCCGGTGAGGAACACGCGGTCGATCTTCTCTTCGCGCAATGCGGCGGACGCCAGCGTGTCGCCGAGCGCCGCCTCGATCCGCGCGAGATCGCCCGCGATCCAGCTCTCGAAATTCGCGCGCCGGATCGTGACGCGGAAATCGCGGCCGAGCGGGGCGAAGGCGAAATCGGTTTCCTCCGCGCGGGACAGCCGCATCTTGGCTTCGGACACGGCCTTGTAGAGCGGATAGCCCTGGTCCTCTTCCACCAGCTCGATCATGCGTTCGATCTTTGCGGGCTCCAGGCAGACCTTCAGCATGTTCTTCAGGTCGCGGAACTCGTCGGAGGATTTCAGCACCGACAGCATGTTCCAGCGCGCGAAGCTCATGAACACGCCAACCGGCAGGTCGAGCGTCTTGCCCATCCCCTGGTATTTGCCGCCCTTGCCGAGATGCGGCAGCACGACCTTGTCGATGATGTGGAAATCGAAACTGTCGCCGGCGACGCCGACGCCGCCATGCGCGAGCGGCGTGGCGCGAAACCCGTCCGCGCCGATCTCGAAGCGCAGGATCGAAAAATCCGTCGTGCCGCCGCCGAAATCGGCGACCAGCACGGTCGCGCTTTTCTTGAGGTTCCGCGCGAAATGGAAGGCGGCGGCGACGGGCTCGTAGACGAACAGAATCTCCTCGAAGCCGAATTGTTCGAGCGCGGCGCGATAGCGTTCCGCCGCGAGCGCGGGATCGGGGCTCGCCCCGGCGTATTCGACGGGCCGCCCGATCACGAGTCGTCTCGTCGCCGGCAGCGCGTCGCCGGCGTGCGCGCGCAGGCGCACGAAGAATTCTTCGAGCAGATCCTCGAAGCGGAAGCGTTGCGCAAAGACATAGGCGCCGGCGAACAGCGGGCTCGCGGCGAACGTTTTTAGCGATTGCATGAAGCGGCTGTCCTCGGGATGGTCGAGGTAGCGCTGCACGGCCCAGGGCCCGATCTCGCTCGCCGGCCGCTTGCGGCCCGGCGCCTTCCAGAAGGCCAGCGCCGTGCGCAAGGCCTGAAGCTTCGTGTCCTCGAAAGCAAACGACAGCGGACGCGCGGCGTCGCCGTCGTAGAGCGCGAGCACGGAATTTGTGGTGCCGAAATCAAAGCCGAGCGCGCGCGACATGGAGCCGATCTGAACGAGGTGGCGGGAGGGGCCGCGCGTATCGCACGGATTTGCCGCGGGCGAAAGGTTGGCCGGCCGGAGGCCGGCGGTCCCGGCTTCGGGGCGCTCGGTCAAGCCTCGGCTCTCACCCTCCCCCTTGCGGGGATCGTTGCAAAATCGGCTGGGCGTGATTCACTGGCTGCATCGGAGGGTTTTCGATGCAGCTTGGTTTCGGCGACGGATGGATTTCGACGAAGGTCGGTCAGAACGCGACCCTGGATCGGCTGTCGGCCGAGGTGAAGTGGTATCGGTTCGAGAAGCTGTTGGCGCGGCTGCGCGCCGATGGCCCCGGCCGACCGCCGAAAGATGCGCTGATGATGCTCAAGG
>DAIRCS010000279.1:0-3283 GCA_036796555.1 Rhodoblastus sp. | reverse complement strand
ACTGTCGATGAGCAGGCGCGCGCCTATCTTCCCTATCTCTTCGGCCGCGCCGGCTATGCGATGGCGCCGGCCTCCGATCGGCTGATCGACGCGCTTCCGGCGATCTACCGCCACATCGTCGCATGAGCCGATTCAGGCTTCGGAGTCGAGATGACGACAATGGAACGCATGCGCCGCTGGAACGGGCCGGCGCTGTTCAGCTACGGCTTCCGTCCGTTCTTCTTCTTCGCGGCGGTCTACGCGGCCGTCGCTGTCTTGATCTGGACGCTCTGGCTCGACGGCGTCAGCGGCTTGCCGACGACCTTTCCGCCCGTCGCCTGGCACGCGCATGAGCTTCTGTTTGGCTACGCCAGCGCGGTCGTCGCCGGATTTCTGCTCACGGCCGTTCCGAACTGGACGGGACGCCTGCCGGTCGTCGGCTGGCCGCTCGTGGCGCTGTTCTGCCTGTGGCTTCTCGGCCGCGCCGCCATGGCGGCGAGCGGCGCGCTGGGCGCTCTGCCGCTCGCCGTGCTCACGCTCGCGTTTCCGGTCGCGCTGGCGGTCCTGATCGCCCGCGAGGTGCTGGCGGGCCGCAATGTGCGGAACGTCAAGGTCGTCGCGGTGCTCGCCGCGCTGTGTCTGGCGCAGGTCTGCTTTCATGTCGAAGTGTCGCGCGCCGGCGTGGCGACCTACAGCGAGCGGCTGGCGCTTGCGGCCTATCTGATGCTCGTCATGATCGTCGGCGGACGTATCGTGCCGAGCTTCACGACGAACTGGATCAAGCGCGAAAACCCGGGCCGTCTTCCGATCCCCTTCGGCAGGTTCGACAAGATCGCGATGATCGTCGCAGGCGCGGCGCTTGCCGTCTGGGTCGGGCTGCCGGCGTTCGCCCGCGCGGCGCCGTTGGCGACCCTTCTGTTCCTGGCGGCGGCGGTCCTGCATGTCGTGCGCCTCGCGCGCTGGGCGCCGGATCGCGTGTGGGCGGAAAAGCTCGTTGCGGTGCTGCACGTCGCCTACGCATTCATTCCGCTGGGCTTCGCGGTGGCGGCGGCCGGCGCGATGACGAACGATTCCGTCTTCGACATCGCCGCGATCCACGCGTGGGCGATCGGCGCCATCGGACTCATGACGCTGGCGGTGATGACGCGCGCGACGCGCGGCCACACCGGCCACGCGCTGATTGCGCCGCCGAGCACGAGCCTGCTGTATCTTTTCCTGGTCGTGGCGGCGGTCGCGCGAATTGCGGCCGCATTCCTGGACAATCCGGCGCCGGCGCTCACTGTCGCCGGCTTCGCATGGAGCGCGGGCTTCGCCGGCTTCGCCCTTTTCTACGGTCCGATGTGCATCGCGTCGCGACGACAATCCGCGTGAAAATTATCAATTATCAAGGCATGGATTAATCGAATTAATTCAAAACGATCCTGCAACCGACGCTGCGTTGGTGATTGAGCAGGATCAAGGTCCGCGGTGGCGTGCGCAAGCATGTTCTCCGCGCAACCGGAACCGGCCCATCAGGCCAGCTTTGGAAGCCGCCCATATGGGGCGCCCACATTGCGAAGCGACGTTCCGAAGGGAAGCGATGACCGCGACGCTGACACGCCGAAGCCTTTTCAGGGCTTTCCGGCCGAGCGATGACGCTTGCGCGCCGATGGCGCGGGTAGCCCGGATCGGGCCGGCCTGCGTGGAGCCGCGCGGCGTCGCCTGCCGCCGCTGCGGAGAGGCCTGCGACATCGGCGCCATCAGGTTCCGGCTGCAGCGCGGCGGCGCCCAGCCGCTTCTCGACATATCGGCCTGCACCGGCTGCGGCGATTGTCTCGCCGTGTGCCCCACGAGCGCCATCGCCTTCGTCGACGGCGCGCGGGCGCTGGTGGCGACAGGTCTGGCGGAAGATTTCGCGATGGAGGCGAAAGCGTGAGCGCGGAATTCAACATCTGCAGCCTCGTGGTGCATCTTGCGCCCGCGCGCGCGGACGAGGCGGCGCGCGCGGTCGCCGCGCTGCCCGGCGTCGAGATTCACGCGCGCACCGACGATTCGCGCCTCGTCGTCACGGCCGTCGACCAGGCCGCCACGCGCGCGTTCGACCAGATCGCCGAAATCCATCGCACGCCCGGCGTGGTGGCGGCCTCGCTCGTCTACCACGCATTCGACGCCGACGAATCCCGCACGCTTGACGTGCAGACAGTCATTCAGAATTGACGGAGGGCCGGTCCCATGTCCGCAGACACCAATTTCGAAGGCATGCTCGTTCAGACGCGCCGCGATGCGCTGAAAACGTCCGCCATCGCTGCGGCGGCGGGCGCGGCCGGCCTTGCGACGCCTGTCGACGCCACGGCGCAGATGGGCGCTGACGGCATTCGCTGGGACAAGGGCGTGTGCCGGTTTTGCGGCACAGGCTGCGGCGTCATCGTCGGCACGAAGAACGGCCGCGTCGTCGCCACGCAGGGCGATCCCGACGCGCCGGTCAATCGCGGCCTCAACTGCATCAAGGGCTATTTCCTGTCCAAGATCATGTATGGCCAGGATCGTCTGACGCAGCCGCTGTTGCGCAAGAAGAACGGCAAATACGACAAGAACGGCGAGTTCACGCCCGTCTCGTGGGACGAGGCTTTCTCGATCATGGCCGAGAAGTGGAAGGCCGCGCTGAAAGCGTCCGGCCCGACCGCGGTCGGCATGTTCGGCTCCGGCCAGTGGACCATCTGGGAAGGCTATGCGGCCTCCAAGCTGATTAAGGGCGGCTTCCGCTCGAACAATCTCGATCCGAACGCGCGCCACTGCATGGCGTCCGCCGTCACGGGCTTCATGCGCACCTTCGGCATCGACGAGCCGATGGGCTGCTACGACGACATCGAGGTCGCCGACGCCTTCGTGCTGTGGGGCTCGAACATGGCGGAGATGCACCCGATCCTGTGGTCACGCCTCACCGACCGCCGCCTCACGCATCCTGGTTGCGAGGTGCACGTGCTCTCGACCTTCGAGCACCGCTCGTTCGAGCTCGCCGACAATCCGCTGATCTTCACGCCGCAGTCGGACCTCGCGATCCTCAACTACATCCAGAACTACATCGTCAATTCCGGCGCGATGAACAAGGAATTCGTCGACAAGCACGTCGAGTTCGCGCAGACGGTCGAAGACATTGGCTATGGATTGCGGCCGACCAACGTCCTGGAAGCCAAGGCTGTCAACGCCTCGCACAAGGCCGGCAAGGACGGCGCGCAGGACCCGGGGGGCTTCAAGGACAAGATCAGCTTCGAGGATTACAGGAAGCTGCTCGAGCCCTACACGCTCGACTATGCCGCGAAAATGT
>DAIRCS010000278.1:0-3361 GCA_036796555.1 Rhodoblastus sp. | reverse complement strand
CTCGTGCTGATCTTCAGGCCGCAGGGCCTGTTCGGCCGCGCGCCGGGCAAGTGAGCGAGGCGCGGGAACAAGCGATGATCGACATTGCCGCACACGCCACGCAGGGCGGCGAAAGCCGCGCGATGGCCTATTTCCGCGACCGCGCGAAATGGCGCTGGCCGGAAGTCGCGCTCTGGGTCGCAGCCTTCGCGCTCGCCTTCGTCTTTCCGAGCCGCGCGCTCCTGTTCAACGAGGTCGCGATCCTCGCGCTCTTCGCGCTCTCGCTCGACATCGTTCTGGGTTACGCGGGCATCGTCTCGCTCGGCCATGGCGCCTTCTTCGGGCTCGGCGCCTATGTCGGCGGCCTTCTCGCCAAGGCGGGCGCGGGCGCAGGCCTCCTCAGCGATCCGACCTTCGGGCTTCTGATCGCCGCGATCGTCTGCGGCTTCGTCGGCTACATCACGAGCTTTCTCGTGCTGCGCGGCGCCGATCTCACGCGTCTCATGGTCACGCTCGGCGTCGCGCTGATCTTCTCCGAACTCGCCAACCGCATGGCCTGGCTCACCGGCGGCGCCGACGGCCTGCAAGGCGTGATGCCCGGCAAGATTCTCGGGCTGTTCGAATTCGACCTGTTCGGCCGCAACGCCTATCTCTATTCGCTTACCGTCCTCTTCCTGCTCTTCATCGTCGCGCGAAAGGTCATCAACTCGCCCTTCGGCGTGTCGCTGCGCGCCATCAAGGGCAATGCGCTGCGCGCCGGCGCGATCGGCATCAATGTCAACCGTCGCCTCAACGGCGCCTATACGATGGGCGCGGCCTATGCGGGCGTCGCCGGCGCATTGCTCGCGCAGACCACCGCCTTCGTGTCGCTCGACGTGCTCGACTTCCATCGTTCGGCGGACGTCATGCTCATCGTCATCTTCGGCGGCGTCGGCACGCTCTACGGCGCCATCATCGGCGCCGCCGCCTTCAAGGCCCTCTACGATCTGCTCGCCGCCGCCACGCCGCAATACTGGCAATTCTGGCTGGGCCTCATTCTCGTCCTGCTCGTGCTGTTCGTGCGCGGCGGCGTCATGGGCCTCGTCACGGACGTCTACGGCCGCCTGACCGGCAAGGGAGGCCCGGCATGAGCCAGGTCTCCGGCAAGCCGGTCCTTGCGACGAAGAATCTCGTGCGCCGCTTCGGCGGTCTCGTCGCCACCAACGACGTGACTTTCTCGCTGCCCGCGGGCGCGCGCCACGCGCTGATCGGCCCGAACGGCGCCGGCAAGACGACTTTCGTCAATCTCCTGTCGGGCGTGCTGCCGCCCACCTCCGGCCAGGTCTTCCTGGACGGGCAGGACGTCAGCGACTGGCCGGTGTTCCGGCGCGCGCGCGCAGGCCTGTCGCGCACCTTCCAGATCAACCAGCTCTTCGCCGATTTCACGCCGCTGGAGACGATCGGCCTCGCCCTGTCCGAGGCCCATGCCGAAGGCGCGCAATTCTGGCGGCGCGCCGGCACCAGCCGCGCCATTGTCGACGAAGCCGTCGCGATCCTCGAACAACTCGATCTCGGCGACGTCATGGAGCGCCGCGTCGGCTCTCTGCCCTACGGCAAGCAGCGCCTGCTCGAAATCGCCATCGCGGTTGCGCCGAAGCCGAAAGTGCTGCTGCTCGACGAGCCCGCCGCCGGCGTGCCGGAAGGCGAGCGCGAGCAGATCCTCGACATCATCGAGGCGCTCCCGAAGGAGATGGCGCTCGTTCTCATCGAGCACGACATGGATCTCGTCTTCCGTTTCGCCAAAACCATTTCCGTGCTCGTGCAGGGCGCGCTCTTCGTGGAAGGGCCGGCAAGCGAGGTGGCGCGCGATCCTCGCGTGCGGCAGGTCTATCTCGGCGAGAGCGAGATCGAACATCATCTGGAGACGCCGCAAGGCGATGCCGCGAATACGGACAAGGCCGGCGAAGCCGGCCGGGGAGGCGCGGCATGAGCGACCTGCTGCGCGTCGAAAAGCTCACCGCCGGCTATGGCGAGGCCATCGTCCTCTCCGATCTCGATTTCGCGCTCGCCCAGGGCGAGGCGCTCGCGCTGCTCGGCCGCAACGGCGCCGGCAAGACGACGCTGCTCAACACGATCGTCGGCCTCACGCGCCGGCGCGCCGGAACGATCGCGCTCGGCGGCCGCGACATTTCCACGCTGCGCCCGGACCAACGCGCCAACGCCGGCGTCGGCTGGGTGCCGCAGGAACGCAACATCTTCCGCTCGCTGACGGTGGAGGAAAACCTCACCGCCGTCGCGCGCCCCGGCAAGTTCGACGTGGCGCGCATCTACGACATGTTCCCGCGCCTCGCCGAGCGCCGCACGAACATGGGCAACCAGCTTTCGGGCGGCGAGCAGCAGATGCTCGCCGTCGGCCGCGCGCTCGTGCTCAATCCGCAGATCCTTCTGCTGGACGAGCCGCTGGAAGGTCTTGCGCCGATCATCGTCGACGAATTGCTCGCGGCGTTGCGCCGGATCATTCGCGAGGAGAAAATGTCCGCTATTCTGGTGGAGCAGAGCGCCCGCAAGATTCTGCCGCTCACCGATCGCGCCATCATTCTCGAACGGGGAACGATCGCGTATCGCGGCGACAGCGCGGCGCTGCTGGAAGATCGCGAGGCGCTGGCGACCCTGCTCGCCGTCGCCGAGAAGAAATAGATTCGAAGGAAGGAAGACCCATGTCGATACGCCCGCCGTTCCGCGCCGATCAGGTCGGCTCGCTCCTGCGTTCCGCGCCGCTCAAGCAGGCCCGCGAGAAGCGCGCCAAGGGCGAGATTTCCGCCGCCGAGCTGACGGCGGTCGAGGACGCCGAGATCATCAAGCTGATCGCGAAGCAGGAAGCGATCGGCCTCGAAGGGATCACGGACGGCGAATATCGCCGCTCCTGGTGGCACTACGACTTCCTCTGGGGTCTCGACGGCGTCGAGAAGGTCGCCGTCGATCAGGGCATCCAGTTCGCGGGCGTGCAGACCAAGGCGGAAGCCCCGCATGTGATGAAGAAGATCGGCTTCACCGGCCATGCCTTCGTCGATCACTTCAAGTTCCTGAGGGCGCACACGAAGAAGACCGCGAAGCAGACGATCCCCTCGCCCTCCATGCTGCACTATCGCGGCGGCCGGAAGCTCATCAACATGGGCGTCTATCCGGACATGAACGATTTCTATCACGACCTCGGCGCCGCCTACGGCAAGGCGATCGCGGCCTTCGGCGAGGCCGGCTGCACCTATCTGCAGCTCGATGACGTGTCCTTCGCCTATCTCTGCGATCCCGAGCAGCGCAAGATGCTGAAGGATCGCGGCGACGATCCGGAGAAGCAGCCCGGCATCTACGCCGGCATGATCAACAAGGCGCTGGAGTCGAAGCC
>DAIRCS010000277.1:0-3397 GCA_036796555.1 Rhodoblastus sp. | reverse complement strand
CCACCGTCTCGATGATCGGCCGCATCTTGTAGACCTGCCGCTGGTTGCGCGGGATCGCCTTCATCAGGTTCTCGACCGGGCGGTCGACCGGATCGGTCGACGGCTGCACGGGCGGCAGCTCGTGCACGGAGGAGGGCAGGTAGGAGAGGAATTTTCGTGCGCAGTCGAAGGCTTCTTCTTCCGTCTCGACGGCATGGTCGATCGCGCCCGATTTCGTCTGTATTTCCCAGCCGCCCAATTCCTGCTTGGAATGCGGCTGGCCGAGCCGCGCGACGACCGGCGGTCCCGCGACGAACATGGCGGACGTCTTCGTCATCACCGAATAATGGCTCGACGTCAGCCGCGCCGCGCCGAGGCCGGCGACCGAGCCGAGGCCGAGGCCGACGACCGGCACATGGCCGAGCGCGTCGGTCATCAGATGATAGGCGCGCGTCTCGCCGACCTGGCCGGGCAGGTTGGAGCGGCCCTTGGTCTCGATCGTCCTGACCGAGCCGCCTCCGCCTGAGCCTTCGATCACGCGGATGATCGGCATGCGGAAGGTCCGCGCCATCTCCTCGGCCATCATCGGTTTTTCGCGGATCGAGGCGTCTGCCGAGCCGCCGCGCACGGTGAAATCGTCGCCGACGATCACGACCGGGCGGCCGTCCACCTTCGCGCGGCCGAACACGCAATTGGCCGGCGTCAGATCCGTGAGATCGCCCTTCTCGTCATATTCGCCGACGCCGGCGATGGCGCCCACTTCGAGAAAGGTCTTCGCGTCGGAAATCCTGTCGATGCGCTCGCGGATGGTCAGCCTGCCGCCGTCGTGCTGGCGCTTCACGCGCTCCGGCCCGCCCATGCGCGCCGTCAGCGCTTTTCGCTTCTCCAGCTCCTGCAGTTCCGGCGTCCAGGCCATCGAATCTCTCTCCCTTGTCTCGCCTTCGGGCGGCTTGTAGCGGCAGTCTATCCAAGTCTCGGGGGCCGCACACGTGCATCCCGGCGAGGACTTGCTATGATCGGCGCGCAGACGAGGAGCCGCCATGCGGGCCGATCTCATCACGCATTCCCTGGAGCTGGCCGCGGCGCGCGCGGGCGACCTGACGCCGCTTGTCTATGCGCGCCTGTTCGCCGAGCGGCCGGAGCTGGCGCAGTCTTTCGGCCACAATGCGAAGACCGTGCATGGCGAGATGCTGGCGCGGGCGCTGGAGACGATTCTCGATTTCATCGGCGACAGCGCCTACGCCGCCAATCTCGTGGCGGCGGAATCGGCGGCGCACGCGACCTATGACGTGCCGCCGGATACGTTCGTGATGTTCTTCCGCGTCATCGCCGACACGCTGCGCGATGCGCTCGGCGCTGACTGGACGGACGAAACGGACGCCGCCTGGCGCGACCTCGTCGCCGCCCTGTCCGCCTGCGTGACTGAAGCCGAAGGAGTTTCCGCGTGACCAACGTCTACGATTTTTCCGCGAAGGACATCGACGGCAAGGACGTGCCGCTCGAAAGCTACAAGGGCAAGGCGTTGCTGATCGTCAACACGGCGAGCCAGTGCGGCTTCACGCCGCAATACGCCGGTCTCGAAAAGCTGCACCGCGATCTCGCCGACCGCGGCTTCGAGGTTCTGGGGTTTCCCTGCAACCAGTTCGGCGCGCAGGAGCCGGGCGACGCCGACGAGATCAGGAATTTCTGCTCGCTGAAATACGACGTGACTTTTCCGATGTTCGCCAAGATCGACGTCAATGGCGCGGAGACGCATCCGCTGTTCGACTATCTGAAGAAGACTAAGCCCGGCCTTTTGGGATCGCAGGGTGTGAAGTGGAACTTCACGAAATTCCTGGTCGGCAAGGACGGCAATCCCGTCGCGCGCTACGCGCCGACGGATAGCCCGGAATCGATCCGGAAGGATATCGAGAAGCTGCTAGGGTAGGATCGACTGTCATCCCCGCGAAAGCGGGGATCCAGAGCCCTGCGGCGAATATTACGTCGCTTGCCCTGGATTCCCGATCGCGCTGCGCGCGTCGGGAATGACAGGTGAGCAGGACCGCGAGCCTTCAGGCTCGCACTCGTCGTCGTGGAACCAAGGCGAGCCTGAAGGCCCGCGGTCCGTCAGTCTTGCTCCCTGCCGTGCTCCTGTGTCTGAGCGGCGGCCGCGATTGTCATCCCCGCGAAAGCGGGGATCCAGAGCCCTGCGGCGAATATTGCATCCCTTGCCTCTGGATTCCCGATCGCGCTGCGCGCGTCGGGAATGACAGGTGAGCTGGACCGCGAGCCTTCAGGCTCGCAATCGCCGGCGCGGAACCAAGGCGAGCCTGAAGGCTCGCGGTCCGCTTACCCCTGCGTCCGTCCGCGCGCCTGGATTCCGGCGCGGCGCTGCTCCACCGATTCCGGCGTCACGCTGCGATTGTTCGCGCTGGAGCGGCGGCGCTCGACCGCCAGCCCCTCGCCGAGCGACACCGCATACCCTTCGTCGATGATCGACTTGTAGAGGCAGAGCGTATCGGCCGGAATCGACGCCATGTCCTCGGCGAGCTTCACCGCGGCCGGCATCAGCTCGTCCGGCGCGACCACGCGGTTGACGAGACCCCAGTCGAGCGCCGTCTGCGCATCGAGGAAATTGCCGGTCAGCGACAATTCCTTGGCGCGGTAGATTCCGATGATGCGCGACAGCTTCTGCGACAGGCCCCAGCCCGGCATGATGCCGACGCGCGCATGCGTATCCGCGAAGCGCGCGTTGCTCGAGGCGATCAGCACGTCGCAGGCGAGGGCGAGCTCGAAGCCGCCGGTGATGGCGACGCCGTTGATCGCGCCGATCACGGGCTTCGGACATTGCTGGATCGCCAGCACCGGATTTTCCGCCGCGCCCGTGGCGTTGGCGTCGCCGAGCGCATCCGTCGACGTCCCGAGTTCCTTGAGATCGAGGCCCGCGGTGAAGGCGCGGGTTCCCGCGCCCGTCAGGATCACGACGCTGACCGAATCGTCGGCCGCGATCTTGCGGATGGCTTCATCGAGCGCGCGGCGCAGCGCGCGCGACAGCGCGTTCATGGCGTCCGGGCGATCGAGCGTGACGACGGCGATCGCGCCTGTCTGTTCGACTTTCAGCATGACGCGTCAGGCCGCCAGAAAGCCTTCGAGGCGTTTGCGGATGATCGATTCCGCTTCCGCCATGATGCGGTCGATCAGTTCCTTCACGGTGGGAATGTCGTGGATCAGGCCCGCGACCATGCCGCAGGACCAGGCGCCGACGTCCATGTCGCCGTTCTGCATCACCTTCGGATAGACGCCGGCGACTTCGGTAATGATGTCCTCGAACTTGATGTTCGCGCCGAGTTCCTTCTCCTTGGCGATCAGGCGGTCGACGGCGGCGTTGCGCAGCACGCGCTCGGTGTTGCGCAGCGGGCGCATGACGAGGCGCGTGTCC
>DAIRCS010000276.1:0-3403 GCA_036796555.1 Rhodoblastus sp. | reverse complement strand
AGGAATGGGAGGCGATGCGGCCGCAGACCGTGCATGTCTCGGCCACGCCCGGCTCGTGGGAAATGGAGCGGACCGGCGGCGTCTTCGTCGAGCAGGTCATCCGTCCGACCGGCCTGATCGACCCGCCCGTGGAAGTCCGTCCCGCGCGATCGCAGGTCGACGATCTCCTCGGCGAAATCCGCGGCGTCACGCAGGCCGGCTATCGCACGCTCGTCACCGTGCTTACCAAGCGCATGGCCGAGGACCTCACCGAATATCTGCACGAGAACGGGGTTCGCGTGCGCTACATGCATTCGGACATCGACACGATCGAGCGTATCGAGATCATCCGCGACCTGCGCCTCGGCGCCTTCGACGTGCTCGTCGGCATCAATCTTCTGCGCGAGGGTCTCGATATTCCGGAATGCGGCCTCGTCGCCATTCTCGACGCCGACAAGGAAGGTTTTCTGCGCTCCGAGACCTCTCTTGTTCAAACGATTGGCCGCGCTGCGAGAAACGTGGACGGGCGCGTGATCCTCTACGCCGATCACGAGACCGGCTCGATGCAGCGCGCCATCGCCGAAACGAACAGGCGCCGCGAAAAGCAGATGGCCTACAATGCCGAACACGGCATCACGCCGGCCTCGATCAAGCGCGGCATCGCCGACATTCTGGGGTCCGTCTACGAGCAGGACCACGTGACGGTCGACGCCGGCCTCGCCGCGCAGCCGCTCGTCGGGCACAATCTCAAGGTCACGCTGCAGGACCTTGAAAAGCGCATGCGCGAGGCCGCCGCCAATCTCGAATTCGAGGAAGCCGCCCGCCTGCGCGACGAGATCAAGCGGCTGGAGGCGACAGAACTCCTGCTCGCCGAGGACCCGATGGCGCGGCAGGCGGATGTCGAGGACGAGGCGGGCCGGTTTGCAGGGAAGCGGAAATATGGGGCGGCCGCCAATCTTCCCGCCGGCGCGTCCTCTCCCGCGAAGCGGGGGAGGGTGGCTGAAGGCCGGGAGGGGGCCGAGCCGATCTTCGAATCCCGCGCCCGAAAACCCACGGACGCCGACATGGGCCCGCACAATTTCGGCGGCGGCGAAGCCCGCCCGCTGCCGCGCTCGATGGCGGGCAAGGGCGGGACGCGGGCGTTCAAGGGGAAGCGGCGGGGGTAGATTTCGGGCGCCTAGGCGCGCCTTCCCCCTCTCCCCGCGAGCGGGGAGAGGGCCGGGGTGAGGGGCCAAACGACTGGGCGCCATGTTGCGGCGCGGGCCCCTCATCCGGCCTTCGGCCACCTTCTCCCCGCAGGCGGGGAGAAGGGATAACGTCCGGCGCCGACCCTATTGCTTCGGCAGGCTCGAATAATAGGTCGCGATGGCCTGCATTTCCTCGTCCGTCATGTGCCGGCCGAGATATTGCATTTCCTTGTGCTTGCGCACGCCGCTCTTGAACGCCCGCAACTGGTTGTAGAGGTAGACGTCGTGCTGGCCGGCGAGATCCGGCACGTCGGAGGCGCGCGCTATGCCGTCGGCGCCGTGGCAGGCGGCGCATTGCACCATGAGGTCCTGCACCTGCCCTTTGTCGATGGCGGCGGCCGGCGTCGCCGCGAGGCCGAGCGCGAGCGGGAGGAAGGCGAGGCGCGGCGGGGCCATGGATGCTCCGGGTGGTTTCGAACGTCCCGCATTTGGCCCGAGCGCCCCGCGCGCCGCAAGGCTCAGATGGTCGCAGGGCTTTCGCGCGCCGGGCGCGCTTGCGGCGCGCGCCGCTATCCACCTTTCGCGGCGCGGCCGGGGGTTCACACGTCAGTCATTGTGGGCTAGGTAGGGCGCGCTTCGCCGGGCGCGTCCCGGCCAGACATTCTCAAGGACGCGTTCCGGCGCGAAAGGCCGGCGATGCGGCCTTTTTTTATGGCGCGAACCTTTGCGCATCAAATGAGTCCGAAAAGTCCGAACTTTTCGGTTTGATGCGGAGAGGCGCCGCCGCTGCAGGACGCCATGCCCAAGAGAACAGACATTTCCACCATCATGATCATCGGCGCGGGGCCGATCGTCATCGGGCAGGCCTGCGAATTCGACTATTCCGGCACCCAGGCCTGCAAGACGCTGCGGTCGGAGGGCTACCGCATCGTGCTGGTGAATTCGAACCCGGCCACGATCATGACCGATCCGGACATGGCCGACCGCACCTATGTCGAGCCGATCACGCCGGACGTCGTCGCCAAGATCATCGAGAAGGAGCGCTATGCGGCGCCCGGCGGCTTCGCGCTGCTGCCGACCATGGGCGGCCAGACCGCGCTCAATTGCGCGCTGTCGCTGAAGAAGATGGGAACGCTCGATAAATTCGACGTCGAGATGATCGGCGCGACGGCGGAAGCGATCGACAAGGCCGAGGACCGCGAACTCTTCCGCGAGGCGATGACGAAGATCGGCCTCGACACGCCGCGCTCGCATCACATCAAGACGCTGGCGCAGGCGCTGGAGGCGCTGGACGACATCGGCCTGCCGGCGATCATCCGGCCGTCCTTTACGCTCGGCGGCACGGGCGGCGGCATCGCCTACAACAAGGCGGAGTTCATCGACATCGTCGAGCGCGGCGTCGACGCCTCGCCCACCAACGAGGTGCTGATCGAGGAAAGCGTGCTCGGCTGGAAAGAATATGAAATGGAGGTCGTCCGCGACAAGGCGGACAATTGCATCATCGTCTGCTCGATCGAGAACATCGATCCGATGGGCGTGCATACCGGCGATTCGATCACCGTGGCGCCGGCGCTGACGCTGACCGACAAGGAATACCAGATCATGCGCAATGCCTCATTGGCAGTGCTGCGTGAAATCGGCGTGGAGACGGGCGGCTCCAACGTCCAGTTCGCCATCGATCCGGCGACCGGCCGCATGATCGTGATCGAGATGAATCCGCGCGTGTCGCGGTCTTCCGCGCTCGCCTCCAAGGCGACCGGCTTCCCGATCGCCAAGGTCGCGGCGAAGCTCGCCATCGGCTACACGCTGGACGAGATCGCCAACGACATCACCGGCGGCGCCACGCCGGCCTCGTTCGAGCCGACGATCGACTATGTCGTCACCAAGATCCCGCGCTTCGCCTTCGAGAAATTCCCCGGCGCCGAGCCGATCCTGACCACCGCGATGAAGTCGGTCGGCGAGGCCATGGCGATCGGCCGCACCTTCGCGGAATCGCTGCAGAAGGCGCTGCGCTCGCTGGAGACGGGCCTGTCGGGCCTCGACGAGCACGAGATCGAGGGCCTCGGCCTCGGCGACGACAAGAACGTGCTGCGCGCAGCTCTCGGCACGCCGACGCCCGACCGCATTCTCGTCGTCGCGCAGGCCCTGCGCATGGGCATGAGCGAGGAGGACGTTCATGCCGCCTGCAAGATCGACCCGTGGTTCATCGCGCGCATCGGCGAGATCGTCGCGCTCGA
>DAIRCS010000275.1:0-3428 GCA_036796555.1 Rhodoblastus sp. | reverse complement strand
ATCCCGCGCCCGAGCGGACCAAATCCCGCCCCCGCAGAATTTCGCAACGATCCCCTTCATGGGGAGGGTGTCCGGCGCAGCCGGACGGGTGGGGTCCGAACGGCTGGGCCGAAACCTTCCGACATTATGGCGGCGGCGCGAGCCCCACCCGTCGCCTTCGGCGACACCCTCCTCATGAAGGGGAGGGAGGTCGCTCATGACGACCGAAGCGATCGTACAATCGCTCGCCAGCGGCCTGCTGATGGGCCTGATCTACGGTCTCGTCGCCGCCGGCCTCGCGTTGATCTTCGGCCTGATGGACGTCGTCAATTTCGCCCATGGCGAATTTCTGATGACGGCCATGTATGCGACCTTCGGGTTCTTTCTCGCCTTCGCGCTCGATCCGCTCATCGCCGCGCCCTTCGTCGCGGCGGCGATGTTCGTCTTCGGCGCTTTCGTCTATCTCGGCCTTGTGCGCTTCGCCATGTCCGCCTCGGCCAACGCCGGCATGGTGCAGATCTTCGCGACCTTCGGGCTTGCGATCACCATGCGCGGGCTCGCGCAATTCCTGTTCACGCCGGACTACCGCTCCATCCCGCACTCCTGGCTCGGCGGCAAAACGTTCAATGTCGCGGGCATATTCCTGCCGGCGCCGCAGCTCGCGGGCGCGCTCGTGTCGCTTGCGGCCTTCGGCGCGCTCTGGCTCGTCATCAACAAGACGGATTTCGGCCGCGCGCTGGAGGCGACGCGCGAGGACGCCGGCGCGGTCGCGCTCGTCGGCATCGACAAGAAGCGCATTTTCGCGCTCGGCTGGGGCCTCGGCGGCGCGCTGGTCGGGCTCGCCGGCGCCGTTCTCTCCATCTTCTTCTACATCTATCCCGACGTCGGCGCGTCCTTCGCGCTCATCGCCTATGTCACGGTCGCGCTCGGCGGCTTCGGCAGCGTGTTCGGGGCGTTCGCGGCCGGCATTCTCGTCGGCGTCGTGGAAGCCGGAACGGCTTTCGTTCTGCCGGCCTCGCTGAAATCGCTCGGCATCTACGCGCTCTATCTGCTGGTCGTGGTCCTGCGGCCGCGCGGCCTGTTCGGGTCGCTGTGATGGCCGGCTCCCTTCACGAAGGCGCGCGCCGCAACAATCTGATCGTCGCGATCTGCGTGGCGGCCGCGGTCGCCTGCCTGCCGCTCGTGGTCAAGGACGTCTACATCCAGAACATGCTGGTGCTGACGCTGATGTATGCGGCGCTGTCGCAGAGCTGGAACATATTGTCGGGCTATTGCGGGCAGATATCGCTCGGCCACGCGCTCTATTTCGGCATCGGCGCCTATGCGACGCTGCTGCTGTTCACCAAGTTCGGCGTGCTGCCCTGGTTCGGCATGGCCGCGGGCGGCGCGATCGCGGCGCTGGTCGCGGCGGCCGTCGGCTACCCCTGCTTTCGCCTCAAGGGACATTATTTCGTGATCGCCACGATCGTGATCGCGGAAGCCGGCTATCTCCTGATGCTCAACTGGGACTGGGCGGGCGCCGCCATGGGCGTCGAGGTTCCGGTGCGCGGCGATAGCTGGGCGAAGTTCCAGTTCGCGCGCTCCAAGCTGCCCTATTTCTACTTTGCGCTCGCGCTCGCCTTCGTCGCCTGGCTCGTCACCTGGAAGATCGAGGATTCGCGCTGGGGCTATTGGTGGCGCGCGGTCAAGGACAATGCGGAAGCGGCCGAAAGCCTCGGCGTCGTGGTGTTCCGCTCGAAGATGGCGGCTGCGGCGGTGTCCGCGTTCCTAACCGCGGTCGGCGGCGGCTTCTATGCGCAATTCGTCTCTTACATCGATCCCGAGAGCGTGATGAGCTTCCAGTTCTCGCTGCTCATGGCGCTGCCGGCCGTCCTCGGCGGCATCGGCACGCTGTGGGGGCCGGCGGTCGGCGCGGCCATCCTCATCCCGATCACCGAGGTCACGCGCTCCTACGCCGGCGGCACGGGCAAGGGGTTCGATCTCATCGTCTACGGTCTCCTGGTGATGGCCATCGCGCTCGGCCGACCCGAGGGCATCGTCGGCGCGCTGACGGCGCGCAAGCGGGCGAAAGCGGCATGAGCGCGCTGCTCGAAGTCCGCGACCTCACGCAGCGCTTTGGCGGGCTCGTCGCCAACGCCGATGTCTCGATCGAGGTGAACAAGGGCGAAATCCTCGGCTTGATCGGGCCCAACGGCGCCGGCAAGTCGACGCTGTTCAACGCCATCGCCGGGGTGCGCAAGCCGACGCAGGGGCGTATTCTCTTCGAGGGCCGCGACGTCACCGACCTCGGCGCGCCGGAACGTTGCGCGCTCGGCATCGCGCGCACGTTCCAGGTGGTGAAGAGTTTCGAGACGATGAGCGTCGTCGAGAATGTCATGGTCGGCGCGTTTCAGCGCACGTCCTCGTCGTCGCAAGCGCGCGAGAAGGCGCGCGGGGTTCTGGACTTCGCCGGCCTCGGCGCGCGGGAGAACGCGATGGCGCAGGAGCTGACGCCGCCCGAGAAGCGCCGGCTCGAAGTCGCGCGCGCGCTGGCGACGGAACCGAAGCTGCTGCTGCTCGACGAGGCCATGACGGGCCTCACGCCGGCCGAGGCGCGGCAGGGCGTCGAACTCGTGCGCAGCATCCGCGGGCAGGGCGTCACCATCGTCATGGTCGAGCATGTCATGGAGATCGTCATGCCGCTGGTCGACCGCGCCGTGGTGCTCGATCTCGGCCGTGTGATCGCGCAGGGCAAGCCCGCCGACATCGTGCGCGACGAGCGCGTCATCACCGCCTATCTCGGGGAGCGTCATCGTGCTCGCGACGCGTGACCTTTCCACGAGCTACGGCGGCCTGATCGCGCTGTCGAACGCCACGATCGACGTGGCGGCCGGCGAGATCGTCTGCGTCGCCGGCGCGAACGGCGCCGGCAAGTCGACGCTGCTCAAGTCCATCGTCGGCATGGAGCGGCCCTCATCCGGAACGGTCGAGTTTCTCGGCGCGCGCATCGATGGCCTCGCGCCGCATCTCGTCACGCAGCGCGGCATCGCCTATGTGCCGGAAAACCGGCGGCTGTTTCCACGGCTTTCGGTCGCCGACAATCTGCGGCTCGGCTCCTATCTGTTCCGCGCCGAGAAGGACCGCGAAGCGCCGCTGGAGACGGTCATGCGGTTGTTCCCGCGCCTCGGCGAACGGCTGCCGCAACGCGCGGAAACCTTGTCCGGCGGCGAGCAGCAGATGCTCGCCATCGGCCGGGCATTGATGACGCGGCCAAAACTCCTGATGCTTGACGAGCCGTCGCAAGGCATCATGCCGAAGCTGGTCGACGAGATTTTCGTCGCCGTGTCGGAAATCCGGAAGTCCGGCACGACGGTGCTGATCGTCGAGCAGCGGCTGACGGAATGTCTCGAAATCGCCGACCGCGCCTATGTGCTGCAGACCGGCCGCGTGACCATGAGCGGCACGGCGGC
>DAIRCS010000274.1:0-3447 GCA_036796555.1 Rhodoblastus sp. | reverse complement strand
GACTTCCGTCTTGCCGAAACCGACGTCGCCGCAGATCAGGCGATCCATCGGCCGGCCGGCCGCCATGTCGTCCAGCGTCGCCTCGATCGCGGCGTCCTGGTCCTCCGTCTCGTCGTAGGGGAATTTCGCGCAGAATTCGTCGTAGAGGCCGGCGGGCGGCGTCATGACCGGCGCCTTGCGCAGCATGCGCTGCGCGGCGAGCTTGATGAGGCCGTGCGCGATCTCACGGATGCGCTTCTTCATCCGGGCCTTGCGCGTCTGCCAGCCGACGCCGCCGAGGCGGTCGAGCTGCGCCTCCTGGTCTTCCGAACCGTAGCGCGACAGCAATTCGAGATTTTCGACCGGCAGGTAGAGCTTGTCGCCGCCGGCGTAATGCAACTCGAGGCAGTCGTGCGGAACGCCGATCGCCTGGATCTGTGTGAGGCCGACGAAGCGGCCGATGCCGTGGTCGACATGCACGACGAGATCGCCCGCCGTGAGCGCGCCCACTTCCTGCAGCACGTTCTCGCGCTTCTGGCGCTTGCGCGCGCGCACGAGGCGGTCGCCGAGAATGTCCTGCTCGCCGATGACGGCGAGATCGCCCGCGACGAAGCCTTGCTCGAGCCCGATGACCGCCAGCGCCACGCCCTTGAGCCCGATCGTCTGCGCCAGCGAGGAGACGGGCTCGATCTTCTTCAGCCCGTGCTCCTGCAGCACATGGCCGAGACGTTCGCGCGACCCGTCCGACCAGCCGGCGAGGATCACGCGCTTGCCGTTTTCGCGCAGCGTCTCGATGTGCTTCACCGCCGCTTCGAACACATTGGCGTTCTCGTCCGCGCGCTCCGGTGCGAAGGAGCGGCCAGCGCCGGCGCCGAGATCGACGCTCATGCCATGCGGCGAATCCGGAACGGCGAAAGGCGAGACGCGCGCCAGCGGTCCGGCGTCCAGCCGCGCGCGCAATTCCTCGGGTTTCAGGTAGAGCGCATCGGGCTTCAGCGGCTTGTAATTCGCGTTGGCCGGATCGGAATCGTAAGCGTCCTTGCGCGCGTCGTAATAGTCCTGCGCCTGCGCCAGCCGCTCGGCGGCGGCGTCCTCGGCCAGCGGATCGAGCAGGATCGGCGCGCCCGCGACATAGTCGAACAACGTGTCCATCCGCTCGTGGAACAGCGGCAGCCAGTGCTCCATGCCGGGATAGCGGCGCCCCTCGCTCACCGCTTCATAGAGCGTGTCGCCGCGCGTCTCGGCGCCGAATTGCGCGAGATAGGCCTGGCGGAAGCGGCGCATCGTCTCGGTCGTGAGCTGCACTTCGCTCATCGGCACGAGATCGAGCGAGCGCAACTGTCCGGTCGAGCGCTGCGTTTCCGGATCGAACGGCCTTATCGTCTCCAGCGTGTCGCCGAAGAAGTCGAGCCGGATCGGAGCGGGCATGCCCGGCGCGAAAAGATCGACGATGCCGCCGCGCAGGGCGTATTCGCCAGTCTCGCGCACCGTGCCCGAGCGCAGGAAGCCGTTGATCTCCAACCAGCGCACGAGATCGTCGGTCTTCACGAGATTGCCGGGCGCGGCGGAAAACGTATCGGTCGCGATCGTGGCGAGCGGCGCGACGCGCTGCACGAGCGCGTTGACGGTCGTGCACAGAATGCGCGGC
The DNA here is from genome assembly GCA_036796555.1 of Rhodoblastus sp. Taxonomy (GTDB): domain Bacteria; phylum Pseudomonadota; class Alphaproteobacteria; order Rhizobiales; family Beijerinckiaceae; genus JAJXWB01. The sequence goes on along the minus strand of DAIRCS010000274.1, from coordinate 1,820 downwards.
CGTTCTTCCGATCCGCCGGAGCGCGCGAGACGCGACAGGGCCGTCATCCGGCGCGCGGAAATGCCGGCGTTGGGCGAGACGCGGTCGTAGGGCTGGCAGTCCCACGATGGAAAGTCGAGGATTTCGATCTCGGGCGCGGCGAAGGCGAAGGCTTCCTGAAAGGCGCGCGAGCGTTGCCCGTCGCGCGCGACATGCACGAGCGCCACCGCGCGGCCCTCGGCCTTCGCGGCGAGCGCGCGTGAAAAATCGGCGGCGACGAAGGCGTCGAAGCCGTCGGGCGTGCGCGACAGGAGGACTTGCCCGCCGCGCTCCAGCTCCTTGAGCGCGCGTTGGAGATCGTTGGCCATTTGTTTCGACGCTAGAGGTTCACCGGCCCGGAATGGCTGTGGAATTGCCTGATCTGCCGGAAGACCGGCGTGTCGTGCCCGGCCTCCGGCTCCTCCGTGCCGCACAGCCACGAAAACGCCTTCTGGTCTTCGACGTCCATGAGCCGTTCGAGGTCGGAAATTTCCGCCGGGCTCAGCGTGTCGAGCCGCGCGTCGACGAAGCCGCCGATCAGAATGTCCATCTCACGCATGCCGCGACGCCAGGCGCGAATTTTTATGGCGCGGCGGCGGGTGTCGAGGTCGTCGGCGGTCATGGAGGGCTCCATCGCGGCGCGGGGCCGGTTGAGGCGCGCTATATAGCGGCGCGAGCGGGCGATGTCATGTGGACCGCGAGCCTTCAGGCTCGCCCGACAGGTCTTGCCCTTGCGAGCCTGAAGGCTCGCGGTCCAAATAGGCCCATGCGTCCCTCGCTGCTCGATCCGCTGTTTTCCGGCATCGCCGCCCTGCCGGGCGTCGGGCCCAAAACCGCCAGGCTTTTCGACCGCCTGCTTGGGCAGGACGAGGCGCGCGCGCTCGACCTGCTCTTTCATCTGCCGACCGGCGTCGTGGACAACAGGCTGAGCCCGACGATCCGCGAAGCGCCGCTGGACGCGCATGTGGTGATCGCCGCCCGCGTCGCCGAGCACCGCATTCCCCGCAAATATTCCAATACGCCGCTGAACGTTCTGGTCGAGGACGACAATGGCGACGACGTTCTGCTCGTTTTTTTCCGCAACAATTTCGACTGGGTGCTGCGCGCCCTGCCGGTGGGTGAGGTCAGGTGGTTTTCCGGCGATCTGAAACTGTGGAACGGCTATCGCCAGATCGTGCATCCCCGCGTGCTCGACGCCGCCGCGTTGAAAGCCTTGCGCGAGCACGAGCCGATCTACGGCCTCACCGAGGGCCTGCATCAGCGCAACGTGGCGAAGGCCGTCGACGCCGCGCTCGGCAAATTGCCCGACATGCCCGAATGGCTCGACGCGACGCTCGTGCGCCGCGAGCAATGGCCGGCTTTCGCGCCGGCGCTGCGCGCGCTCCACGCGCCGCGCTCGCCCGCCGATCTGTCGCCCGACACGCTCGCGCGAAAAAGGCTCGCTTATGACGAACTGCTGTCGCAGCAGCTCGCGCTGCGTCTGGTGCGCGCGAAAATGCGGCGGTTGCGCGGGCGGCCGACTGTCGGCGATGGACGTATTTCCCAAGCGATCGAGGGCGCGCTGCCGTATTCGCTGACCAACGCCCAGCGCGCCGCGCTCGCGGACATTCGTGGCGACATGGCCAGCGACAAGCGGATGCTGCGCCTGCTGCAGGGCGACGTCGGCTCGGGCAAGACCATCGTCGCGCTGCTTGCGATGGCGAGCGCGGTGGAGGCGGGCAGGCAGGCGGCGATGATGGCGCCGACGGAAATTCTCGCGCGCCAGCATTTCGAGCGCATCGAGCCGATGGCGCGCGCCGCCG
>DAIRCS010000273.1:0-3466 GCA_036796555.1 Rhodoblastus sp. | reverse complement strand
TGCAGGCCGGAGCCGTCGTCGGTGTCGCCGATATACATGCCCGGGCGCTTGCGCACGGCATCGAGGCCGCGTAGCACCTTGATCGACTCGGCCCCGTAATCGCTTCCGTTCGGCCGGCCGTTTTCGAAATCGTTTTCGCTCATTTTTTCGCTTGTTTGGGGGACCGCTCCGAGCCCCATGATTCGTCGCCCAGCAGTCTATCCGAAACGGCGCGAAAATGCAGGAAAATCCTTGGCCTGAGACGGGGGGCGCCGCCTACCGGAGCGCCTGCTCCAGCGCCTCCAGAAAAGCGTCGCCGTAACGGGCGAGCTTGCGCTCTCCCACGCCGTGGACGCCCAACATCTCGTCGAGCGTCGCGGGGCGCCGTTCGGCCATGTCGATCAGCGTCCGGTCGGCGAAGATCACGAAGGCCGGCACGCCTTCCTCGCGGGCGAGCTCCATGCGCCGGCGCTTGAGCGCGGCGAGGATCCGCTCGTCGGGCTCGGCTCCGCCGCCGCCGGCCGCCGGCCGCCGGGCCTTGCGCTCGCGCGGCGTCAGCGGGTCGCTGCGCAGGCGGATCGTCTCGCGACCCTTGAGAATGTCCGCGCCCTTGTCGGTCAGGCGGAAGCCGCCATGCTCTTCGCTGGCGGTCGCCAGCGCGCCGGCGGCGAAAAGCTGGCGCAGGATCGAGGCCCATTCGTGCTTCGAGCGGTCCCTGCCTACGCCGAAGGTCTTGATGGAATCGTGACCGTTGCGGCGGACGGCGTCGCTCGCCTCGCCGCGCAGCACGTCCGCCAGATAGGCCCCGCCGAACCGCTCCCCGGTGCGCCAGACGGCCGAGAGCGCCTTCTGCGCCTCGATCGTGCCGTCGAAGACGGAGGCGCGGCCGAGACAGATGTCGCAGCGCCCGCAAGGCTCTGTTTTCTCGTCGAAATAGGCCAAAAGCGTCTGGCGGCGGCAAGTCGGCGTCTCGCAGAGCATGGCGAGCGCGGAAAAGCGCGCGTGCTCGATCCGCCGCCGCTCGTCGGTCAGATCCTTCTGATCGATCTGGCGGCGGCGGAAGGCCATGTCGTCGAGGCCGTAGAGCGTCAGCGTATCGGCCGGCAGGCCGTCGCGCCCCGCGCGACCGATCTCCTGATAATAGGCCTCGACGGACGACGGCATGTCGGCATGCGCTACAAAGCGCACGTCCGGCTTGTTGACGCCCATGCCAAAAGCCACCGTCGCGACGGCGATGACGCCGTCCTCCTGCAGGAAGCGGTCCTGATTGCGGTTGCGCGTCCCCTGTTCGAGACCTGCGTGATAGGCGACCGCCGTGTGGCCGTGCTCCTCGAAATAGGAGGCAAGCCGCTCGGTCCGGTCGCGCGAGCCGCAATAAACGATGCCGCTTTCGCCGCGATGGCGGTCGAGAAAGCGGGAGAGCTGGCGGCGCGGCTGGTCCTTGGCGGCGAAGTTCAGCTCGATGTTCGGCCGGTCGAAGGAATGCAGGAAGACCTGCGGCGGCCTCGCAAACAGGCGCTGGGCGATATCGGCGCGGGTCGCCTTGTCGGCGGTCGCCGTCAGGCCGATCGCCTGCACGCCGCCCAATTCCTCGATCGCTGCGCCGATCTGGCGATATTCGGGACGGAAATCGTGGCCCCATTCGGAGACGCAATGCGCCTCGTCGATGGCGAGCCGCTGCGGCCGCGCATGGCGCAATTCGGCAAGCAGCCCATCCATCATCAGCCGCTCGGGCGAAATGAACAGGAGCCGCAGTTCGCCGTCGCGCATGGCGCGGCGGGCGGCGGCGTTTTCTTCGCCCGCGTTCATCGAGTTTAGCGTGGCGGCGGAAACGCCGAGCGTCCGCAACTGCGTCACCTGATCGCGCATCAGCGCGATCAGCGGCGAGACGACGACCGTCAGCCGTTCCTCGATCAGCGCCGGCAATTGATAGCACATGGACTTGCCGGACCCCGTCGGCATGATCGCCAGCACGGGGCCGCCCGCCAGAACGGCCGAGATGATGTCCTGCTGGCCGGGCCGGAAATCCTCGTAGCCGAAGACGGATTTGAGGAGCGCGCGGGCGCGCGACGTTGTTTCAGGAGACATGTCAGCCTTCGATGCGGCCGGGCGTGACGCGCAGGACCTGCGCGCGGCCGGCGAGGTCGGCGAAGGCCGCCGGATCGGCGCCCGTCAGCCAAGCCTGGCCGCCGAGCCGCGCCAGTTCGTCGTAGAGGGCGGCGCGGCGGCGCGGGTCGAAATGGGCGGCGATCTCGTCCAGCAGCACCAGCGGCGCCATGCCGCTGACCGCCGCCACCAGCCGCGCATGGGCGAGCACAAGGCCCGTCAGCAGCGCCTTCTGCTCGCCGGTCGAACAGGCGCGCGCCTCGATGCCCTTGGGACCGTGACGCACCACGAGGTCGCTCGCCTGCGGGCCGACCAGTGTGCGGCCGGCGGCGGCGTCGCGCGGCCGGCCGGCTGCGAGCAGGGCGCGGTAGCGGTCTTCCGCCTCCAGCGCCGAATGGGCGGCGACCAGCGCCTCGACCTCGCCGGCGAGCGCGACATCCGCCCAAGGGAAGGGCGAGGAATCATCGCGTTCGGATTGCACCAGCGCGGCCAGCCGGGACACGGTTTCGAGCCGCGCGGCGGTCACGGCGACGCCGAGCTCGGCGACCTCGCGCTCTGCGGCGTCGAGCCAGGCCGCCTCGGTGAAGCCCTCCAGCAGCCGGTTGCGGTTGCGCAGCGCGCGTTCGAGCGCGCTGACGCGGGAGCCATGCGCGGGATCGACTGTCAGCACGAGGCGGTCGAGAAAGCGCCTGCGGTCGCCGGCCGAGCCCGCGAACAGGCCGTCCATCGCCGGCGTCATCCAGACGATGCGCAAACGTTCCGCAAAGTCGCGTGGGGAGGCAGCGGGGGCGCCGTCGATCCGGCACTTGCGCGCGCCGTCGCCGTCCGGATCGAGGCCCGTGCCGAGGCGCGTCTCGCCATCTTCGTCGGTCAGCAGGATCGAGACGGAAAAACCGCCAGAGCCGCCAATCCGCGCGCAATCGCCGAATTCCGCGCGCCGCAGGCCGCGTCCCGCGGTGAAAAGCGACAGGGCCTCCAGCACATTGGTCTTGCCAGCGCCGTTTTCGCCGGTCAGCGCGACCACGCCGGCGTCGATGTCGAGATCGAGCGCGGGATAGGAGCGATAGTCGGCGAGAATCACCCGCCGCACGTGCGGGCGGCGCGAATCATCGGCTGTGGGGCGCGGAAGGACGGAGGCCGTCATGTCCGCCTCTTGCCATTTTTCCGCGCGTCTCGCGAGGCCGAAACGCGATCGCCAAACGACTTGCGCAAATCTTTCGCGCAAATCGACCCTGCCTTTTTCAGCGGCGCACGTTACCAAGGGCCATGCGAAGCCGAATCCTGTCCATGGGCGAGGCCGTGGTCGATGTGCTGCCCGTAGGCGACGGCCTGTGGCGGCCGGCTCCCGGCGGCTCGTCCTACAATGTCGCGCTGGCGCTCG
>DAIRCS010000272.1:0-3479 GCA_036796555.1 Rhodoblastus sp. | reverse complement strand
GCGTTCTTCTCGATCGCGGGATGGCGGAATTTCGGCTTGGGGAGGTAGGTCACGAAAGGGCCCCTTCCTTGACGGGCGACATCTTGGCGACGAGATCGGCGATGGCGCGCGAGATGAAGCGCGCGGTGACGGGCGAGCCGTCGTAGTGCAGCACGGACACGAGCTTGTCGGGCGAAGCGCCGTTCTCGGTCATCAGCAGCGTGCGCAATTGCGCGTCGCGGTTCTGTTCGACGACGAAGACCTTCTCGTGGCCGGCAATGAAGTCGTCGACCTCGCGCGAGAAGGGAAAACCGCGCACGCGCAACACGTCGAGATGCACGCCCTGCTTGCGCAGCATGTCGATGGCTTCCTCCATCGGCGCCGCGGTCGAGCCATAATGCAGCACGCCGAGGCGCGCAGGCTCCGCAGCCTTGTCGAGGATCGGCAACGGAACGTAGTTCTTCGCCGTCTCGAACTTGCGGATCAGGCGCTGCATGTTCTCGACGTAAGGTCCGCCTTCTTCCGTGTAGCGCGCATAGGCGTCGCGCGTCGTGCCGCGGGTGAAGAACGAGCCGCGGCTTGGATGCGTGCCCGGATAGGTGCGGAAGGGAATGCCGTCGCCGTCGACGTCAAGATAGCGGCCGAAGTCGCGATGCGTGTCGAGATCGGCCCGCGTCATCACCTTGCCGCGATCGAGCCTGCGGTTCTCATCCCATTCGAAGGGCTTGGTGAGATGCGAGTTCATGCCGATCTCGAGATCGAGCATGACGAAGACCGGCGTCTGCAGGCGGTCTGCGAGATCGAAGGCGAGCGCGCCGAATTCGAAGGCTTCGCCCGGATCGCGCGGGAACAGCAGCACATGCTTGGTGTCGCCGTGCGAGGCGTAGGCGCAGGCGAGCACGTCCGACTGCTGCGTGCGCGTCGGCATGCCGGTCGAGGGCCCGCCGCGCTGCACGTTGAACAGCACGGCCGGGATTTCCGCGAAATAGGCCAGCCCCAGAAATTCCTGCATCAGCGAGATGCCGGGGCCCGACGTCGCGGTGAAGGCGCGCGCGCCGTTCCAGCCGGCGCCGATGACGACGCCGATGGAGGCGAGTTCGTCCTCGCATTGCACGATGGCGTATTTGTTCTTGCCGGTCTCGGCGTCGCCGCGCAGGCGCTTGCAATAGGAGGTGAAGCCTTCGGCGAGCGAGGTCGAAGGCGTCAGCGGATACCAGGCGCAGACCGTCGCCCCGCCGTAGACTGCGCCGAGCGAGGCCGCCGCATTGCCCTCGACATAGATGCGGTCGCCGACGCCGTCGGCGGGTTTCACGCGCAGGCCGACGGGGCATTGCAGATTGGCGAGCGCCCAGTCGCGGCCGATCGCCAGCGCGTTGTGGTTGGCGTCGATCAGCTTCTGCTTGCCCTTGAACTGTTCGGCCAGCAGCGTCCGGATCACCTCGACATCCATGTCGAGCACGGCGGACAGCGCGCCGAGGCCCATGATGTTCTTCATGAGCTGGCGCTGGCGCGAGTCGTTGTATTCGCGATTGCAGATTTCCGTCAGCGGCACGCCGATGACGGTCAGGTCCTCGCGGAATTTCGAGGCGGGGACCGGGCGCGAGCAATCGTAGAAGAGATAGCCGCCGTATTCGATCGAGGCGACGTCCTTGTCCCAGGTCTGCGGATTCATGGCGACCATGAAATCCGTGCCGCCGCGCGCGCCGAGCCAGCCCTGCTCGCAGACGCGCACCTCGAACCAGGTCGGCAGGCCCTGGATGTTGGACGGAAAGATGTTGCGGGTCGCCACCGGCACGCCCATGCGCATGACGGCGCGGGCGAACAGCAGGTTGGCGGAGGCAGAGCCGGAGCCGTTGACGTTGGCGAACCGGACGACGAAATCGTTGACGCTTTCGATGGCCATTACGCCCCCGCTCGCGGAAGTTGGACGGAAAATTTCTGCATGTCCCAGGCCCCGGTCGGACAACGCTCGGCGCACATGCCGCAATGGAGACAGACGTCCTCGTCCTTCACCATCACGCGTTTGGTCTTGAGCTGGCCCGAGACGTAGAGGTCCTGGGTCAGGTTCGGCGCCGGCGCGCTCAGCCGCTTGCGCAGGTCGGGCTCCGCCCCGTCCTCGGTGAAGGTGATGCAATCCATCGGGCAGATATCGACGCAGGCGTCGCATTCGATGCACAGCGGCGTCGTGAAGATCGTGTCGACGTCGCAGTTGAGGCAGCGATGCGCCTCGGCCAGCGCGCGCGCCGTGTCGAAGCCGAGCTCGACCTCCACGCGGATGTCGTTCAGCGCCACGGCATTGTCGCGCAGCGGCACCTTCAGGCGGCGCTGCAGCGAAATGTCGTTGTCATAGGACCATTCGTGGATGCCCATCTTCTGGCTGACGAAATCGCCCCTGGCGGGCGGCTGCGCGTTCACGTCATGGCCCCGGCAGAGCGCGTCGATCGAGAAGGCGGCGCCATGGCCGTGCGCGACGGCCCAGATGATGTTCTTCGGACCGAAGGCCGCGTCGCCGCCGAAGAAGACATTGGGGAGCGTCGAGCGATAGGTGATTTCGTCGACTTTCGGCATGCCCCACTTGTCGAATTCGAGGCCGATGTCGCGCTCGATCCAGGGGAAGGAATTCTCCTGGCCGACGGCGACGAGCACTTCGTCGCATTCGATCAGCGTATCCGGCTCGCCGGTCGGCACGAGGGAGCGGCGGCCCTTGGCGTCGTATTCGGCGCGCACCTTCTCGAACACCATGCCGGTGAGGCGGCCGTCGACATGCTTGACCTCCTTCGGCACGAGGAAGTTGAGGATCGGGATGCCTTCGTGCATCGCGTCCTCCTTCTCCCAGGGAGAAGCCTTCATCTCCTCGAAGCCCGAGCGGACGACGACCTTCACGTCCTCGCCGCCGAGACGGCGGGCGGAACGGCAGCAGTCCATCGCGGTGTTGCCGGCACCGATCCCGATGACGCGCTTGGAAATCTTCTTCACATGGCCGAAGGCGACGTTGGCGAGCCAGTCGATGCCGATGTGGATATGGGCGGCTGCTTCCTTGCGGCCGGGAACGTCGAGGTCGCGGCCGCGCGGCGCGCCGGTGCCGACGAAGATCGCGTCGTAGCCTTCGTCGATTACCGATTTCAGGCTGTCGATGCGCTTGCCGGACACGAAGTTCACGCCGAGGTCGAGCACGTAGCCCATTTCCTCGTCGATCACGCTCTCGGGCAGGCGGAAGCGCGGGATCTGCGTGCGCATGAAACCGCCGGCCTTGGCCTCGCCGTCGAAGACGGTGACGTCATAGCCGAGCGGCGCGAGATCGCGGGCAACGGTGAGAGACGCGGGGCCGGCGCCGATGCAGGCGACGCGCTTGCCGTTCTTCGCGGCGGGCTTCAGCGGCATGCGGTCGCGCACATCGTCCTTGAAGTCGGCGGCGACGCGCTTGAGGCGGCAGATGGCGACGGGTTCTTCCTCGACGCGGCCGCGGCGGCAGGCGGGCTCGCAGGGGCGGTCGCAGGTGC
>DAIRCS010000271.1:0-3486 GCA_036796555.1 Rhodoblastus sp. | reverse complement strand
GCGTGCCGCCCTCCTTCGACGAGATGAAGGACGCGCTCGACCTGCGCTCCAAGTCCGGCATCCATCGATTGATCATGGCGCTGGAGGAGCGCGGCTTCATCCGTCGCCTGCCCAACCGCGCCCGCGCGCTGGAGGTGATCCGCCTGCCCGAATCCGCAACGCCCGGCCCCGCACGCAACGGACGCTTCTCGCCCTCCGTCATCGAGGGCAATCTCGGCCGCGTGCGCACGCCGGTCGCGCCCGCGCAGGACGACGACGGGCCCGCCCATGTCTCGATCCCCGTCATGGGCCGGATCGCGGCGGGCACGCCGATCTCGGCGATCCAGAGCCGCAGCCACACCATTCCCATGCCGCCGGACTTTCTGTCCTCGGGCGAGCATTACGCGCTGGAGATCCGCGGCGATTCCATGATCGAGGCCGGGATTTTCGAGGGCGACACGGTCATCCTCAAGAAGCAGGACACCGCCGATTCCGGCGACATCGTCGTGGCGCTGATCGACGACGAGGAGGCGACGCTCAAGCGCCTGCGCAAGCGCGGCGCCTCGATCGCGCTGGAAGCCGCCAACCCCGCCTACGAGACGCGCATCTTCGGCCCGGACCGCGTGCGCATCCAGGGCAAGCTGGTGAGCCTGCTACGCAAGTATTGAGACGGCTGTTCTCCCTCCCCGCTTGTGGGGAGGGTGTCGCCGCAGGCGACGGGTGGGGACTGCGCCGCCTGTAAATGTTCAAGTCTTGCCCCAGTCGCCAGAAGCCCCACCCGCAATGCTGCGCATTGCGACCTCCCCGCAAGCGGGGAGGTAGGCGCCCGGGACCGTCCTGCGCCGACACCCGGGACCGCCGGCCTCCGGCCGGCAATTAGGACCACTGCGTCCGGCCGTAGCTGAGATCGCCCGCCTCAGGCCGGCCGGACATGCTGACTTCAGGGCCGGCCGGAGGCCGGCGGTCCCGGCTTTCTCAATCCAGTCTGTCGAGCCCGCTCATCGCCTCCAGAGCCTCCGCCCGCTCGCCGTTCTCGTCGACGGCCTCGGCCGCGGCCCTTGCCGGTCGGCGCTTCGGCGCCGGCGACCACGGGCGGTCCTCGCCGGGCGCGCGGGCCGTGCGTATGATCGGGCCTTCCTCCGCGAAGCGCAGCGTGATGGCGCCGGTTTCCTCCAGCTTCTTCCGATCGATCACCATCTCCGCCTTGCAGCCCCAGGGCGCATAGAGCGGCGTCACGACGATTTTCGCGCGCGCGCAATCCGCGGCGAGCGCCGTGTAGTCCGACACCAGCGCCAGCGCGCCGCCGTCCGGCGTTCGCGCCGTGCAGCCCAACTTGTCACACGCATCGCCGCGCGAAAAACGGGGTTCGCGGCCGTCGGCGTCGGCGCGCAGCCATTGCTCGGCGGTGAAGCCCGAGAACCGGCCGATCGTGACGAGTTCGCCGGATGCGCTGCGCACAGCGGCGCTTTCGCCGGTGGGCTGGATGGCGACATCCCAACGCGGCCCCTGCGTCGCGCCGTAGAGGCCAACGGCGAGAAACGGCAGCGCCGTCAGACGGAACAGGGTCGTGCGCCAGATCGTCGCCGAGAGAACGGCGAGCGAGAGGAAAGGCAGCGCCCAGGGCGCGAATTCGCGCAGATGCACCGTTGCGGCCGGCAGCGCCGCGAGCATGCGGGCGGCCGCCAGAATGATGTCGATGCCGAGCCCGAGCCACAGCCACACCGGCCCGTCGAGGCCGAGCGGATAGAGAGCCGAGCCCGCGAGCGCCGCGGGGACGGCGAAGAATTCGATGATCATCAGGGTCAACGGATTGCCGATCAGCACATAGGGCGAAAGCTCGTGGAAATCGGCGGCCATGAAGGAGGCGGTGGCCGAGGTCGCGCACAAGGTGGCGAACAGGATTGCGCCGAGCCCGCGCCAGCGCGCCTCCGACAGCCACGCCAGCCATTCGCCCGCCCTGCCCGGCCGCGCGGTCCCCAGCGGCGCCGCGCGGGCGCGCGCCTGCGCGACGAGCCGCGCCTCCCAGACCGCCACCAGCGCCGCGACGGCGGCGAAGGAGAGCTGGAAGCTCGCGCCCATCAGCGCCTCCGGCTCGACGAGCACGACAAAGACGACGGCGAGCGCGAGATTGCGCATGGAGACGGACGGCCGGTCGAACACGGCGGCCAGCAGCATGACGATCGTCATGACCAGCGCGCGCTCGGCGCCGACGCGCGAGCCCGTGAAGACGTCATAGGCGATCGCCCCGAAGATCGCGAGCACGGCCGCCCATTTCTTGATGGGATAGTTGAGCGCCAGCGTCTGCGACAGCGCAAGCAGGCGGCGCAGGCCGACGAAGAAGATGCCCGCCACCAGCGTCATCTGCACGCCGGCGATGGTGATGATGTGGAAGATTCCGGCCTCGCGGATCAGTTCGCGCGCCTCGCGCGAAAGATGGTCGCGCTTGCCCGCGACCATGGCGGCGGCGATGGCGCCGACGTCGCCGGGCATGCGCTCGGTCACGCGCTGCACGAGCGCGTTGCGGAAGCGATCGACCGCCGCCGACAGGCGCAGCGACAGCGGCGCGGGTTCGGGCGGCTCCAGCGCCTCGATGCGGCCGAGCGCATTGCCGACGCCGCCGATCCGCATGAAATAGGCGTCGCGCGCGAAGTCGTAACCGCCGGGCAGCGCGGCGCGCGAGGGCGGCATCAGACGCGCCTTTAGGGCGATATGCGCGCCGGCCTCGAAATCCGGCGCGCGGTTCGTCGTCAGTCGCACGCGAAACGGCATGGCGGCGGCGTCGAGATCCTGGGCCGAGGTCAGCCGCACGGTGAAGCGCGCGCCGGCGCGGCGCAGGTCGACCTGCTCGACGAAGCCGGTGATCTCGATCGTCATGGGACGCGTGACGACCGGCGCCGCGGCGCGCCATGTGCGCAGGCCCTGCGCGACGAAGCCGGCGGCGACGGCCGCGAGGACAACGGCGAGGGCGAAGGCGGACCGGCGGACGCGCAGGACGAAGGCGAGCGCCGACAGCAGCGCTAGCACGATCGCCGCGGCCAGGAGCGAGGGTTCGCGGTCGGCCGTCAGCGAGAGGATCGCGCCGGCGCCGGCCGCCACCGGCAGCCAGAGCGCGGGACGACGATAGGCGTATTCCTCCTCGAGCGTCGCGGCGAGCCTGCCGCGCAACGCCTGCAGCAGCGCGACCGCGCGCGCGCCGAAGCCGGACAGGGCTTCGCGCTCCTGCGCCCCGCGCCCTTCCTGCGCATGACCTACGGCGACCTTCGCCACGCCCCGACCCGCAAAACGAATACGTCACAAAATCCGCCCGGCCCGCCCCTTTTGGCCCGGACCCGCCCATGTTACAGGGGCGCCCTTCGCCGTCCAGCGGCGAATATCGCGATTTCCCCGAACAGAGCGTCGCAGCGGCGCGCTCGCCCCGCAGGCCCGCCATGTCCACGCCCGTCGTCACCCGCTTCGCCCCCTCGCCCACCGGCTTCCTGCACATCGGCGGCGGCCGCACGGCCTTGT
>DAIRCS010000270.1:0-3506 GCA_036796555.1 Rhodoblastus sp. | reverse complement strand
GGGGGGTGGACGGCCGCCCCTCCCCCGGGGGAGGGGGGGGTGGGGTGCATGCGAAGGAGGGGGGAGGGGGGCTTCGCCGCTACCCGAATGCCCGTCGCAATCGCGGCGCCCTCACCCGACCCGGCTGCGCCGGGCCACCCTCTCCCGCCCTGCGGGAGAGGGAAGAATGACGATTCCGCTTTTCCGCCGCCCCTAATCCCGTTTCTTCGGGAAGCGCACGCCGCGCGCCTTCATGTCCTTTAGCGCGACATAGGCTTCCGCGGTCATGATGGCGTCGTTGAGCGCGTCGTGCTGCTCGAGCATGGGAATGCCGAGATCCTCGAGGATGCGCACGAAGGACAGGTCGATCTGGTCGCCCGGATGGCCGTCGCCATAGCGGCGTTCGTAATACATGGCAGAGACTTCGATCATCCTGTTCGGCATCTCGATCTGGATCAGCCGCAGCACGTTCTTGTCGATCATCGCGACGTCGAATTCGAGATAATAGCCGACGAGCGGCCGGCCGCCGACAAAATGCAGGAAGTCGCGCATGATCTGGCGGATGCGCTCGCCTTCCTGCGCTTCGGCCTCGAAGACGCGATGCACCTTGATCGCCTCGGCCTTCATCCGCGCTTCCGGCCGCGCGACGGCGACGAATTTCTCGGAAGCGAGAATGCGGTTTCCGCGCACCTTCACCGCGGCGATCGTGATGATGTCGTCCCGGACGACGTCGAGCCCGGTCGTCTCGCAATCGACCACTACGACCTCGTCCGGCGGCCCCGGCTCGAACAGGAAGCGATACGACTGGTTGGCCAGCGTGAATCGATGGAACCAGCGTTTGAGGCGGCGCGGCAGCATGTCAGAACATGGCGAAATTGTAGTGGCGGCGCAGAAAGTCGCGGAACTGCTTCACCACCTTGAAGGCCTCGCGCAGAAGATCGCGCTGCGCGCTCGAGAGCGTCGCCGTGCGCACCACCGCTTCCTGGCCGGCGCGTTCGGCGAGCTGGTTGTCGAGCCGCATGGTCGTGAGGAAGTGGAACGCTTCCTTCAGGTCGCGCCCGAAATCCTCGCGCAGCACGTTGGCCTCCACGAGCTTGCCGATGCGCTCGACCGTCGAGGTCTCCGCAAGGCCGTGCTCCAGCGCCAGGCTGCGCACGCCGTGCACGATCGGGAAGACGCCGCCCTTCTTCAGGTCGAGCGCGCCGTCCTTCTCGATCAGATTGTTGAACAGGCCGATCGGCGTCTCGAAGGCCTCGATCGCATGGGCGAAGCGCGCGAGATAGACCTTTTCGGCGCGCACGGATTCGATCAGGGCCGCCTTCACTTTCGGCAGCAGGTCGACGCGGCCGGCGACCGCCGCGGCGTCATAGAAGATCGCGACGTTCATCATCGCATTCTCGTCGGGCGCCGCGACCCATCGATGAAAATCCGCGAGATATTCGTCCGCCGTCTTCGACCAGAAGGGATTGCGCACCATCACGTCGCCGGGACACGGCGGAAATCCGAATTCCTCCAGCGCCGCGGTGAAGTCGGCGCGAAAGCCGTCGAGCATCGACTGATCGACGGGCTCCGCCAGAATGAGGCCGTTGTCCTGATCGGTGCGCACCGTCTGCTCGCCGCGTCCCTCGCTGCCCATCACGATGAGGCAGGCGCGCTTGCGCAGGTCGGGCGGGGCGACGAGCGCGAAGGTCTTGGCGATCAGCCTGCGGTTGAGGTCGGATACGATTTCCGCGATCACCTCGACGCGCACGTCCTGGCGCCGCAGCGTGCGCACCTGGTCAGAAATCTCCTGCGCGGCGAGCGCGAGATCGGCCTTCGACTTCGCCCGTTCGATGCGGCCGGCCACGACCTGCGCATTGCCGGCGAGAAAGCCGAGGAGATCGATATCCTCGAGTATGCCGACAAATTCCGCGCCGCGCTTCACCACGATCCGCCGCTTATTGTTCTTCGTCATCTCGAGCAGCGCCTGGAAGACGAAGTCGTCTTCCTCGACCGCGACGATGTCGTAGTGGACGACGGGCGCGACCTCGGCCTCGATCGGCATGCGGTGCAGGATGACCGCCTTCGACAGGTTCATGCCGGTGACGATGCCGATCCGCTCGCCGTTGCGCACCAGCAGCGTATTGGAATTGACCGCCCGCATGCGATGGCCGGCGGCCTCGATGGACTCCGTCGCGCCGATGAAGGCGGCCGGCTGCAGGAACAGGTCGCGGATGCGCGTGCGCATCAGCGAGCCCTGGCGGGCTTCGGCCTCTTCCCGCGCCATCGCCTCGAGCTTGCGGGACAGGTCGAGATAGAAGAAGGCGCCGAAGCGCGGATTGTCCGCGATGAATTTCTGGATCAGCGTCTTGGGCGCGAGATAGGCGAGCGTTTCGGACCGCGCGCGATAGGCGTGCCGGCTCGCGCCCTGCACGATGGCGCGCGTGTCGAAGAAATCGTTGCGCCCGAGCAGCGCGACGAGTTCGCCGTCGTCGCGCTCCTCGACTTCGCCCTTGATGATCACGAACAGGGATTCGACCGGCTCGCCAGCCGAAATCAGGTCCTCGCCCGGACGGAAATAGCCGATGTCGATCGCGGCGCGCAGCTCCTCGATCTCACGTTCTCTCAGGCGATCGAAGGGCGGATTGGCGGCGTCGAACGAATTCGGCATGGCGTGGCGAACGGCTCCCAAACGAATACGGGCCGCATGACGGCCCGTATCTGGTAGCGCCCGACGGCGCCGAATTGAATGCGGCCAGGCGTCGCCGCCCGGCCGCGCGGCTCAGTGCGCCGAAGCGCCGGACGCGCCGATGCCGGTCTGCGACCGCACATATTGCGCGTCGAAACCTTCCTGGTCGATCTTCCCGCGCGCGCTCGAGTCGAGCTTGGAGAAGATCCAGATGCCGATGAAGGCGATGACCATCGAGAACAGCGCCGGGTTCGAATAGGGGAACGGCGCTGTGCCCTTGGCGTTGCCGAGCACGTCCACCCACACGCCGGGCGACAGCACCACGCCGACCACGGCCGAGATCAGGCCGAGGAAGCCGCCGATGACCGCGCCCTTCGTGGTCATGCCGCGCCACATGATCGACATCAGCAGGACCGGGAAGTTGCACGAGGCCGCGATGGCGAAGGCGAGGCCGACCATGAAGGCGACGTTGATCTTCTCGAACACGATGCCCAGCCCGATGGCGATGATGCCCAGCACCACGGTCGTGATCTTGGACACGCGCACCTCGTCCTGCTCGTTCGCCTTGCCGCCCTTGAAGACGGTGGCGTAGAGGTCGTGGCTGACCGCCGAGGCGCCCGACAGCGTGAGGCCCGACACGACCGCGAGGATCGTGGCGAAGGCTACCGCCGAGATGAAGCCCAGGAACAGGTTGCCGCCCACCGCGTCGGCCAGATGGATCGCCGCCATGTTCGAGCCGCCCTTGATCGAGAGCAGGCCCTTGGCCGCGTCGGTCAGGTAGGCCGGATTGGTGGCGACCAGCGCGATCGCGCCGAAGCCGATGATGAAGGTCAGGATGTAGAAGTAGCCGATGAAGCCG
>DAIRCS010000269.1:0-3548 GCA_036796555.1 Rhodoblastus sp. | reverse complement strand
CTACGAATACGCGCACGCGCCTTTCGCCTTCAAGAACTCGATCTACGGCTCGACCTTCTTCATGGCGACGGGCTTCCACGGCTTCCACGTCATCGTCGGCACGATCTTCCTGCTGGTCTGCCTCGTCCGCGCGATGAAGGGCCAGTTCACGCCCAAGCAGCACCTCGGCTTCGAATTCGCGGCCTGGTACTGGCATTTCGTCGACGTGGTCTGGCTGTTCCTGTTCGCTTGCATCTACGTCTGGGGTTCATGGGGCGCGCATATCGCCCACGGGCACTGACGGCGGGCTTGGCTCATGCCGGGGGCGGCTTCGGCCGCCCCTTTGCTTTTCGGGGACTTCCGCAATGGCCTACGACCACTATCCGCCGCTCTCTCCCTACTCGACAGGCATGGCCGGCCGCTGTCCGCGCTGCGGCGAGGGCAAGATGTTCAAGGGCTTCATCACCATCGCGGACAAGTGCGATCATTGCGGGCTGGACTTCAAATTCGCCGACGCCGGCGATGGGCCGGCCATCTTCGTCATGCTGATCGCGGGCTTCATCATCGTCGGCGCCGCGCTCTGGCTGGAAGTCGCTTACGAGCCGCCGATCTGGGTCTATGTCGTCGTCTTCCTGCCGCTGACGCTGATCGTCTGCCTCGGCATGCTGCGTCCGCTCAAGGGCGTGCTGGTTGCTCTGCAATACGCCAACAGGGCCGAGCAGGGCCGGCTGGAAGGCTGATGGCAGGGGCCGCCCCCAGCGTGCGAAAAAGCCTGATCGGCCCGGCGATCGCGGCGGCCGTCTGTTTCGCGATCCTCGTATCGCTCGGCGTCTGGCAATTGCGGCGACTCGCCTGGAAGGAGGCGCTGATCGCGCGCATCGCCCAGCGCATCCACCAGCCGCCGGAGCCGTTGCCGCCGCCGGCCGAATGGAAGAGCCTGCGGCCGGACGACTACGATTACCGGCATGTGCGCGCCCGCGGCCATTATCTGCCGCGCGAAATCCTGATCTTCCGCAGTTCCGCGCCGGCGGTGGCCGACCGCGACGCCGGCCCGGGCTATCAGGTGATGACGCCGTTTGCGCTTGCGGGCGGCGGGACGATAGTCGTCAATCGCGGCTTCGCGCCGCTCGCCTGGAAGGACCGGCCGGAAATCCGCACGCCGCCGCCGGCGGGCGAGGTCGAGATCGCCGGCCTGATGCGCGAGCCTGAGGACCGCAACGCCTTCACCCCCGCCGACGAGCCGGCCAGGAGCCTGTTCTACACCCGCGATCCCGCCGCCATGGCGGCGGCGCTGAAACTCGAAAACCCCGCGCCCTTCGCCCTCGACCTCGACGCCGATCCCCAAGCGAAGGGCTGGCCGCACGGCGGCGCGACCGAGCTGAACATCCCCAACAACCACCTGTCCTACGCCTGGACCTGGTTCGGACTGGCGGCGACCTTGGCGGGCGTGTTCGGGGTCTGGGCGTGGGGGAGGGGGCGGACTGCGGCGATGGGCGAGGAGGAACGCGCGTGAGTTTCGAAATTCGCCCTGCGCTGCCCGGCGAGGCCGGCATCGTGCTGCAACTGGTGCGCGAGCTCGCTGGATACGAACGGCTGTCGCACGAGGTAGACGCAACAGAGGCGGTGATCGACGAAGCTCTGTTCGGGCAATCGCCGCAGGCCTTCTGCGACATTGCGGAATGGGACGGCGCACCTGCGGGATTCGCTCTGTGGTTCCTGAACTTCTCGTCTTTTCGCGGCCGCAACGGAATCTATCTCGAAGACCTCTTTGTGCGCCCGACGTATCGAGGCGAGGGAATCGGACGCGCTTTCTTGCGCGGCCTTGCCGCCAGATGCGTCGAAAACGGCTAGACCCGGTTCGAGTGGACCGTTCTCGATTGGAACAAGCCGGCAATTTCATTTTACGAAAGTCTCGGCGCCAGCGTCCTGCCGGATTGGCGTGTCTGCCGTGTAGCCGACGACGCCCTGAAGCGCATGGCTGGCGGCGCATGACGGTCTTTATGCGCTCTCTGGCCGCCGCCACGGATTGACGACGGCGACCATCGCTTTTTCGAAATCGCCGACATCGCGCGTGACGACCGTCAGCCCGTGACACAGCGCAGTTGCAGCAATGATGAGATCGGGTTGCGCGAAAGTATGCCGCGCCTTGCGCCCTTCCTCGACCAGAAGACGCCATTTGAACATGACGTCTTCGCTCACCTCGAGAACGCGCGCCTCGAACATGGGCCGCAGCGTATGATCGAGCCATTCGGACAGTCCGGCGCGACGCGCGGGCTCGGCGACGCGCTCGATGCCGAAGCGGATTTCGGCGAAGGCCACGGTGCTGACGAATAGATGGTCCAGCGGCTTCGACTGGATGAAATCGACGACCGCGCGATCCGGCCGTGGACGGCGCAGTTCGGAAAGGACGTTGGTGTCGAGAAGCCAGCCGCTCAAAGCTCGACGTCGCGAACGGGCGAGCGAACGCCAGGGCCGCCAAAGGGGAAATTCGGGTCGGGGCAGGCCTGAAGTGCGGCGATGAGCGCGGCGCCGGACCGCTCTCCCTTCAGACGGCGGTATTCGTCGGCGGCGACGACGACCACTTCTTCTCGGCCATGCACTGTGACGTGCTGGGGTCCCTTGCTTCGCGCGCGGCGCACGAGTTCGCTGAACCGGGCCTTCGCGTCCTGAAGGCTCCAAAACGGATCGTCAGAATTTTTCGGCGCAGGCTTCGCCGGAAATCTAGTCATACTGACCAGATAACATGGACGCCCAAGAAATTCAATTTCGCGGGGCCGCCCGCCCCCAATTCCATGCTAAACCCCGCGCCGATCAACCCGGGACGACCATGCGCTACATTTCCACCCGCGGCGAAGCGCCCGCGCTGAATTTCACCGAGACGGCGCTGGCGGGCCTGGCCACGGACGGCGGTCTCTACCTGCCGGAGAGCTATCCGCGCCTCCACGCCTCGACCATCGCGGGGCTCGCCGGGCGCACCTATGCGGAAGCCGCCGAAACCGTCATCGCGCCCTTCGTCGGCGACGCCATTCCGCGCGAAGACCTCTCGGCCATGATCGCGGACGCCTATAAGACCTTTCGCCATCCGGCCGTCGCGCCGCTCGCGCAGCTCTCCGACAACCTCTTCCTGCTCGAGCTCTTTCACGGGCCCACGCTCGCCTTCAAGGACGTGGCGATGCAATTGCTCGGGCGTCTCATGAATTATGCGCTCAAACGGCGCGGCAGGCGCGCGACCGTGGTCGGCGCGACTTCCGGCGATACGGGCGCCGCCGCGATCGAAGCCTTCCGCGGCCTCGATCAGGTCGACGTCTTCATCCTCTACCCGCACGGCCGCGTGTCCGACGTGCAGCGGCGGCAGATGACGACGGTCGCCGATTCCAACATCCATGTGATCGCGCTCGAAGGAAATTTCGACGATGCGCAGGCGATCCTCAAGGGCCTGTTCCGCGACGCGCGCTTTCGCGAGGATGTCGGGCTCACCGGCGTCAATTCGATCAACTGGGCGCGCGTGGTCGCGCAGATCGTCTATTATTTCACGAGCGCGGTCGCGCTCGGCGCGCCGCACCGGCCCG
>DAIRCS010000268.1:0-3573 GCA_036796555.1 Rhodoblastus sp. | reverse complement strand
GACATTCTCAAGCGCTGGCCGGGCGGCCTCGTCGAATATTACGGCATGACCGAAGGCGGCGGCTCCTGCGTGCTCGTCGCGCATGAATTCCCAGACAAGGTCGACACCGTCGGCCGCCCGGGCGAGGGCCACGACATCCGCCTCATCGACGAGAACGGCGTGGAGGTCGGGCCCGGCGAGGTCGGCGAGATCGTCGGCTGGTCGGGCGCGATCATGAACGGCTATCACAACCAGCCTGGCAAGACGCGCGAGGCGCAATGGATCGCGCCGGACGGCCGCGTCTTCATCCGCACCGGCGACGTCGGCCGTTTCGACGAAGACGGCTTCATGAAGCTGATGGACCGCCGCAAGGACATGATCATTTCCGGCGGCTTCAACATCTATCCGAGCGACCTCGAGGGCATTTTGTCGAAGCACCCGGCCGTTCAGGAATGCGCGGTCGTGGGCGTCAAATCGGTCGAATGGGGCGAAACGCCGCTCGCCTTCGCCGTGCTGCGGCCCGGCATGAGCGCGACGCCCGAGGAATTGCGCGAATTCGCCAATGCCAAGCTCGGCAAGACGCAGCGCATCTCGAAAATCGAGATCGTCGAGACGCTGCCCAGATCGGCGATCGGCAAGATTCTGAAGCGCGAGTTGCGCGACGAGTATGAGGCGAAGCGGGCTTCCTGAGGGTTCAGCCGTCATGCCCGGCCTTGTGCCGGGCATCCACGCCAGTGTGAGCAGCGTTGCCGGCGTGGATGGCCGGGACGAGCCCGGCCATGACGGAAACAAACCGGCGTCGCACATGACCGAAATCTTCGAACATCACACAGACGTCGGCTGGTTCGACCTCGACGCCAACCGGCACATGAAGAACGTCGCCTATATGGAAAAGGCGGTCGACTGCCGGCTGCGCTTCTTCAATGCGCAGGGCGTCACGCCGGACGTCTTCGCAAAGTGGAAAGTCGCTTTCGTCGTCGTCAGCGATCGCACGACGTATGCGCGCGAGCTTTTTCTCGGCGACAGGATGCGCGTGCAGATGCTGTGCGGCGGGGTCAACTCCAAGGGCTCGCGCTATCTGATCGTCAACCGCATCCTCACGCCCGAGGGCGAATTCATCTACGAAATCCGATCGATGATCGTCTGGCTGAACACCGCGACACGCAAGGCGACCACCCCGCCGCCCGAACTCGCCGCGATCCTGCGCGACATGGCCCGCACCGAGGATTACGGGCCGCTGTAGCAGAGCGCCCTCCTTCTCCCGCGAGGCGGGAGAAGGTGTCATGCGAAGCATGACGGATGAGGGACGCGCAGATGCGGCAGACTTTGCACCGATCGCAGCGCCCTCACCCGACGCGGCTTCGCCGCGCCACCCTCTCCCGCTTTCGCGGGAGAGGGAAAAACAAGCCTCACTTCTGCTTGGCGATGATCTTGTCCTTGATGTCGTCGTAGACGCCCTGCGGCACGATGCCTTTCTGCACCAGTTCGTCCTTGCCCTTGTAGGGCCGGCCCTTGACGATCGCCGCGGCGCGCACGTCGCCGACGCCCTTGAGCGCCTTGAGCTGGTCGAGGCTCGCGCTGTTGATGTCGAGCAGGTCCATCTTCATCGCCGGCGCCGGCGCAGGCGCCGCAGGCTTCGGAGCCGCGGCCGCGGGCGGCGGCGGGGCCTTGGAGGGCGTGGCCGGCTGCGTCGCCTGCGCGAAGGCGAGGCCGGGCGCGAAGCCGAGCGCGGCAGTCAGAACGAGCGCACGAAATGCGTTGCGCATGAAAATCTCCCCTGGAGCTCCGGTCGCCGGGTCCGCCCCGGACCACCCGAGGCTCGCCGAACGCAGCGAGAAGTCAACTGCGACCTCTCGCAGCACGGCCTTATGCGGGCCCGAACCTGAATTGCGGGTGAACGGGGCGCGGTGCGGCTTCCCTCGCGCATGACCGCTATGCGACTTCTAAATTCCGCAATGCAGAACGCAATTTAATCGCGCGATTGACGAAAAATGACGGGGGGTGCAATGTCGCGCCCAACCAGAACAGCGAGGAAACGGAATGTCAGAGGGCAAGTGCCTTACCGATAAGGTCGTGGTCGTCACAGGCGCCGGGCGCGGCATCGGCCGTGAGATCGCCCTGCTCTGCGCGGCGCAGGGCGCCAAGGTCGTGGTCAACGATCTCGGCGGCTCCGCCGACGGCGAAGGCGGCGGCGACGCCCATCCGGCGGAGGAAGTCGTCGAGCTCATCCGCAAGGCCGGCGGCCAGGCGGTCGCCAATTTCGATTCCGTCGCGGAGGCGGGCCCTGCCGCCAACATCATCAAGACCGCGATCGATTCCTTCGGGCGCATCGACTGCGTCGTCAACAACGCCGGCATCCTGCGCGATCGCATTTTCCACCGCATGTCGGTCGTCGATTTCGAGACGGTCATCAAGGTGCATCTGCTCGGCTCCTTCTACACGTCGCGCGCGGCGGCCAATTACTTCAAGGAGCAAAACTCCGGCTCCTTCGTCCACTTCACCTCGACCTCCGGCCTGATCGGCAATTTCGGCCAGGCGAATTACGCCGCCGCCAAGCTCGGCATCGTCGGCCTGTCGAAGTCGATCGCGCTCGATATGCAGCGCTTCAACGTGCGTTCCAATTGCGTGTCGCCCTTCGCCTGGAGCCGCCTCATCGGCACGATCCCGACCGAAACGGAAGCCGAGAAGGCGCGCGTCGCCAAGATCCAGGCCATGGGCGCCGAGAAGATCGCGCCGCTGTGCGCCTATCTCGCCTCCGATCTGTCGCAGGACGTCACCGGCCAGATTTTCGCCGTGCGCATGAACGAAATCTATCTGATGAGCCAGTCGCGACCGATCCGCTCCGTGCAGCGCTCGGACGGCTGGACGCCGCAGACCATCGCCGAACACGCCATGCCCGCGTTCAAGGGCAGTTTCTACAAGCTCGACCGTTCGGCCGACATCTTCAACTGGGATCCGGTGTAAGCGTCATGGCCAAGGGCATTCTGAGATACGGCGCCTATGTGCCGATGCGTCGCCTGCAGCGCAAGGCGATGGTGGCGGCCAATTCCTGGTTCAACGGCGCGCTGAAGTCGCAAGGCAAGGGCGAACGCGCCATGGCCAACTGGGACGAGGATTCCGTCACCATGGCGGTCGCCGCAGCGCGCGATTGTCTCGGCGATTTCGATCGCGGCCAGCTCGGCGCCGTCCATCTCGCCTCCACCACCCTGCCCTTCGCCGACCGCCTCAATGCCGGCATTGTCGCCGGCGCGCTCAACCTCGCCGAAAGCGTTGCCGGCCATGACCATTCCGCCAGCCAGCGCGCTGGCCTCTCGGCGCTCGCCGACGCGCTGAACGCGACCGGCGGCCCTGTGCTCGTGACGGCGGCCGAAAAGCGCCGCACCAAGGCGGCAAGCCCGCTCGAACTCTCCTCCGGCGATGGCGCCGCCGCGCTGCTCGTCGGCGAGGGCGATGTGGTCGCCGAACTCGTCGCGCACGCCAATCGCACGGTCGACTTCGTCGACCATTATCGCGGCGATGGCGTCGCCTACGACTACACCTGGGAAGAACGCTGGATCCGCGACGAGGGCTACAACAAGATCGTGCCCGCGACGC
>DAIRCS010000267.1:0-3634 GCA_036796555.1 Rhodoblastus sp. | reverse complement strand
AGAACTACGGGCATTTCGGCCTCAACCTGCGCCGCTACGCGCATTTCACCTCGCCCATCCGCCGCTATGCCGATCTGATCGTGCATCGCGCGCTGGTCCGCGCGCTGCATCTGGGCCCCGGCGCCCTGCCCGACACGCCCCTCGATGAACTGGCGGAGATCGCAGCCCGCATTTCCGCCGCCGAGCGCCGCGCCATGACGGCGGAGCGCGAGACGATCGACCGTCTCATCGCGGGCTTCCTCGCAGGCCAGGTCGGCGCGAATTTCGCCGGCAAGATTTCCGGCGTCACGCGCTCCGGCCTGTTCGTGAAGCTCTCCGAAACCGGCGCGGACGGCTTCGTGCCCGCCTCGACCATCGGCGACGAATATTTTCGCCACGACGAGGCCCATGCCGCGCTGATCGGCTCGCGCTCGGGAACGGCCTACCGCCTCGGCGACAGCGTCGACGTGCGCCTGCTCGAAGTCGCGCCCATGGCGGGCGCGTTGCGTTTCGAAATTCTCAGCGACGGCCGCAACCTGCGCGGCGCGGGCCTGCGCGGCCGCAAGATCAAACCGGCCCGCGACAACGCGTCATCTTCCCGAAAAGCGACCAAGGGCTACAAGAGGCGCAGGAAATGAGCGAGGGAAGAGACATGAACGCGCCCGCAACCATCGTCGCGAGCAAGCCCGCCGACCGCGACGTCTGGCTGGCCATGCGGCGCGGCTTCATGTGCCGCTGCCCTGCCTGCGGCGAGGGCAAGCTCTACAAATCCTACCTGAAGGTTGTCGACGCCTGCGAGGTCTGCGGCACGGAATTGCACCATCACCGCGCCGACGACGCCCCGCCCTATTTCACCATTTTCATCGTCGGCCATTTCGTCGTCGCGGCCCTGCTCGCCTTCGACGAATACTGGCCGGACGCGCCTTATTGGCTGCACGCCCTCCTCTGGTCGGCCTTCGTCGTCCTGTCCTCCCTCTGGCTTCTGCCGCTCGTGAAGGGCGCGCTCGTCGGCTACCAATGGGCCCTGCGCATGCACGGGTTCGGCGGCGAACAGGACTGAGCCGACGGCGCGCCGCCGGTTGCAAGTAAATCGAACTATCCGGAGGGCCCCCGCCCGCCATCTCGGATGAGCTTCCTGTCCCGCGTGGACGGCTGAAGCTTTGCTTTAGTCCTGGCTAAGCAAGAGCTTGTCGCCAAAATCCATCCGGCTATGGTTTCAGAAGAAACGGGGAGGAGCGGCGACATGTCGACAGCTTTACGACGGCGCAAGGTGGCCCTGCGCGCGAGCGCTCTCCTGTCAGCTTTTTTTCTGCTGGCTTCGCCCGGATCGATATCTTCGGCCCTGGCGCAGGAAAGCGTCATTTTCACCTTTTTCGGGGCGCGCGGGGCCGCCCCGGTCGGGCCGCTCGCCGTCGGCGACGACGGCTCTCTCTATGGCACGACGCTCGGCGGCGGCGCCAACGGAACGACAGGCACGGTGTTCCGGCTCACCCCGCCCGTCCCTCCGGCGACGAACTGGAAGGAAACCGTTCTCTACTCGTTCGCCGCCCCGAAGGATGGCTACAATCCGCCGGGCGGCGTCATTTTCGGCCCGGACGGCGCCCTCTATGGAACGACATGGTTCGGAGGCTCCTACGACTCAGGCACGATATTCAAATTGTCGCCCCCGCCGGAAGGTCAAACCGCCTGGAAGGAGACGGTGCTTCACAGTTTTCAGGCCCGATCCGCCGGAACGATCTTCTTCGCGAGCATAATTTTCGGCCCTGACGACGCCATCTACGGCACCACGTCCAACGGCGGCGCATCCGACGGCGGCACAGTGTTCAAACTGGCTCCGCCAACGGCGCCCGCGACGAACTGGAATTTCACGACGCTGCACGCGTTTCGCGGATCGCCCGACGGCGTCTATCCGACCGGCGGCATCATCTTCGGCCCCGACGGCGCCCTGTATGGAACGACGCAGCGCGGCGGAAGCGGCAATGGCCAGGGGATGGTGTTCAAACTCACGCCGCCGCAGACGCCCGGCGCCAATTGGCTCATCAATGACCTCTACAGCTTCAGCTACACCGGCCCCGCCGGCGACCCGTGCGCCGCGCCCGGCGCCCTGGCTCTCAGCCCGGGCGGGGCGATCTACGGCCGGATCGGCGGAGGCTGCAGCGTATTCCGGCTGAATCCGCCCCTGTCGCCGGGCGCCAAATACACGATCACCAAGTTCGCGCCCAACTTCGGCAATGGCGCGAACGATCCGATTCTCTTCGATCGCCACGGCGCGATCTACATCACGATCGGCCAGCAGGGCCGGACCGGCTGCGGCGAAGTGCTGAAGGTGCTGCCGCCGGTCAATCAGCCCAACGTTTTCACCATCTACAGCTTCGCCGGTGGCCCCAATGACGGCTGCGGTCCACGCGGCGGAATCGTGTTCGGCAAGGACGGCGCGCTTTACGGAACGACATATTACGGCGGCGCGAAAAACGGCCTCGGCTCGGGCGTGGCCTATCGCATCCAATAACGTCCAGCGGCGCGGGAGCGTTGGCGCGCCGTTCCGAACCGCCTAAAATCGGCCTTTGCGCCACATATCAGCAAAGACCGAAAATGACCGAAAGCAAACAGCCGCAAGCCAGCAAAGAGCACGACAACGCGAAATTCATGACGGCGCACGACCGCGAGCGCAAATGGCCGAACGTGCGGCCGAAGCTCGCCGCCACCCTCATCCTGCTCGACCGTTCCGGCGACGTTCCCAAGGTGCTGATGGGCAAGCGCCACGCCGGCCACAAGTTCATGGCCGGCAAGTTCGTCTTCCCCGGCGGGCGCATCGAGGCGGCCGACCGCAAGATGCGGGCGCTCGCGCCGCTGCCCGGCGTCGTCGAGGAAAAGCTGGCCAAGCGCCGCGTGAAGCCGTCGAAATCGCGCGGGCAAGCGCTCGCGCTGGCCGCCATCCGCGAGACTTTCGAGGAAACGGGCCTCGTGCTCGGCCGTCCCGGCAATGTGGACAAGGTTCCCGAGGGCGACTGGTCCGACTATGCGAGCCACGGCTTCGCGCCCGACCTGTCGGAAGTGCGTTTCATCGCCCGCGCCATCACGCCGCCCAAGCGGCCGAAACGCTTCGACACGACCTTCCTCTGCCTCGACGCCAAATGGATCGCCCATCGCGTCGAAGGCGTGGTGACCGCGGACACCGAGCTCGTCGAACTCGTCTGGGTTCCGTTGAAGGAAGCCCAGCAGCTCGACCTGCCGCATATCACCAGCGTCGTGCTGAAGGAGCTGGAAGGCCGCATCGCCGACGGCATGAAGCACGAGCACCCGACGCCGTTCTATTACGAGAAGCAGCGGGTGTGGTTCCGGGAGGAGTTGTAGGCCTCCCGCCGTCATGCCCGGGCTCGTCCCGGGCTCGTCCCGGGCATCCACGCCGGGCCGCATTGCCAACCCTCGGCTTTGACGAAAGCGCCTCTCCACGCCAAAAGAGCGCCTGCCGCCTGGCGTGGATGGCCGGGACAAGCCCGGCCATGACGGCCAGCGTCCTAGATAGACCCATGCCCCGCCTCTTCCCCCTCGTCGCCGCCATAGCGGCCATCTCCATCGTCGGCGTCGGCCTGTCGATGACGATTCCGCTCATCGCCGTTCGCATGGAGGCCGCCGGCTACAGCGCCAGCGCCAA
>DAIRCS010000266.1:0-3761 GCA_036796555.1 Rhodoblastus sp. | reverse complement strand
CCCCGCCATCCTCTGGATCGCCGCCCTGCTCGCCATGCTGCTCGGCCTCGACCGGCTCTTCCAGGCCGATTTCGAGGACGGTTCGCTCGATCAGTTGCAATTGGGCGTCACGCCGCTCGAACTCGTCGTCTTCGTCAAATGTCTGGCCCATTGGGCGACGACCGCCCTGCCGCTGGTGGTCGCCGCGCCGCTGTTCGGCGTGCTGATGGCGCAGGAGGCGGCGTCCATGTTCGGCGTCGGCGTCTCGCTGCTGGTCGGCACGCCCGCGCTCACCTTCATCGGCGCGGTCGGCGCCGCCGCCACGGTTTCGCTGCGCCGCGGCGGACTGCTGATGGCCTTGCTCGTCCTGCCGCTCTGCGTGCCGGCCCTGATCTTCGGCGTCTCCGCGGCCGCCGCGGCCTCAGGCGGAACCATCCCCTTCGCCACGCCGCTCGCCATCCTCGCGGCGCTGACGCTGGTTTCCGGCGCGCTCTGCCCCTTCGCCGCCGCCGCCCTGCTGCGCCGGCTGGGGGAATGATCCCGTGACTGATCCAGGTCAAATTGCCATCGTATTTATCAGGGCATAAGACGGAAACGGACCGCGAGCCTTCAGGCTCGCCCCCAGCGCTGCGAGCCTGAAGGCTCGCGGTCCAAAAGCGGAAGACGATGCTTCGTTTCGCCAACCCGTCCTTCGTGCTGCGCTTCGCCGCCCGCGCCGTGCCGGTCTTCGGCGCGCTGGCGGCATTGCTGCTCGGCGTCGGCCTCTACCTCGTCTTCTTCGTCGCGCCCGCGGACTACCAGCAGGGCGAGACGGTGCGCATCATGTATATCCATGTGCCGGCCGCCTGGCTCGGCCTGTTCGCCTACATGGTCATGGCCTCGGCCGCCCTCGGCACGCTGGTGTGGCGCCATCCCGTCGCCGACGCCGCGCAGAAATCGGCCGCCCCGCTCGGCGCGCTGTTCACCTTCATCTGCCTCGTCACCGGCTCGCTCTGGGGCAAGCCGATGTGGGGAACCTACTGGGTGTGGGACGCGCGGCTGACCTCCATGCTGGTGCTGCTGCTGATCTATCTCGCGCTGATCGCGCTCTGGAACACGATCGAGGAGCCGCAGCGCGCCGCCAAGGCCGCCGCCGTCATGACGCTGGTCGGCCTCGTCAACATCCCGATCATCAAATTCTCGGTCGACTGGTGGAACACGCTCCACCAGCCGGCCTCCGTCTTCAAGACGAGCGGCCCGGCGATCTATTCCTCCATGCTCTGGCCGCTCATGGTCATGGCGGTCGGCGCGACCTTCCTGTTCCTCGCGCTGCACCTCATGTCGATCCGCAACGAGATCCTGCGCCGTCGTCTCGACCGGCTGACGCGGCTCGCGGCCAGCGCCGACGACATGCCGCGCACGGCGCGTTTCGAGGCTGCGCAATGAGCCAGGATCACGTCTATTTCATCGCTTTCTCCTACGGCGTAACGGCCGTCGCCGTGCTCGGCGCGATCGCGGCGATCATGCTCGACCACCGCCGCCTCAAGAAAGCGCTTGCCGCGATGGGCGTCTCGGACGAGGCGCGCGACGACGGGCGGCGTCTCGACTGACGCCCTGTTGAAGGACAAACTGCGCGCCCCTGAACGGAGCGCGCGATGAGTTTTTCCGGCCGACCCGACATCCACGACGCTTTCGATCGACAGGCGAAAGCCTGCGCCGACATGGGCGCGCCCTTCACGTCCAACCTTTGTCGCCTGCTCGACGCGCGCCTGGACGACACGTCCGCGCTCGGCCGGCGCGTCGCCGCCTGGCCTGCCGATTCGCTTTGGCCCGATCTCGTGCCGCTGCGCTGCTGCGCCGCGCTCAACACGCTCGTGCGCCGCGGCCGCGCGCCCGCGCTCGCCGCCTTCTATCCTCCCAACGCGGCCGGCGACGACGACGCCTTCTGGGGGGCGATCTCGGCGACCATCGCGGAACACGACGCGGACATGACCGCCTTCCTCGATTCGCCGCCGCAGACCAACGAGGTCGTGCGCTCGGCCATCCTGCTCGGCGGCTTCCTGACGATCGCCGAAGCGACCGGCCGGCCGCTCGCCCTCTACGAACTCGGCGCGAGCGCCGGGCTCAACCTTCTGTTCGACCGCTACGCCTACGATCTCGGCGATGGCAGGAAATGGGGCGACGCCGATTCGCCCGTCCGCATATCGAGCGCATGGTCGGGCGCGACGCCCGACCTCGCCGCGCCCCTGAAGATCGCATCGCGCGAAGCCGTCGACCTGCGCCCGGTCGACGCCCGCTCCAGCGACGATCGCGAACGCATGCTCGCCTATATCTGGCCCGAGCAGGCCGAGCGCCTGCGCCGCATCGAGCCCGCGCTCGACATGGTCGCCAAAAGCGATCTGCGCGTCGAGCAGGGCGACGCGCTGGCGTGGCTGAAGAACGTCATGGCCGGCCCCCCGCCGGACGGCCTCTGCCGCGTCGTCTATCACAGCGTCTTCTTCCAGTATCTGCCGGCCGAGCTACGCGCCGCCCTGCGTGAAAAAATCGTCGAGATCGGCGGGCGCGCGACGCCGACGGCGCCTTTCGCCTGGCTGTCGATGGAAGCCGGGGAAGACCGCATGTCCTGCGAACTGCGGCTGACCATCTGGCCCGGCGGCGCGCGGCGCAAGCTGGCGGACGTGGATTGGCACGGGCGCTGGGCGAAGTGGGGATGAACGCCGGACCGCGAGCCTTCAGGCTCGCCTTGTGCGCATTGCGAGCCTGAAGGCTCGCGGTCCGATATCACAAATGCTCCGGCGCCTTCTCCGCGTCCTCGCCCTTCAACTCGTATTTCAGCATCAGCGGCGTCTGCGAAAGCGCGAACAGGATGGTCAGCGGCACGAAGCCGAAGACCTTGAACTTCACCCAGAAATCTTCCGTCTGCGTGCGCCACACGATCTCGTTGACCGCCGCCATCGCGAGGAAGAACAGGCCCCAGCGCAGCGTCAGCCTGCGCCAGCCTTCTTCCGTCAGGTTCATCACGCTGTCGAAGGCGACCGACAACAGCGCCTTGCCGAACATCAGCCCGCCGAGCAGCGCCACGGCGAACAGCAGATAGACGATGGTCGCCTTCATCTTCACGAAGGTGGCGTCGTGCAGCAGCAGCGTCGCGCCGCCGAAGATCACGACCATCGCCGCCGTCACCATCGGCATGACCGGCAGATGCTTCGTCAGCGCATAGGTGACGACGAGCGCCACCACGGTCGCGACCATCAGCGTCGCGGTGCCGGCAAAAATGCCGAACTTGTTGTAGGCCAAAAAGAACAGGACCAGCGGTCCCATCTCCAGCACGAATTTCAACCCCGGCTTCAATTTCTTGCGCGGGGCGGTCTGCGTGTCGCTCACGCGGTCGTCTCCTCGTCCAGTCCGGCGATGGCGCGCGCGAAATCGCGGGCTTCGAAAGGTTCGAGATCGTCGGCGCTTTCGCCGACGCCGATGAAATGCACGGGCAGGCCGAACTTGTCGGCGATCGCGACGAGAATGCCGCCGCGCGCCGTGCCGTCGAGCTTGGTCATCACCAGCCCGGTGACGCCCGCGACGCGACCGAAGATTTCGACCTGGCTCAACGCATTCTGGCCGACCGTCGCGTCGAGCACGAGAATGACCGCATGCGGCGCGCCCGCATCGACCTTCTTCATCACGCGCACGATCTTTTCGAGTTCGGCCATCAGTTCGGCGCGGTTCTGCAGGCGCCCCGCCGTATCCATCAGCACGACGTCGGCCTGTTTTTCGCGCGCCTGCGTCAGCGCATCGAAGGCGAGGCC
>DAIRCS010000265.1:0-3820 GCA_036796555.1 Rhodoblastus sp. | reverse complement strand
AGCTCGCCGATCACGTCCAGGCCACGGGCGCCAAGCTCGAGAACGGCCTGCTGCACGTCGATCTCGTGCGCGAGATCCCGGAGGCGCAGAAGCCGCGCCAGATCCCGATCGGCGGCGAGCAGCCCCGCGTGGTCGAGGCGAAAGCCGCGTAACCGGCGCTTACCGAAACGAGAAGGGCGTCCCGCGGGACGCCCTTTTTTTGCTCGTAGCGGTTGTGACGGGAGATCCGATTTCGCCCATCCGGCCCCACCCGCAATGCTGCGCATTGCGACCTCCCCGCGAGCGGGGAGGTAAAACCCGCCCTATTGCGCAGGTTTTTCGGGCGTCGCCTCGACGGGCTTGGCCTCGGCCGCCGGCGCGGCCTCCGAAGCCTTGGCCTGCGGCGCGACCGAGCGGACGCGGGGGCCGATGTCGGCGGGCTTGGTCGGGGGCTCCTGCGCCGGCGTCGCGTCCGGCGTCTTCGTCTCCGGCGTCAGCGGCGGCTTTTCGGCAGGCGCCGATGGCGGCGGAACGGCGGCCTGCCGGGGCGGGGCCGGGGTCGCCTCGGGCTTCGGCTCCGCGGCGGCGTCCGGGGCGAGCGGGGTTTTGTCGGCCGGTTGCGGCGCGGCGGCGCTCGCCTTCGGCGTTTCCGTGGGCTTGGCGGCCTCCTCCGGCTTGGCCGCATCGACGGGTTTGGCCGCGTCAATGGGATTGGAGGTTTCGGCGGGTTTGGGCGTCTCCGTCGCCTGGGGCGGTGCGACGGGCGTCGGCGTCTGGGGCGCCGTCACGGCCTGCGACGGCGGCGGCGTGTCCGGTTTCGGCGCGGGCTCCGCGGCCGGCCGGCGCGCGGCGGTCTGCGGCTTCTTGCGCTTCGGCTTGACCTTGTGCGGGGCGGGCGCTTCGCCCGGATCCGTCCCGAGCATGTCCGGCGCCTGGCGCGCGGCGTAGGCGTCGCCGCCGCCGCCGAGCGCCGTGCGGCGCAGAAGCTCGCCGCTGTAACCGTCGATCACGAAGCGGACGCGCTCTCCCCGCGCGTTCTGGCCGACGGCGACGATCCTGTCGCCCGCCAGACGCGGCGCGGCGACGAGCCGGTAGCCCTGCGCGGCGACGATGCGGCCGACGGCGCGCGGCGGCAGGAAGCTGTCCTGGATGACGTCGTCGTCGTCCTGCATCATGTGCGGCGGGCCCGCCCACACGCCCCAGGGCATGACGACTTGCGCCGCAGCCGGCGCGGCGGCGAGGGTGACGGCGCCGAGCGCGGCCGCGCCGGCGAGCAGGGCGAGCCTCATAGGCCTGACCATGGAAACTCCTTCGCAAATGCGGACGGGCGTAACCTTCTGGCCAATTGCGGAAAGATGGTGGCGCTATCCGTCCGCTTTGGCGGCGGGCCGCGAAAATCAGCCGCGCGCGGCGGCGATCAGGCGGGCGACGGCCGCCGGCGAGGTCGCGAAGGACGGGATGAGGCGGACGAATATCTCGCCGGCGCCCGGCCGCCGGCTCGGCTCGAGCGCGCGCGGCGTCCAGGGATGGTAGCGGGCGCCGGCGGCCGCCATGCGTTCATGCGTCGACGCCGGCGCAACGGCGAAGACCTCGTTGATTTCCCGCTTCCACGGCAGGCGGACGCCGGGCACGGCGGCGAGCCCCACCTCCAGCTCCGCCGCCCGCGCATTGGCCTCGCGCGCGAGCGCGAGCCACAGGCCGTCCTTCAGATAGGCCTCCATCTGCGCGCCGAGCAGGCGGCCTTTCGACAGCGTGTGGCCGCCGCGCTTGCGCCTGTAGGCGAAATTCCGCGCACGATCCGCGTCGAAGAAAATCACGGCCTCGCAGGCGAGCGCCCCGTTCTTGGTCGCGCCGAAGGACAGGACGTCGACGCCGGCCTTCCAGCTCATTTCGGCGGGCGTCAGGCTGAGCGCCACAAGGGCGTTGGCGAAGCGCGCGCCGTCCATGTGCACGGCCATGCCGCTTTCGTGCGCGAGACCCGCGAGCGCCGCGATCTCGGCGGCCGTGTAGAGCGCGCCGCATTCGGTCGCCTGCGACAGGGAGAGCGCCTGCGGCTGGACCTGCTTGACGATTCCGCGCGGCATGAGCGCGAGCGCGTCGCTCAAGGCGGCGGGCGTGACTTTTCCGGCGGCGCCGGGCAGGCCGACCAGCTTGGCGCCGGCGGAGAAAAATTCGGGCGCCCCGCATTCGTCGGCGGCGATATGCGCAAATTCGTGGCATAAAATCGCGCCCCAGGGGTCGGCGACCGCGGAAAGGGCGAGCGCATTGGCCGCCGTGCCGGTGGCGACCAGAAAGACGGCGACCTCGCGCTCGAAGACCTCGGCCAGCGCGCGTTCGGCGCGTTTTGTCCAGTCGTCCGCACCATAGGCGGCGGCCGGCCCGGAATTGGCGGCGACGATCGCCTCGAGGATCGCGGGATGCGCGCCGCTGGAATTGTCGCTGGTGAAATCGAGGGAAAGCTCGCCTGTCATCGCGGCTTTGTGGCCGGTTGCGCGGCGGCCTGCAAGCGGACCAAATCTTGCCTGAGGAACGCGCAGGCTTTGCAAAGCTTGCCCTGTCTCCGCCAGTCGCGCAATTTTGCGCGAAACCGGGCGGAGACGCGCTTGTAAGAGAGGTTCAAATCTGCCAATGTCGCACGCCGCTGATAGGACAGCTATGCTGACCATTCCGCGCGACCCGCGAAACATCCGGAGGGCAGGGCCCCAACGCGTCCGAAAAGGCGTGACGGAAACGTGCGGTCGTGCGACAGACGCGGCGCAACGGAGCGAGCGATGAGCGAGGCGAGGACGCGCAGAGACAAGCGAAAACCGGGGGCGATTTTCCCCGGCGCGAACGCGCTGGTCCTGTTCCTGCACCGCTGACGATTGAGGATGCCCGCCATGACCGAATTCTTTGCGCAAGACCCGCACCTGCCCGGCCCGCAGGGTCTCTACGATCCCGCCAACGAGCACGACGCCTGCGGCGTCGGCTTCGTCGCCGACATGAAGAACCGCAAGAGCCACGAGATCGTCTCGATGGGCCTGCGCATCCTCATGAACCTCGACCATCGCGGCGCCGTCGGCGCCGATCCCAAGCTCGGCGACGGCTGCGGCATCCTCACCCAGATCCCGCACACGTTCTTCGCCGAGGAATGCGCCAAGCTCGGCTTCGACCTGCCCGAGCCCGGCCATTACGGCATCGGTCAGTTTTTCATGCCGGCCGACAAGGCGGCGCGCGAACGCACGCAGGCGATCGCGGCCAAGGCGCTGGAGGACGAGGGGCTGCCGCTGATCGGCTGGCGCGAGGTTCCCGTCGATTCCTCCGACCTCGGCGAGGCCGTGCGCGAGGTCGAGCCCTCGCACTGGCAGATGTTCGCCGGCCGCGGGACGTCGATGGACCAGGATGAGTTCGAGCGGCGGCTCTACGTCGCGCGCAAGTCGATCTCGAACGCGGTCTACAGCCTCGGCGAGGCGTCCATGGCCGAATATTATCCGGTGTCCATGTCGTCGCGGACCATCGTCTACAAGGGCATGGTGCTCGTCGGCCAGCTCGGCGCCTATTACAAGGACCTGTCCGACCCGCGCTTCATCAGCGCGCTCGCGCTGGTCCACCAGCGCTTCGCGACCAACACCTTCCCGTCCTGGCGGCTGGCGCATCCCTATCGCATGGTCGCCCACAACGGCGAGATCAACACGCTGCGCGGCAACGTGAACTGGATGGCGGCCCGCCAGGCCTCCGTCGAGTCGAAGCTGTTCGGCAACGACATCTCGAAGCTCTGGCCGATCTCCTACGAGGGCCAGTCGGACACGGCCTGTTTCGACAATGCGCTCGAATTCCTCGTGCAGGGCGGCTATTCGCTCGC
>DAIRCS010000264.1:0-3846 GCA_036796555.1 Rhodoblastus sp. | reverse complement strand
GTCGCGCAGATCGAGACGCTGGTGAAGCGCAAGTTCTACGACGGCATCGTCTTCCATCGTGTGATCGACGGCTTCATGGCGCAGACCGGCGATCCCACCGGCACCGGCACGGGCAAGTCCGACCTGCCGAACATTCCCGCGGAATTTTCGGGCGAGCATTTCAAGCGTGGCACGGTCGGCATGGCGCGCTCGCAGAACCCGGATTCCGCCAATTCGCAATTCTTCATCTGCTTCGCGGACGCCGGTTTCCTCGACGGCCAGTATACGATCGTCGGCGAAGTCGTTTCGGGCATGGACGTCGTCGACAAGATCAAGAAGGGCTCGAAGGCCGACAACGGCACGGTGACCGCGCCCGACAAGATCGTGAAGATGCGCATGGCCGCCGACGACAAGTAAGGCCGCAGGTTTACGCGCCACCCCGCGCCCTCTATAGCGGACGCGCACGAAAATTCAGGAGGTCCCATGGCGGACGAAGGCAATATGCTCACGCTCGAGACGACCAAGGGTCCGGTCGTCATCAGGATGCGGCCCGATCTCGCGCCGAACCACGTCGCCCACATCAAGAAGCTGGTGAACGAGGGCTTCTACGACGGCATCGTGTTTCACCGCGTGATCGACGGCTTCATGGCGCAGACCGGCTGCCCGAATGGCACCGGCACGGGCGGCTCCAAATATCCGAACCTCAAGCAGGAGTTCAACGCGGCCCCGCATGTGCGCGGAACCTGCTCGATGGCGCGCGCGCAGAATCCGGATTCGGCGAATTCGCAGTTCTTCATCTGCTTCGACGACGCGCGCTTCCTGGACAAGCAATATACCGTCTGGGGCGAGGTCGTGTCTGGCATGGAGAACGTCGACAAGATCAAGCGCGGCGAACCCGTGCGCGATCCCGACAAGATCGTGTCTGCGAAGATCAGCTGAACGTGGAGCCTCCCTTCTCTCCGCTTGCGGGGAGAAGGTGGCCGAAGGCCGGATGAGGGGCCGCGCCTCAACGGTCGCGCCGGTCGATCGGCCCCTCACCCCGGCCCTCTCCCCGCAAGCGGGGCGAGGGAGAGCGCCCGCAAAATGCGCGTAGACCTCTTCGATTTCGATCTCCCGCAAGAGCGCATCGCGCTGAGGCCGGCCGAGCCGCGCGATTCTGCGCGCATGCTTGTCGTGCATGCGGACCGCGAGCCTTCAGGCTCGCAGACGGACGATGCGAGCCTGAAGGCTCGCGGTCCGCTTTTCGAAGACCGCATGGTCCGCGATCTCCCCGACTTCCTGCGTCCCGGCGACGTTCTCGTCGTCAACGACACGCGCGTCATTCCCGCGCGCCTTACCGGGATTCGCGCGCGCGGCGAGAACATCGCGCGGATCGAGGCGACGCTGATCAAGCGCGAGGGCTCGAACCTCTGGCGCGCGCTCGCCAAGCCCGGCAAGCGCCTCGCGCCGGGCGACCGCATCCGCTTCGGCGAAGCGTCCGAAAGCATGGCCTGCCTGCTCGCGAGCCTGGACGCCGACGTGGTCGAGCGCGACGAGGGCGAAGTCCTGCTGTCGTTTCATCTCGACGGCGCCGCGCTCGAGGAAGCCATCGAGCGCCTCGGCCATATGCCGCTGCCGCCCTACATCGCCGCGCGCCGCGCCGACGACGACAGGGACGCGCGCGACTATCAGACGATTTTCGCAAGAGAGGCGGGCGCGGTCGCGGCGCCGACAGCGGGCCTGCATTTCACGCCGGACCTGCGCGCGGCCGTCGAGGCGCGCGGCGTGGCGATCCATCGCGTGACGCTGCATGTCGGCGCGGGCACGTTCCTGCCGGTCAAGGCCGAGGATACGGACGCGCATGTCATGCATGCCGAATGGGGCAGCGTCGGTCCGCAGACGGCCGTCGCCTTGAACGCAGCGCGTGAAAAAGGCGGCCGCATCGTCGCCGTCGGCACCACCGCGTTGCGCATTCTCGAAAGCGCAACGACGGAGCAGGGCGTCGTGCAGTCCTTCTCCGGCGACACGTCGATCTTCATCACGCCGGGCTATCGCTTCCGCGCCGTCGACGTGCTGATGACCAATTTCCACCTGCCGCGCTCGACGCTCTTCATGCTGGTCGGCGCCTTCGCGGGCCTCGAGACGATGCAGGCGGCCTACGCGCATGCGATCCGCGAGACTTATCGCTTCTACAGCTACGGCGACGCCTGCCTGCTGATGCGCGCGGGTTGACGCGGTGCTGTTCCCGGATTGTCATGCCCGCGAAAGCGGGCGCCCGATCCCGCGACTCACGGGATTCCCGCTTTCGCGGGGATGACAGGAGGGGAGGTCGCCATGAGCCGTATCGAAACGCTCGAGCAATTGCGCGCCGTGCTCGGCGAGCCCCGCGAGGCGACGAAGGCGAAAGTGCTGCCGCGCCTCGACGAGCAGGCGAGCGACTTCATTCGCGCGTCGGCCTTCGCGATATTTTCGACCGTGAGCAGGGACGGCGTCGTCGAGGCCTCGCCCAAGGGCGACGAGCCCGGTTTCATGCGGATCGAGAACGACACGACGCTGCTCATGCCCGAGCGCGCCGGCAACAATCTCGCTTTCGGCCTCACCAACATCCTGGAAACCGGCCGCGTCGCGCTCATCTTCCTCAAGCCCCGCACCGGCGAGACGCTGCGCATCACCGGCCATGCGGAAATCCTCGACGACGCCGACCTGCGTGAAAGGCTCGGCACGGCGGAGAGGCCCGCGCTGCTCGCCATCCGCATCCATGTCGAGCGCTGCTACTTCCATTGCGCGCGCGCCATGCTGCGTTCGAAATTGTGGGATCCGGAGAGCTGGCCGCCGGCGCAGCGCATTCTGTTCGGCAAGATCATCGCCCCGCGCGTCGGCGGCGACGAGGCCATGGCGCAGGCGATCGACGAGCGCGTGCAGACGGGCTACACGACGAATTTGTGGAAGAAGTAGCAGGCGCATTGAAGCGAGAGCCGGGACCGCCGGCCTCCGGCCGGCACTTGGCGCCGGCGACGTGGCATTGCCGGCCGGAGGCCGGCGGTCCCGGCTGAAACGGCTTCCCCCCAAGCCATGTGACCGACGGCGGCAAAGAGATGTGTGAATGCAATAGTCGTGAGCGGAAAGGAAGGGGCGCTCGCTGAACGCCTCGGTTGCGCCCGCGGCGTTATGCATCCCGCAACGGCGCGCGCGACAGGTCGTTGAGCGCCGCGATCGCCTTGCCGAGCAGCTTCATGAATTGCGCGGCCTCTTTTTCGCTGAGGCCGCTCAGCAGGATGCGCTGCGTTTCCGCGACCGCGGGCGCGACCTGCTTCAGCGTGCGCTTTCCCTCTTCGGTCAGGCGCAATTCGCGCGCGCGCCGGTCCTTCTTGCTGGTCTCCCGTAAGACCAGGTCCTTTTCGACCAGCCGGTCCACCACGCCGCCCATGGTCGTGCGGTCCTGCGCGATCAGGCCCGCGAGCGTCGCCTGATCGAGGCCCGGCTCGTCGCCGATTTTCGCCAGCGCCGCATATTGCACCGGCGTCAGGTCGAAACCGGCGGCCTCCGCCTCGGCGTGGAAGACCGCAACGGCGATCTGGTGGAACCGCCGCGCCAGATGCCCGGGAGTCTCGGTCGCGTTCATCCTTCGCTATCTCCGCACAGGCCGACGATGTGGCCATAATTGACAAGCATACCAATCATCAGTATACTTATCAATAGGCCGATCCCGCGACCTCTCGTCGTGGCGCGGCGCAAGTGTCGAAAAACTCGGGAGGCGATCCATGCAATACCATCTCAACGGCTATCGTTCGGGCGATCCCGAGCTTGCGCTGCCCGCCGCCAATCCGGCGCCCACCGACAAGCCGCCGGCGGAAGTCGACGTGCTGATCGTCGGCTGCGGCCCGGCTG
>DAIRCS010000263.1:0-3863 GCA_036796555.1 Rhodoblastus sp. | reverse complement strand
ATCCGGTCGATGCTCAAGCGCGACACGCCGGAGAATCTCTGGACCAAATGTCCCGAGAGCGGCGAACTCGTGTTCAACAAGGATCTCGAAGGCAATCTCTGGGTCGTGCCGGGCTCGGGCTATCACATGCGCATGCCCGCCGAGGCGCGGCTCAAGAGCCTGTTCGACGACGGCGCCTATGCTTCGCTGCCCACGCCCGACGTGCCGCTCGATCCGCTGAAATTCCGCGACGTCAAGCGCTACACGGATCGCCTCAAGGAAAACCGCGCCAAGACCGGTCAGCAGGACGCCGTGCGGCTCGCCGCCGGCAAGCTCGAAGGCCAGGACATCGTCGTCGCGCTCCAGGACTTCGAGTTTCTCGGCGGCTCGCTCGGCATGGCCGCGGGCGAGGCGATCATCGCCGGCATGACGGCGGCCGTCGAACGCCGCACGCCCTTCATCATCTTCACCGCCTCCGGCGGCGCGCGCATGCAGGAGGGCATGTTCTCGCTGATGCAGATGCCGCGCACGACCGTCGCCGTGCAGCGCCTG
Organism: Rhodoblastus sp.; assembly: GCA_036796555.1. Classification (GTDB taxonomy): domain Bacteria; phylum Pseudomonadota; class Alphaproteobacteria; order Rhizobiales; family Beijerinckiaceae; genus JAJXWB01. The sequence goes on along the minus strand of DAIRCS010000263.1, from coordinate 3,332 downwards.
CGCGCCGCGAAGCTGCCCTATATCGTCGTGCTCACCAATCCGACGACGGGCGGCGTCACCGCCTCCTACGCCATGCTCGGCGACGTCCACATCGCCGAGCCCGGCGCCGTCATCGGCTTCGCCGGCGCGCGCGTGATCGAGCAGACCATTCGCGAGAAACTGCCTGAAGGCTTCCAGCGCGCCGAATATCTGCGCGATCACGGCATGGTCGACATGGTGGTGGAGCGCAAGGACATGCGCGCGACGCTCGCGCGGCTCTGCGCGCTGATGACGAAGCGGCCGGCGCGCGAGGCGGACGCCGCGTGATGAGCGTGATGCGGACACGCGCCGCGCCTTCCCTCCCCTTCATGGGGAGGGTGTCCGCCGAAGGCGGACGGGTGGGGCTCGCGCCGCCTCATACAATCCGGAGATTTGCCCCAGTCGTCCGGACCCCACCCGCGATGCTCCGCATCGCGACCTCCCCATGAAGGGGAGGTAGGGCGCGAAAACGTTTCATGACGCAATCCGTTTCATCCCTCGACGCCATTCTCGCGCGCCTGCTCGACCTGCATCCGCGCAAGATCGACCTGTCGCTCGGCCGCACCGAGCGCCTGCTCGCGGCGCTGGGCGATCCGCACAGGCGCCTGCCGAAGACGATCCATGTCGCCGGCACCAACGGCAAGGGCTCGACCGTCGCCTTCCTGCGCGCGATTCTCGAGGCGGCGGGCGCGCGCGTGCATGTCTACACCTCGCCGCATCTGCTGCGCTTCAACGAGCGCATCCGTCTTGCGGGAAAGCTCGTCGATGACGCCACGCTGATCGCTGCGTTGGAAAAATGCGAGCGCGTGAACGCCGGTGCGCCGATAACCTTCTTCGAAATCGGCACGGCGGCGGCCTTCGACCTGTTCGCGGAAACGCCCGCCGACTGGCTGCTGCTCGAAGTCGGCCTCGGCGGCCGCTTCGACGCCACCAATGTGATCGAACATCCCGCGGCGAGCGTCGTCACGCCCGTTTCGATCGACCATTCGGAATTCCTCGGCGATACGGTCGAACGCATCGCGTTCGAAAAAGGCGGGATCTTCAAGCGCGGCGCGCGGGGCGTCATCGGCTACCAGGCCGACGAGGCGCTCCGCGTGCTCGAGGCCTGCGCGCGCCGCGCCGGCGCGCCTTGCATCGTCGCGCGCCGTGACTTCGACGTGCGCGAGGAAAACGGCCGGCTCATCTTTGAGGATGAGCGCGGCCTGCTCGATCTGCCCACGCCACGGCTCGCCGGCCGGCACCAGCATCACAACGCCGCGACCGCCATCGCCACGCTGCGCGCGATCGCCTCCGACATTCCGGCGCACGCCTTCGAAGCCGGCATGAAAGCGGTCGACTGGCCGGCGCGCCTGCAGCGCATCTCGCGCGGAAAGCTTGTCGAGCTTGCGCCGCCCGGCGCCGAAATCTGGATCGACGGCGGGCACAATGAAGACGGCGCGCGCGTCGCGGCGGCCGCCATGGGCGAGCGCGCTGCATTGAACGACACGCCGCTCGTGCTCGTTTGCGGCCTGCTCGCCACCAAGGACGCGCGAGCCTTTCTCGCGCATTTCACGGATATCGCGACGCGCATCGTCGCCGTGCCCGTGTCGGGCGATCACTATGGCCGCGCCCCGGCCGATGTCGCGGAAGCCGCGCGCGATCTCGGCCTGTTCGCGAGCGAGGCGCCCACGATCGAGGACGCGTTGCAGCGCATCGCGCGCGAACATTGGCGCGCCCCGCCGCGCATCCTCATCTGCGGTTCGCTTTACCTCGCGGGCGCGGCGTTGGCGCTCAACGGCGCGGAGATCGCGTGATCACGCGTTTCTGCGTTCCCGCGCGGCGCGCGCGAGCAGTTGCGGATAGATGTCCGTCTGGTCCAGCAGGCTGTATTGCCGGATGCCCGGCGGCCTGACCAGCGCGAGGTCGTAGACGTCGCGGCCGAACGATATCTGAAGCGCGCCGACGATTTTCTCGCCGATGGTCTCCTGCCAGTCCGCCGGGAAGACGAACGCGCTCGACGGCGCCCAGACATGCTCCACGCCGTCGACGACGAGGCGGCGGAATTGATGGACATGGCCGCTGACGATGAGGCGCAGATCGCCGGGAGCCAGCCTGGCCTTGAGGCGGGCGAGCAGGCGATTGCGCGCCTCGACCGGAACGTAGCGCGGATGATGCAGCGCGTCGGCCGGGCTGTCACGAAACAGCGGCTTGTGCAGAAACAGGGCGACCGGACCGCCTGCCGCCCTGCTCAGAGCCTCGTCGAGCCAGGCGTCCTGCCGCGCTTCTTCCGTCGGCCAGCCCAGCGCCATGGCGTTGAGGCCGAGCAAGGTCCAGCCGCTCGAGAGAGCGAGGCGCCAGTGGTCCGCGCCGAAAGCGGAGCGGTATTGCTCCAGCCGGACGTGATCGACCGGCGGCTCCTGCGGCGAGCGCGCCGCATCCCGGTTGTCGCCGACGTCATGATTGCCGGGCGTGACGTGGAGCGGGGTCGGCCAGTCCGCGAAGGCCTCCGCCGCCGCCGCGAAATCATCGAGACGTCTGGCGCCGTCCGCAGTGGCGTCGCCCAGATGCAATGTCGCCTCCGCGCCAAGCCCGGCGATCCAGGCGCGGATGGCTTCCAGATTCGCCCGCACGGCCCGGCCGTCGCGGGCGAGGTGCGTATCGGTAATCAGGGCGATCGTGTTCGTGCCGATCATCTCGGCTCGTATAGCCCGGCTCCGTGACCGCCTTGTGACCCTGGTTCGCTACTCCGCCGCCGCCGCTTGCGGCGTCTCGACCTCACGCGTGACGAATTCGGCGGGCGAGGTCAGTTCGAGAATTTCCACATCGTCGCTGTGCCGGATCTCGCGATGGCGGACGCGCGGCGGCTGCATCACCGTGCTGCCGGCTTCCAGCCGCACATGGCCGATGTCCTCGTATTCGAACTCGACCCAGCCTTTCAGCACATAGACGAACTGGAAGTCGAGTTCGTGCAGGTGCCAGGCGCCGTGCGGATGTTCGCCCGGCACCGCGCGGATGACGTTGACGCCGAACCTGCCGGCGGTCGCGCCGTCGTAGCCGAGATTGCGATAGGCGAAATACTGGCGCAGGCCCTGGTCGAAACCGGCGTCGCGGGCGTGCTGCACATGGGTCAGCCCTGTCTTGCTCATCCTGTCCTCCCCTCGCTGGCGTGAAGAATGGGGCAAGCGCGGGAAGCGGACAAGAAAACAAAAAGGGCCGCTCGCGCGGCCCTCGGCGTCGGGATCGCCTGGCGACTCAGACCGACGAATTGATCCACTTGAGAAGCTCGCCCTTGGGCGCCGCGCCGACCTTCTGGGCGGCGAGCTTGCCGTCCTTGA
>DAIRCS010000262.1:0-3918 GCA_036796555.1 Rhodoblastus sp. | reverse complement strand
CTGGATACGCTCGGCGCCGGCTTCCAGCTCGCCAGCCACGATCTCGACATTCGCGGCGCCGGCAACCTGCTCGGCGACGAGCAGTCCGGCCATATCAAGGAAGTCGGCTACGAGCTCTACCAGCAGATGCTGACGGACGCGATCGAAGCGTTGAAGGCGGGCGAGGAGGAGCCGGCGGAAGAATTGTGGTCGCCCACGATCACGGTCGGCGCCCCGGTCACGATCCCGGAGACCTATGTCGAGGATTTGCAGTTGCGCCTGCAGCTCTATCGGCGTCTGTCCGGCATCGCCGACGAGGCGGAAATCGAATCCTTCGCCGCCGAACTCATCGACCGGTTCGGGCCGCTGCCGCCGGAAGTCGAGCAGCTCATGGAGATCGTGGCGATCAAGGCGCTGGCGCGCCAGGCGCATGTCGAGAAGGTGGAGGCCGGCCCGAAGGGGATCATCATCGCCTTCCGCGACAATTCCTTCGCCAATCCCGCCGGCCTCGTGCGCTTCGTGGCCGAACAGGGGTCCCGCGCGAAAGTTCGTCCGGACATGAGAATCGTCTTCACCGGCGATTTCGACGAGACGCACGAGCGCCTCGAAGGCGCGCGGCGCCTGCTGCGCACGCTGGTCGCGCTGTCGCAGAAAAAGGCGGCGTGAGAGGACCGCGAGCCTTCAGGCTCGCTGAAATCTGCGAGCCTGAAGGCTCGCGGTCCATGCTTGCAAATCGGCCCCCTCGCGGCCACATTGCGCCCGCCAAGAGGACCTTTCGTGAACGACCTGCCGCCGCTCCAGCCCCCGCAACCGCCGCGTCCGCGCGGCATTGGCGGCCGCATCCGCGCCTATTTCCTGACCGGTCTCGTGATCGCGGGCCCGCTGGCGGTGACGGCCTGGCTGGTGTTCTGGTTCGTCGACACGGTCGATCACTGGATCAGGCCGCTGCTGCCGGTCACGCTCTGGCCCAACATCTATCTTGTGAAGGACATTCCCGGCGTCGGCGTCGTCATCGCCTTCGTCGGCCTCACCCTGCTCGGCTTTCTCGCCGCCAATCTGCTCGGGCGCACGCTCATCAGTCTCAGCGAGACGATCCTCGACCGCATGCCGGTCGTGCGCGGCATCTACAAGAGCGTGAAGCAATTGTTCGAAACCGTGTTCTCGCAGCAGGGCACGGGCTTCCGCAAGGTCGGGCTTGTGCAATATCCGGCGAAGGGGCAATGGACGCTGGTGTTCATCTCGACGCCGCCGGGCGAGAGCGTGAAGGCCGCGATCGGCGCGGGCGAGACGCCTTACGTCTCCGTCTTCCTGCCGTGCACGCCCAACCCGACGACCGGCTTCTACTTCTATCTGCCCGCAAGCGACGTGATCGAGATCGACATGTCGCCGGACGACGCCGCGAAGCTCATCATGTCGGCGGGGCTGATCCAGCCCGAGGCGAAGGCGCTGGCGAAGAACGGGAAGATTCCGGCGGCCGAAGCCGCAAGCGCGCAGTAAGCGTACAATTCTCCCGGGCGCTGGAAATGTCATTCCCGCGCAAGCGGGAATCCAGCCCTGCCGCTCGGACGTTCTGGATTCCCGATCGCCGCGCCGCGCACGGCGTCGGGAATGACAGCGCTCAACTCTTCACCTTCCACTTTTCGAACGATGCGATGATCGCGCGGATGCGCGCGATCAATTCCGGATTGCGCTGTTCCCAGATGATCACCTGCGCCTCGTCGGCGCTCAGCCGCGCATCCGTGGCCGTTTCCGAAAGCGGCGCGCCGAACGGGGCGATCGTCGCGGGCCACGGGCGATCCAGCACGCGCGACACGATCATGTCGCCGACGCTAGGCCGGAAATGCAGGACCTCGAAGAAATAAGGCGAGCGGTCGAGCGCGCCGCCGCGCTTGAAGACGTCGAGCGCGACGGCGCCGACCTCGCTGAAATCGAAGGCGCGGACCGGCGCGCCCTCGCCTTCCGCGGCGTCCTGCACGGCGCCCGAGAGCGCTTTCTTCCACGCGCGGAAACGCTGCTGGTAGCCGAGCAGGTCGAACATCGCGCGGCGCGAGACGTGAACCGGCGGCAGCACGATGTCGACAGCAATGCCTTTCGCGCGCGCCGCCTTCAGCGCGGCGACGATGCGCGCGAGGCGCACGGGCAATTGCTCGGCGTAGGTGTCGCGCGGCACGAACATGTAGGAGGGGAACCACGCGCGCATGCTCGGCAACTCCCAGAAATCCTCGCCGCCGATGAGGTTCTTTTTGTCCTGCAGCGCGTAGTGATAGAAGCCGTCGGTGTCGATGTAGAAGGCCTGTCCGCCGGCCACGCCGCCGATCGTCTTGCGCAAGGCTTCCCAGGACAGCGTGTGCATCATCCGCCCGCGCCAGGGCGAGGCGCCGCCGAACACGGATTCGTCGAGATCGGCGGGCGCCTTCTCCTCGCGGAAGAATTCCTCGAAATCGATCGCCCAGACCACCCGCGAAACCTTCGGCCCGTGCGCGGCCATCGCGGTCAGGATGGTCGCGGCCTCGTTGGAATGCGAGCCGTTGAGGCCGGCGTTGTAGGCGTTCAGCCCTGTCATCGTCGCGCTGTGCGGATCGAAGCCGAACACCGCGCGCGACGAGCCCAGGAAGACGACATCGAGCGGCTTCGTGCAGCGGAAATATTCGAGCCCCTTGAGAACGCGGTCGCCGTTGGTCGTCAGCCGCAGTTCGAGGCTTCCGAGATTGTGCGGAAAGAGCCGCGTGCCGAAGATGGCGAAGACGTCGCCCGCCGCCGCGATAGCGGCGACGGCGCCGAACAGCACGAGCGTGACGCCGAAAGCTGTGGCGAGCCAGCGGCGCATCGTCAGAACCGGAAATAGAGAAATTCGGACGTCTGCCAGGAGAAGAGCTCCACGGCGACGATGCCGGCCGCCAGAAACACGGCCCAGGCGGGCGACGGCCAGGCGAAGAATTGCGGCGCGAGACGCGGCGCAGGCGCGGGCGGCCCGAGCGTCGGATGATAGGCGCGCAGGATCTGCAGCGCGTTCGGCAGCACGATGCAGGCGATCAGCAGCGCGACGGCAACGACGAAGCCGCCGGGCGAAAAACCGATCTGGTCGAGGCGCAGGCCCTTCAAGCCGAACATGCCCGCCATCATCACGCCGGCCTCGCCCGCGCTGTCGGCGCGGAACGGCGCCCACGCGACGAGGATCGCTGCGAGCGTCAAGCCGCGCGCGAGAATCGGCGGCAGGCGCCAGGGCGCGCGTTGCGCCCAGGCGTGCGCGATCAGCAGATAAAGTCCGTGCATGCCGCCCCAGATGACGAATGTGTAATTGGCGCCGTGCCAGAGGCCGCCGAGCAGCATGGTCGCCATGAGATTGACCGCGCGCTGCGTCTCGCCGCGCCGGTTGCCGCCGAGCGGTATGTAGACGTAGTCGCGCAGGAAGCGCGACAGGGTCATGTGCCAGCGCCGCCAGAATTCGACGATGGAGAGCGAGGCGTAGGGCGAATCGAAATTGGCCGGCAGGCGCACGCCGAACAGGCGCGCCAGACCGATCGCCATGTCGCTGTAGCCGGAGAAATCGAAATAGAGCTGCACGCCGTAGCAGAGCGCACCCTGCCAGGCGAGCGCGAAGCCGACCTCGCCGACGCGCGCGGTGGCGAAGGCCGGCTCGACGAAGGGCGAGATGTTGTCTGCGACGACGACCTTCTTGATGAGCCCGATGGCGAGCAGCGCGAAACCGACGGCGTAGTTCGTCCAGCGCGCATCCTCTTCCATGTGCGCGGGCGTCGTCAGCTTGCGAAACTGCGGCATGACCTCGGCGTGATGGACGATGGGGCCGGCGATGAGCTGCGGAAAGAAGAAGACGAACAGCGCGAAGTCGAGAAAGCGGCCGCTCTTCGCCTTGCCGACGTAGATGTCGGAAATGTAGGCGATCTTCTGGAAGGTGAAGAAGGAAATGCCGAGCGGCAG
>DAIRCS010000261.1:0-3987 GCA_036796555.1 Rhodoblastus sp. | reverse complement strand
ATGGGCGACACCGGCTCGCTCGCGCTCGGCGGCCTGATCGGCACCGTTGCGGTCGCGGTCAAGCACGAGATCGTGCTGATGATCATCGGCGGCCTGTTCGTGCTCGAGACGCTGTCGGTGATCGTGCAGGTGGCGTCGTTCAAGCTCACCGGCAAGCGCGTGTTCCGCATGGCGCCGATCCACCATCATTTCGAGCAGCTCGGCTGGTCGGAATCGCAGATCGTCGTGCGCTTCTGGATCATCGCCTTCGTGCTCGCGCTCGTTGGCCTCTCGACGCTGAAGGTGCGCTGAATGATCGCAGCGACCACCTTCGCCGGCAAACGCGTCGCGCTGTTCGGCCTCGGCGGATCGGGGCTGGCGACGGCGTTCGCGCTCAGGGCGGGGGGCACCGCCGTCGCCGTCTGGGACGACAATCTTTCTGCGCGCGAAAAGGCGGCAGCGGAAGGCTTTGCGCCGGTCGATCTGGCGGAAGCGGACTGGTCGCAGTTTTCCTCGTTCGTGCTGTCGCCCGGCGTGCCGCTGACGCATCCCGAGCCGCACTGGACGGTGAAGAAGGCGCAAGCCGCCGGCGTCGAGATCATCGGCGATATCGAAATCTTCTGCCGCGAGCGGCGCGAACATGCGCCCGAAGCCTTGTTCGTCGCCATCACCGGCACCAACGGCAAGTCGACGACGACGGCGCTGACCGCGCATCTGTTCCGCGCCTTCGGCAAGGACGTGCAGATGGGCGGCAATATCGGCACGCCGATCTTGTCGCTCGCGCCGCTTTCGAACGAGCGCGTCTACGTGATCGAGCTTTCGACCTTCCAGATCGACCTGACGCCCTCGCTCGATCCGTCGGTCGGCGTGCTGCTCAATCTCACGCCCGATCACATCGACCGCCACGGCACGATGGAGAATTATGCGGCGATCAAGGAGCGGCTGGTCGCCAGCGCGGACCGCGCCGTGATTTCGGTGGACGATCATCACGTCCGCGAGATCGCGGAACGGCGCTTCGGCGCAGGCCGGCCGACGATTCCGATCTCCGTCGCGCATCCGGCCATGGCCGACGGCCTCGTCGCGCGGGGAACGGCGATCGAAATCCGTTCGGCGCATGTCTCGACGCCGCTTGTCGATCTCGCCGGAATCGCCTCGCTACGCGGCGCGCACAATGCGCAGAACGCGCTCGCTGCGGTCGCGGCGCTGGGGCCGCTCGCCGACGACCGCGCAAGCCTGCAAGCCGCGCTGCGCAGCTTCCCGGGCCTCGCCCATCGCATGGAGAACGTCGGCAAGCTCGGCCGCGTCCTGTTCGTCAATGATTCCAAGGCCACCAACGCCGACGCCGCCGAAAAGGCGCTTCTGTCGTTCAACGACATCTTCTGGATCATCGGCGGCAAGTCCAAGGAAGGCGGCGTCGAGCCTTTGCGGCCGCTCTTCGATCGCATCGCCAAGGCCTATCTGATCGGCGCGGCGACGGACGATTTCGCGCACACGCTCGACGGCGTCGTCGTTTACGAAAAATGCGGGACGCTCGACGTCGCCACGCGCGCCGCCGCGCGCGATGCGGCGCGGTCGGACGCGCAGGAGCCGGTCGTGCTGCTGTCGCCGGCCTGCGCCTCCTACGATCAATTTCCGAATTTCGAGAAACGCGGCGACGCTTTTCGCGCTGTCGTTTCCGACATCGTCAACGCCGGGGGATGAGGCATGATATCGCGCGCTGATCGCTCTCCACTGTCCGACTGGCTCTGGACCATCGACCGCTGGCTGCTCGGCGCGCTTGGTCTCCTGATGGTTTGCGGCCTGGTGTTCGGCATGGCGGGCTCGCCGCCGGTCGCCGAGCGCCTGCATCTGCCGACCTTCTATTTCGTCAATCATCAGGCGATGTTTCTCGTGCCCGCCGTCGCCGTGATGATCGGCGCCTCGTTTCTGTCGCCCCGGCAGGTGCGGCGCGCGGCGCTCGTCCTGTTCATCGGCGCCATGGCGCTCATCTTCGCCGCGCTGCTGTTCGGCGCGGAAGTGAAGGGCGCGCGGCGCTGGATTTTCGGCGTGCAGCCTTCGGAATTCGTCAAGCCGGCCTTCGCCGTGCTCGCGGCATGGGCGTTTTCGGAGGGCGCGCGGCGGCGCGATGTGCCGGCGAACATACTCGCCATTCTCATCCTGCCGGCGACCGTCGTGCCGCTCATCATGCAGCCGGATTTCGGCCAGACCATGCTGATCTCGCTGGTGTGGGGCGCGCTGTTCTTCATGGCGGGGCTGCACTGGTTCTGGGTTGCGGGCATCGGCGGGCTCGGCGCGTCGTCGGTCGTGCTCGCCTATAAATTCGTGCCGCATGTGCGCGCGCGCATCCTGAAATTCCTTGAGCCGCAATCGGCGGGCGGCGTAACCGACACGTTCCAGGTCGACACGGCGCGCGACAGCTTCATCGCCGGCGGCTGGCTCGGAAAAGGGCCGGGCGAAGGCACGCTGAAGCGCATCCTGCCGGACAGCCACACCGATTTCATCTTCGCCGTCACCGGCGAGGAATTCGGCGTGATCGTCTGCATCGGGCTCGTCACGCTGTTCGCCTTCATCGTCGTGCGCGGCCTGTCGAATGCGGCGAAAAACGAGGACCCGTTCTGCCGCTTCGCGGCGGCGGGGCTCACCATGCTGTTCGGCATCCAGAGCTGCATCAACCTGGCGGTCAACCTGCACCTCATGCCCGCCAAGGGCATGACGCTGCCCTTCGTCAGCTACGGCGGCTCCTCGCTGATCTCGCTCGCGCTCGGCATGGGCTTCCTGATCGCGGTCACGCGCAAGCGCCCGCGCACGGAAGTGCTGATGGACGCCGCCCTCGAACCGGCGCCGCAGCGCGCATGAGCGACGAGACGATCCTGGTGGCCGCCGGCGGGACGGGCGGCCATCTCTTTCCCGCCGAAGCGCTCGCGCATGCCCTTCGCGCGCGAGGCTATGCGGTCGATCTGGCGACTGATACGCGCGCGGAAAAATATGGCCAGGCCTTTCCCGCGCGCAATATCTACGCCATTCCGGCGGCGACGCCGACCGGCGGCGGGGCGGCGGCGAAAGCCAGGGCGATCGCCACGCTCGGACGCGGCGTCGTCGCCTGCCTACCGCTGCTGCGGCGCGTGAAGCCGGCCGTCGTCGTCGGCTTTGGCGGTTATCCGACCGTGCCGCCGCTGGTCGCTGCGAGCCTTCTCAAGATTCCCGCCGTGCTGCACGAGCAGAACGCCGTGATGGGCCGCGCGAACAAGTTTCTCGCCGGCCGCGTGCAGAAGATCGCCACGGGTTTTCCGCTTTCTCGCGCGGACCCCGCCGTCCTTTCGAAGACCGTGGTGACCGGCAATCCGCTGCGGCCTGCCGTGCTCGAGGCGGCGAAACTGCCGTATCCGTCCTTCGAGGGCGGCGCGCTCAACGTGCTCGTCACGGGCGGCTCGCAGGGCGCGAAAGTGTTTTCCGATATCGTGCCCGCCGCGATCGAGGCGCTCTCTCCGGGGGAACGTTCGCGCGTGAAGCTCGTGCAGCAGGCGCGCGGCGAGGATCGCGACCGGGTGCTCGCAACCTACGAGCGCATCGGTTTTGCGGCGGAGGTCGAACCCTTTTTCAAAGATCTGCCGGCGCGCATCGCCGCCGCGCATCTGCTGGTCGCGCGCTCCGGCGCCTCGACGGTGGCGGAAGTCGCGGCCATCGGCCGCCCCGCGATCCTCGTGCCGTTTCCCTTCGCGCTCGACGCCGACCAGGCGGCGAACGCCGCCGAACTCGCCCGCACCGGCGCGGTGGACGTGATCGACCAGAAGGTCTTCACGGTTGAAAAACTCACCGAATTGCTGCGCGCCGCGCTCGCCGACCCGCAAGGCTTGACGAAACGGGCCGAAGCCGCCAAGAGCGCGGGCATTCTCGACGCCGCCGAGCGTCTTGCCGACATCGTGGTCGGCCTCGTTCGATCCAAGGGCTGATCCCATGAAACTGCCGCGCGACCTCGGCCCCATTCATTTCGTCGGCATCGGCGGCATC
>DAIRCS010000260.1:0-4103 GCA_036796555.1 Rhodoblastus sp. | reverse complement strand
TTCATGGCGATGGCGACGCCGCCGCCGAAGCAGAAGCCCTGGATCATGGCGATCATCGGCTTGTCGAAGGCGCCGAGCGCCTTCCAGGCGCCGTCGGTCGCCTTCGCATATTCGGCCGCCGCCGCCGCATCGGAGCGATGGGCGTCGAATTCGGAGATGTCGGCGCCGGAGACAAAGGCCGTCTCGCCCGCGCCGCGCAGCACGACGGCGCGGATCGCGGGATCGGCGCCGAAGCACTCGAGCGTCGCCGTCAGGCCGGTCCACATGTCCAGCGACATGGCGTTGCGACGCTTCTGATTATCGAAGATCACCCAGCCGATCGGGCCTTCCGCCCGCGCCTCGATCCTGCCTGCGCTCATGTCCGCTCCTGTTCGACGCCGGCCGGCACCAAACGGCATGGCCGCCGGAAACTCAAGGCCGCCGCGCGCGGGGTCCGGATTGATGCAGCGCAATGTAAGGGATGGCGAAAAGGGCGAGCGATGCGGCGCGCCGCGCCGCCGGCCGAAACCGGAGAAGACCTGACATGCGCCACCTGCTCGTCCACCTCGATTCGAGCGCCCAGACCAAGGGGCGGCTCGATCTGGCGATCACGCTCGCGAAACGCATGGGCTCGCGGCTCGTCGGCGCCTTTGCGCAGACGCAGCGGTCGATATCGTCCGGCGTCGCGGCGGCCTGGCCGCCGGCGGAATATGTCGCCGCCCGCAACGCGGCCGAGGCGGCCTTCACGGCCGCGACCGCAGGCCTGGTCGATCGCGCCTTCATGGATATCAACCGCGGCGAGGAATCCGACATCATCGTGCAGGCGATCGACGTCGCCCGGCATTTCGATCTCGTCATCCTCGGCCAGCCTGCGCCGGACTCGCACGCCGTCCCGAGCGACCTGATCGAGCGGGTCGTGATCGATTCCGGGCGGCCGGCGCTGGTCGTGCCCTACGCCGGCCATTTCGCCGACGTGGGCCATCGCCCGATGTTCGCCTGGAACGATTCCCGTGAGGCCGGCCGCGCCTTCGTCGACGGCATACGCGTCACGGCGAAGGACGCGAATGCGGTCGTCGTCTCGATCTCCAGGCCCGGCGATCCCGCCATCGAATACCGCAAGGGATCGCTGGAGCTTGCCGTCGCGCATCTCAAGGCGCACGGGATCGCCGCCAAGGCCGACCAGGCGCTGTCGTCGGATATCGGCCTGATGGATGCGCTGCTCAACGAGGCCGCCGATTGCGGGGCCGACCTGCTCGTGCTCGGCGCCTTCGGCGGGCAGGGCTATCCGCGCTTCTCGCGCGGCTCGGGGTCGCGATTCATGCTCAAGCACATGACGCTGCCGGTGCTGCTCTCGCACTGATCGATCCGCGCATTTGAAAGACTATGTCAGGATCGCGGCGGGCAGGGACGCGCCGCGATCATGGTTAACGGACGATTTCGGCTTGCGCCGAAGTGGAACGAAAAGCGATCGACGTCGGCTCTAAACGCTAGATTTTTCACGAATTTTTGGGTTTTTCTGAAGGCTCGCGCTTAGGCAAATCTTAAGCGGGCGCATCTAGAGTCGCATTCGAAGTGGTCAGTCGAGTGTGTGAGTAATCTTATGACCGAAGCCTACCGCCCACGGGTGAAGTATGTGATCGGACCGGACGGCAGCCCGCTGACCGTCGCCGATTTGCCGCCGCCCTCGACCAAGCGCTGGGTGATCCGGCGCAAGGCGGAAGTCGTGGCCGCGGTGCGCGGCGGGCTCCTCTCGCTGGAAGACGCCTGCAGCCGCTACACGCTGACCGTCGACGAATTCCTGAGCTGGCAGATGTCGATCGACCAGCACGGCCTCGCCGGCCTGCGCACCACGCGGATCCAGCAGTATCGCTCCTGACGCGCCAGACGCGTCGGACAAAAGGGCGCCGGCGCAATCCGGCGCCCTTTTCGTTTGCGCAGACGTCAGGTCGGACGGTCCGGCTTCTTTTCGTCGTGTTCGTGAATGACCTCGATCAGGCGCCGGCGCTCGAAGAGGATGACGACGACGAGCGCGATCGCGAGCGGGATCAGCAGATAGAACAGCCGGAAGACGAGCAGGGCCGCCAGCACCTTGCTCTTGGCGAGCAGCGGCAGGGCCTTGATGAAGACCAGTTCGAACACGCCGAGCCCGCCGGGCGCGTTCGACACCAGGCCGGCCGAAAAGGAGGCGAGGAACACCGCCAGCACGACGAAGAAGCCCGGATTTCCTTCCGCCGGCAGCGCGAAATAGATGATGCCGGCCGCGCCCAGCAATTCCATCGGGGCGGCGATCATCTGGCGCGCGGTGATTTCGGGGCGGGGATATTCCAGGCGGAATTTTCCGAACTGGCGCGGCTTGAACCGCAGGATCGAGCCTACGGCGTAGAGCAGAACCACGGCAAGCATGCCGAGGCCGAGCAGGCGCGACGTCTCCACGTTGGTGAGGGCGTCGGGCAGCAGGCCTCTCAAGCGATGCAACTGGTGCGGCTCGAAGACGAGGACGAGGCCGCCGAGCAGGATCGTGCCGAGGAAAAACGTGAAGGAACAGAGCGCGACGAGAATCGCGACCTGCGCCGCGTCCAGCCCCTTGCTGGAATAGGCGCGATAGCGGACCATCGCGCCGGAAAAGACCGAGGCGCCGATGTTGTGCGAGAGCGCGTAGGTCGTGAACGAGCAGACCGAGACGAAGAACCAGGAAATGTGCTTCACGCCCAGATGCAGCAGCGCGATCCGGTCATACCAGGCGAGCGCGGCGTAAGCGACGAGCGTCGACAAGGCGGCGAGAAAATAGCGATGCGGCGGAATAGCCTTGAGCGCGGCCACGACGTCGTGCCGCACCGCCTCGCCGCGAAACTCGCGGGCCAGAAGCCAGAAGGCGACGAGCACGGCCGCCAAGCCGAGCGCCGGCCAGAAATAGTCGAGGGCGCGCTTCATTTGCATCCTGCGCCCGACGAACCGGGCCCGGCGGCACCCATGCACGACGCGTCCGCGCTTCGCAAGCCGCCGTCATGCAAAAACAAACGCCGCCCGGAGGCGGCGTCTTTTCCCCTTGCTTGGGTCACGCTCAGGCGCGCGCGGCGCGCATGCCCATGAGGCCCATGTCGGCGGGGCGCAGGACGTCGGCCAGACGGTCGGAGGCCTTTTCGCGGCCCTCGAGATTTTCGGCCTTGGAGACTTCGGCCATGGCTTCGTCCAGTCGCGCCTTGGCTTCGTCCAACTGGCCGCGCAGCTCCTCGATCGAGCTCAAGAGATTGTCGCGGCGGCTGCGCGCGGCGCGCGCATAGGTGGGATAGGCGAAATGGCTGGGATCGGAAATGCGCGCGCGCTGCTCCTCCGTGGCGATTTCACGATCGAGATCGCCCGCCATGCGGTTGAATTCCGCGATCATCATTTCGAGCTGGGTCACGCGACGGCGTTTTTCGTCCGCCTGAAAGCGCTTCAATCTCAGCAAGGTATCCCGCGACTTCATTACACGGCACTCCAGGACGACAGTCCGAACTCGTTGTGGTTACGCATTAGCCATGATCCGCGAGACAGGCCGAGTATGAGTCGGGGAGGTTGCTCGTTGGTTACCCGACGAAGGCGCTGGACAAAAAAATCGACAAAGGCGACTGTCGAAATCGGCGATTCGGTCGATCGCGGCGATTTGCGGGCGTCGACCTAACGTTTCGTTAACTCGTTTGCTTAACAGTCTTTTGCGTCCGGCGGAAAACCGCCCGCGCGCAGGCCGGGACGATTCCGTTGCGTCAGCAGGGCGTTGCGCGGCCAGCGGCCATGGCGGCGTCCGCATCCCGGGTTCATCCGAACGGTTTGTTAACCATTCGGGCGGTAGAGTTAACGGAAGATCGATTTGAGCTTGATGATGACATGCCGGACGCCGTGCGCCGGGGGCAGGGGACGAACCGGCCGGCGCCGTGCGGGGAAGGGTGGGGACAGCTGATGCGCGTACTACTGATCGAAGACGACAGCGCCACGGCGCAGAGCATCGAGCTGATGCTGAAGTCCGAGAACTTCAACGTCTACACGACCGACCTCGGCGAAGAAGGCATCGACCTCGGCAAGCTCTACGACTACGACATCATCCTGCTGGACCTGAACCTGCCGGACATGTCGGGCTACGAGGTGCT
>DAIRCS010000259.1:0-4160 GCA_036796555.1 Rhodoblastus sp. | reverse complement strand
GCCCGCGCCCGCATGCCGCGCACGCTGATCCTCGAGCCGACGCGCGAACTCGCCGCCCAGGTGGAGGAGAGCTTCGCCAAATACGGCGCGAACCACCGCCTCAACGTGGCGCTGCTGATCGGCGGCGTCTCCTTCGGCGACCAGGAAGCCAAGATCATGCGCGGCGCCGACGTGCTGATCGCGACCCCCGGCCGCCTGCTCGACTTTTTCGAGCGCGGCAAGCTGCTGCTCACCGGCATCGAGATTCTCGTGATCGACGAAGCCGACCGCATGCTCGACATGGGTTTCATCCCGGACATCGAAAAGATCTGCAAGCTCGTGCCCTTCACGCGCCAGACCCTGTTCTTCTCGGCGACCATGCCGCCGGAAATCACGCGGCTGACGGAAGCCTTCCTGCATAATCCCGTGCGCGTGGAAGTGGCGCGCGCCGCCTCCACCGCCACGACCATCACGCAGGGACTGGTCGCCTCGCACGGGCACGCCGCCAAGCGCGAGACGCTGCGCCGGCTGATCCGCGGCGAGGAAAACCTCAAGAACGCGATCATCTTCTGCAACCGCAAGCGCGATGTCGCGATCCTGCACAAATCGCTCGTCAAGCACGGCTTCTCCGCCGGCGCGCTGCACGGCGACATGGACCAGCTCGCCCGCATGGCCTCGCTCGACGCGTTCAAGAACGGCGATGTCGCTCTCATCGTGTGCTCGGACGTCGCCGCGCGCGGCCTGGATATTCCCGACGTCAGCCATGTCTTCAATTTCGACGTGCCGACGCATTCGGAAGATTACGTCCACCGCATCGGCCGCACCGGCCGCGCCGGCAAGAGCGGCGTCGCCTATACGATCGTGACCGGCGACGACACGAAATATATCGACCAGATCGAGAAGCTGATCGCCAGGAAGATCGACTGGATCGGCCCGCAGCTCAATGAATTGCCGCCCGACGAGACGCCGCGCGAAACGCGCCGCGGCCGGGACGGCGAGCGCTCGCGGGGACGTCGCGACCGCGACCGGGGCTACGGTTCCGGTCCACGCGGTCGCGACCGGCGGCCCGCGGGCGAAATCGAGGCGTCGATGGAGCCGTTCGATCCCGCGGCTGCGCCGTCCGAGGAGACCCCGCGCGAGGAGCAGCCGCGCGCCGAACGTCCCCGTCGCGAGCGCGGCGAGCGTCGCCCGCGTGGCGACCGCGAACAGCGCGCGCCGCGCGAAGACAATCGCGAGCGCGTCGCCCGCGACGACACCAGGGAACGCGCGCCGCGTTCGCGCCGCCCGGCCCGCTACGGCGACGAGGCGCCGGCGCTCGACGCGCAGCCCGATGCGCGGTCGGCTTCCTCCGGCGCTGCTCGCCGCCCCCGGCCGGAGAACGACCGCAACCGCGACGGTCGTGGCCGCGGAAGAGACAACGACAGGCGTCCGCGCCGCGACGACCATGACGACGGCCCGGCGGTCGTCGGTTTCGGCGACCATATGCCGTCCTTCCTGACGAAGCCGGTGCGGGTCGCGCCGGCGGAACGCAAGGAAGCGGCGAAGGTCGAGGAATAAGCGGGCCAAATCCGATCGGATCGCGAGCCTACAGGCTCGCCGTCCAATCAGGTCGTGACCCGATGCGAGCCTGAAGGCGCGCGGTCCAGCATGCAGAAACAAGAAAGGCTCCGGGAAACCGGAGCCTTTCTGCTTTGTCGCCCGTCCAATTCTCAAAACGGAATATCGTCGTCCAGATCCATCGAGCGGCCGCCGCCGACGGCCGCCGGACGACGATCCCCGCCTCCGCCGCCGCCCGAACGGCCGCCGCCGAAGCTTCCGCCGCCCGACGCGCCGCGCTCAAAACTCTGGCCCTCTTCGCCGCCGCGGGAATTGCGGCTGTCGAGCAGCGTCAGCTCGCCGCGGAAACGCTGCAGCACGACCTCCGTCGCCTTGCGCTGGTTGCCGTCCTTGTCCTGATATTCGCGGGTCTGCAACTGGCCCTCGAGGTAGATTTTCGAGCCCTTGCGGCAATATTGCTCGGCGATGCGGCCGAGGTTCTCGTTGAAGATCACGATATTGTGCCATTCGGTCTTGTCACGGCGCTCGCCGGAATTCTTGTCGCGCCAGCTCTCGGTCGTCGCCAGCGAGAAGCTCACCAGCTTGTCGCCGGACGGCATGGTGCGCACTTCGGGATCGCGGCCGAGATTGCCGACGAGAATGACCTTGTTGACGCTGCCGGACATGACGCTTCTCCACGGCTGAATTTTTCGGAAAGTGCTGGCGCCACCCTACTCCTGTCGGCGGCCAAATGATTTCGCGAACCCCGGCGATCGGCCGTTTTCCACAGCCGATGAGGAATTTCGTTCCTTATATGTTCTAATGATCCGGAGCCGGGAGCGCAAGCCCCCGGCCCGACGCGTCAGCCCGTCGTGACGGCCGTCTCGACGTCGGAGGGGTCGACCTCCTGATTGAGCGCGGCGTTCAGCTTCGTGCGGTCGAGCTCGCCTTCCCACCAGGAGACGATGACGCAGGCGACGCCGTTGCCGCAGAGGTTGGTGAGCGCGCGGCATTCGGACATGAACTTGTCGATGCCGAGCACGATCGCCATGCCCGGAACGAGTTCCGGCCGCACCGCGGCCAGCGTGCCGGCGAGCGTGATGAAGCCTGCGCCGGTGATGCCGGAGGCGCCCTTCGACGTCAGCATGGCCACAACCAGAATGGTCATCTGCTCGCCGAAGGTCAGATGCACGCCCATCGCCTGCGCGATGAACAGCGTCGCCAGCGTCATGTAGATGTTGGTGCCGTCGAGGTTGAAGGAATAGCCGGTCGGCACGACCAAGCCGACGACCGGCTTGGAGCAGCCGAGACGCTCGAGCTTCTCCATCAATTGCGGCAGCGCGCTCTCCGACGACGACGTGCCGAGCACGATCAGCAGCTCGTCCTTGATGTAGCGGAGGAACTTGAAGATCGAGAAGCCGGCGATGCGCGCGATGATTCCGAGCACGACCACGACGAACAGGATGGCGGTGAAGTAGAAGGTGGCGATCAGGCCGGCGAGATTGCCGAGCGCCTGTGGGCCGAACTTGCCGATCGTGTAGGCCATGGCGCCGAAGGCGCCGATGGGCGCGGCCTTCACGACGATGGCGATGACGCCGAAGATGGCGTGCGCGAGATCGTCGATCAGCGCCCGCACGGTGTGGCCGCGCTCGCCGAGGATCATCAGCGCGCAGCCGAACAGGATCGAGAACAGCAGGACCTGCAGGATCTCGCCGGTGGCGAAGGCGCCGACGACCGCGTCGGGAATGATGTGCAGCACGAAGTCGACCGATTTCATCTCGGTCGCCTTCTTGGCGAAGCCGGCGACGGCGGCGGCGTCCGTCTTGCCCGCGAAGCCGACGCCGGGCTGAACCACATTGGCGACGATGAGGCCGATCGCCAGCGCGAAGGTCGAGACGATCTCGAAATAGACCAGCGCCTTCACCGCCACGCGGCCGATCTTCGAGACCTCGGAAATATGCGCGATGCCGGACACGACGGTGCAGAAGATGACGGGCGCGATCACCATCTTGATGAGCTTGACGAAGCCGTCGCCCATCGCCTTGATCCAGTCGTTCTGGGCGAAATGCGGGAACAGCCAGCCCACGATCACGCCGAGTACGATGGCCGTCAGAACCTGGACGTAGAGAACCTTGTAGAGCGGCTTGCGCTCGGCGGGCGTGCCGGCCGCGACTGACGTTGCCATGGGCTTTCCTCGCATTCGGCCGCGCGTTCGAAAGGGCGCGCTTATCCTTGCCGGAAGGATTTTCTTAGGCTCAAGAACAAGTCATATCAAGCCGAAGACAGGCCTTGCGCCCCCAAACCGGCTGGGGATAACCCCGCGCGCCCTCGACCGGGAAGGGCCTCGACCTTACATTAGACGGCAATCAGCCGACCCCGTCCGGACCCATGAAGACAGCCAAGCCGCAGAAGGCCGCCGCCCCGAAGAAGGCGGCGGGCAAGACTCCCGTTTCCGCGCCCGCTTCCGCCCGCCAGCGCGAGCTCGCCCTGCCGCAGAGAGCCGCCGACATGCGCACGATTTCCGTGCGCGGCGCGCGCGAGCACAATCTCAAGAACGTCGACCTGACCATCCCGCGCGACGCGCTGGTGGTGTTCACCGGCCTTTCGGGCTCGGGCAAGTCGTCGCTCGCCTTCGACACGATCTA
>DAIRCS010000258.1:0-4228 GCA_036796555.1 Rhodoblastus sp. | reverse complement strand
ATGAACGTGATGACCGCCGCCGCCATCAAGGCCGGGCGCGGTCTGAAGCGCGACTTCGGCGAGGTCGCCAATCTCCAGGTCTCGGTGAAGGGCCCCGGCGATTTCGTCAGCGCCGCCGACCGCAAGGCCGAGAAGGTCCTGTTCGAGGAGCTGGCCAAGGCGCGGCCGGGCTACGGCTTCGTGATGGAGGAATCCGGCCGCGTCGAGGGCACGGACCAGAGCCATACCTGGATCATCGATCCGCTCGACGGCACGACCAATTTCCTGCACGGCATTCCGGTCTTCGCCATTTCCGTCGCGCTGGAGCGCGAGGGCCAGCTCGTCGCCGGAATCGTCTACAATCCCGCCGACGACGACATGTTCGTCGCCGAGCGCGGCCAGGGCGCCTGGCTCAACAACCGCCGCCTGCGCGTGGCGCAGCGCCGCGATCTCGCCGACGCGCTGGTCGCGACCGGCGTGCCGCATCTCGGCAAGGCCAAGGAGCATCCGCGCTTCAAGGCCGAGCTCGCCGCCGTCATGACGCGCGTCGCCAATGTCCGCCGCTTCGGCGCGGCCTCGCTCGATCTCGCCTATACGGCGGCCGGCCGTTTCGACGCCTATTGGGAGCGCATCCTCCAGCCCTGGGACATCGCGGCGGGCATCGTTCTCGTGCGCGAGGCCGGCGGCTTCGTCAGCGACCTGTCCGACGGCCAGGACATGCTGGCCAAGGGCGAAATCCTCGCCGGCGGCGAGACGATCCATCGGGCGCTCGGCGATCTCCTGCGCAAGGCCTGAAGCGTCTTCAGGCGACGAATTTCTTGCGAAGCAGGTCGTTCACATAGGCGCTGGCGTTCGGCAGCGTCTTGAGTTGGTCTGCGATCTCGGGATCCAGCATCAGATTGACGCGCCGTTTCTTCGCCTCCGCCGGCAACGCGGGGCGGCCACGCCTGGCCTTCGCGAAAAAATCGGAATCGAGTTCCCGCACCTCGCCGTCACGGGCGATGTAAGGCTTCTTCATAACGGCTCCTTTCTCTCTCGTTCGCCCGGCGCAGACTGATGACGCGCAATGCGTCGCCCCGTCGACACCATGCGAAGACGCAGAGGCGATTGCCAATGGGCGCCATCGTGACGAAACGGACCTCGTTGTAATCCGTGCGAACGTCCTCGACGGTGAACGCAATATCCCAATCGGCTGCGGCGACGTCAGCGAAGTCGAGACCGCGCTCGGCGAGCGTCTTTTCGCGCTTGCGCTCGTCCCATTCCAGCGTCACTGCCAGCTTCACCTGGTTTTTATTACACACCTAAATTTATCGGTCAATAAACGTGCGCATGGAAATGCAATGCCATCCCCGGCGATCTCCTGCGCAAGGCTTGACGTTTCGCCTTTCCTTCCCAACCTCTCCGTCATCCTGCCGTTGTTGCTAGCGACCAGAACTTGATGGCATTCTGCCCGCGCGGCGGGAATGCAGGTCGAGGATCGAGGGTTTACATGGCGGCCGACGAGATTCGCACGGAGCTGTCGAGCCCGCGCATCTTTCTCATACGCATGGGCGTCTTTCTGGCGCTCGCGGGCTTCATCGCCTTCATTCTGCAGGACCAGATCAAACGCGCCTTCATGGCGAACCCCGGCCTCAACGGCCTGATCCTCGGCGTGCTCGCGGTCGGAATCGTCATGGCGATCGCGACCGTCGCGCGCCTGTTCCGCGAGATCGCCTGGGTCAACGCCTGGGGCGGGCCGGACGCCGCCGGCGCCCAGCCGCCCCGCCTGCTCGCGCCGATGGCGCGGCTCGCGGGCGAAGGCCGCGCCATTTCCACCGTCACCCTGCGCGCCATTCTCGATTCGGTCGCCACCCGCCTCGACGAGAGCCGCGAAATCCTGCGCTACCTCACCGGCCTCCTGATTTTTCTGGGCCTGCTCGGCACCTTCTGGGGCCTGCTCGAAACCGTCGGCTCGATCGGCGACGTCATCAACGCCATGAAGGGCGGCGCCGAATCCTCCGTCCTGTTCGAGGACCTGAAGGCCGGCATCGCAAAGCCGCTGTCGGGCATGAGCCTGTCGTTCACCGCCTCGCTGTTCGGTCTCGCCGGCTCGCTGGTGCTGGGCTTTCTCGACCTTCAGGCCGGCCAAGCGCAGAACCGTTTCTACGTCGAGCTGGAAGATCGCATTTCCGCCGCCGCCGCGAGCGACGCGCCGGCCGCGGTCGCCGCCGGCCTTTCGCCCGACCTGCGCGCGACGCTCGAGCGCATGTCGGCGGCCGGCGATTCCTCCGGCCAGCGCGCGGCCTCCGCCGCCATGGCCAATCTCGCCGACGGCGTTCAGGCGCTGGTCAAGCACATGCGCGCCGAGCAGCAGATGATCCGCGACTGGGTCGAGCAGCAGGCCGCGCAGAACCGCGAGATGAAGAAGACGCTCGACCGGCTCGCCCAAGAGCGGGAGCAATCCTGATGCGCGAGAAATCCTGATGGCTCTTTCGCGCAGCAGGCGTATCCGCTCCGGGCTCGACTATTGGCCGGGATTCGTCGACGCGCTGTCGACGATGCTGCTCTCCTTCGTCTTCCTCATCACCGTCTTCATGGTCGCGCAATTCTTCCTGTCGCGCGACGTGACCGGCAAGGACGCCGCGCTCCAGAAGCTGAACAAGCAGATCGAGCAATTGACCGCGCTGCTCGCGCTGGAAAAGACGGGCAAGGAGGAAGCGCAATCCTCGCTGGCGACGCTCGCAGCCACGCTCGACACGGCGAAGAAGGACAACGCCGATCTCACGCAGAGACTCGGCGTCGCCGAAGGCGCGGCGTCGGGCGCGGGCGGCAAGGCGGACGCGCTCGCGCAGAAGCTGGACGCCGAGCAGCAGCTCTCGGCCAAGGCGCAGGCGCAGGTCGATCTTCTCAACCAGCAGATCGCGGCGCTGCGCCGCCAGCTCGCCGCGATCGAGGAGGCGCTACAAGCCGCCGAAGCGAAGAACAAGGAGTCGCAGGGCCAGATCGCCGATCTCGGCCAGCGCCTCAATCTCGCGCTCGCGCAGAAGGTGCAGGAGCTCGCGCGCTATCGCTCCGACTTCTTCGGCCGTCTGCGCGAAATTCTGGGAAACAGGCCCGGCGTGCGCATCGTCGGCGACCGCTTCGTCTTTCAGTCGGAAGTCCTGTTCGATACCGGCGCGGCGGAAATCAATCCCGCCGGCAAGACGCAGCTCGACCAGCTCGCCGCCGCCGTCGTCGATCTCGAACGCGAGATTCCACCGTCGATTCCCTGGACGCTGCGCGTCGACGGCCACACCGACGTCAGGCCGATCAAGTCGGCGCAATTCCCGTCCAACTGGGAATTGTCGTCGGCCCGCGCCATCGCGGTCGTGCAATATCTGATCTCAAAGGGCGTGCAGCCCTCCCATCTCGTCGCCGCCGGCTTCGGCGAATTCCAGCCGCTCGAAGCCGGCGACAGCGAGGAAGCGCTTCGCCGCAACCGCCGCATCGAACTGAAACTGACCGACAGGTGATCGCCAGCCGCCGCCATATAGCTCCCATCCGCGACGACGAGCGCGGCGCGCTGCTCGACCTCTGGGTCGCATCCTGGCGCGCGACCTTCCCCGACATCGATTTCGATGCGCGCCGGCCGTGGTTCGTCGGCCGTCTCGCAGAACTCGAGGCGCAGGGCGCGGAACTCATCTGCATGTTTCAGGACACGCCAAAACCCGGCGAGCGCAAGCTCGTCGGCTTCGTGCTGATCGATCCGAACACCGGCTGGCTCGACCAGATCGCCGTCAAGCCCAACGCCTTCGGCGCCGGCGTCGGCCGCGAACTTCTCAACGCCGCCAAGCGCGCCTCGCCCGGCCATATCCGGCTCGACGTCAACGCCGACAATTTTCGCGCGCTCCGCTTCTACAAGCGCGAGGGATTCACGCGCGTGGGCGCGGGTGTGAACAAGCTGTCGGGACGGGAGACGGCGGTACTGGAGTGGGTGAGGGGGGAGTGAGGGACCGCTTTCGACAGGAAGCGGACATTCCGAGTGTGGCAGCGAGCGGCAATGATCGGCGAACACGGCCCGACTACTTCCTAGGACTTGCGTTTTGTCGTCTCACTGCTTCAACCGGAGCGCTACGCAGGAAGCGCGGGCTGGCCAAGCGCTCACATCACGAAACTGATCATCGATTGCGAGATCATTCTGTGGCGTAAGGGCTCGTCAACCGGACGATATGGTTCCTAGAGCGGGATGAGATGTGACGGAATCGATTTTGGATTCCCGAATCGATCTCGA
>DAIRCS010000257.1:0-4232 GCA_036796555.1 Rhodoblastus sp. | reverse complement strand
AGGCGCCGCTCCCCCTCCACACATCAAGACCGCTCCGGATGCATCCTCGGCGAAGAGGGATGAGGGCAGTATGCAGAAAATAGGAAAATAGTCAAGATCAATGCGAATGAGCGATCGTCGGCCAGTGCGCTTCGCCCTGTCGGCTAACGACCGGTTGCGGGCGTTCGTCAGCAATAACTTCTCACGTCTGATGCGGCGCGAAAACGAAAGAAAACTGCAAGAGCTACGCGTCGGCGGCAGTGGGGGCGGCATGCGCCCCTTGATTATATTCGGCCCAAGATTGACGCAGAATCTGCACCGAGGATGAAACGAATATTCCGGCCATGATCGCGGCGACGAGAAGGTCGGGCCAGGCCGTAGTCGTGCCCCATACCGCCAAGGCCGCGCCCATCACGACGACATTGCCGATGGCGTCGTTGCGCGAGCAAAGCCATACGGAGCGCACGTTCGCGTCGCCGTCCTTGTAGGGTCGAAGCAGCAAAACCGAACCGAGATTGGCGGCCAGCGCCAGCACGCCGACAACACCCATGATTTCCGCCCTCGGCAAGCCGAGCACGAAGGTGTGGTAGATGGTCGAGCCGAATACCCACATCGCCATGATCGAAAGCGACAGACCCTTGGCCAACGCTGCCGTGGCCCGTGTCCGCAGGCTCGCGCCGATGACGGCGAGCGACAGCCCGTAGGTCACGGTGTCGGCCAGGAAGTCGAGCGCGTCCGCCTTGAGCGCCTGCGACCCCGCGAGTTGTCCGGCCGCCATCTCGCCAAAGAACATGGCGGCGTTTATGCCGATGACAGTCCAGAGAATGCGCTTGTAGCGGGGATCGACGCCGTCGAACACGGGAACGCCTTCTGGGCAGCAGCTATCGCCGTCCATGCCGCACGTCTCGACCGGCCCCGCCTTCGCGTAGCGGGCGGGCGGCACAAGCGGAGGCGGCTCGCAGCAGGCGGTTTCGGTGTTGCAGCAGCGATCGGCCATCCGTGACTCCTTCGAGCCGCGAAGATACTCTCTCTAGCGACTAGAGGTTCAAGGGCCATGGCCGGCATTTCCATTGGCGAACTGGCGCGGCGCGCCGCCATCAAGGTCCCGACGATCCGGTACTACGAGCAGATAGGCCTACTGCGGCCCCCCAGCCGCACGGAGGGGCGCCAGCGCCGGTATGACGACGACGCCGTTGCGAGGCTGAATTTCATCCGTCATGCGCGGGAGCTGGGCTTCGAGATTGCCGACGTGCGGGAGTTGCTTGGACTTGCAGAACAGCCCGACCGTTCATGCGCCGATGTGGACGAGATCGCGCGGCGGCATGTTCACGCCATCGACGACCGGATCGCGCGTCTCGCCTCGCTGCGCCGGGAATTGCAACGAGCGCTTGATACCTGCCAGCAGGGCAAGGTCGGGGAATGCAGAGTGATCGAAGCCCTGGCGTCCGAAAGCTAGTCACAAAGCTGCCTCGACAGGTTTCAAAGTCTCGCCTGCCCTGTTCATTTGATTCAGCGAACGCGGCCGTCTGCTATCCGCCTTTCGCGGACGTATTCTCTGAAACGCTCGTTTCCTGCCCGCAACGCGTCCCTCACGCCTTCGCCCGCTCGGGATAGCTCACCGCCATGCCGTCGCGAACGTCCTGCTGCACGCCATACTGCGGGAAGGGGTAGCGGAAGCCGTTCTTGGCCAGCGCCTCCATGCCCTCGATCGCCTTGGCGAGCATGTCGGGCGGCAGGGCCATCAGCATTTCGTCGTCGAGCACGCCGCCGTAGCGGCGCTCGGCGAAACAGGGGATGGAGAGGGAGGGCTCGCGTTTCGTCAGGGCGCGGCCCCAGGAATCGGCGCAGGCGCTCTCGCCGACGACGGACCAGTCGAAGCGCTTGTAGCCCGCCCATTGCAGGCCGTTGATGAAATAGATCATCGCGCCCGGCGTGGCGTAGAACAGCGCGATATCGGGATCGGCGACGCGGCCGGCGGCGAGCGGGGAGACGACCAGCGCCTCGTATCGGCCGTCCGGCACGCAATTCATGGCGGCCTGATGCGCGCCGGCGTCCTCGATGGTGGAGAACCAGACGCCGGTCATGTGCTTGCCGGACTTCCACTCGTCGGTCTTGGCGTGGCCGAGGCCGACGACGGCGCGGCACTGGGCGCCGACGAGATCGTCGGCCATGATTCCCACGGTCCAGCCTAGGCGGGCGCCCTGCGCGACCACCTGGTCGAGCGTGTGCACCGCCTTCGGCCGGCGGATGCGCGGGATCGCCTCCATGTCGGCGCGGCGCTCGTAGAGCTTCATGCAGAAGGGGATGGAGCGCACCTTCAGCAGGCGCTCCAGATCGGCGGACGCGCGGACGAGATCGACGGACATGCTTGCCTCCCTGTTTGCGTCCAGCATGCGCGGAACGCGCGGCGGCGCCAATGCCGCGGGAACGGGGGCCTCATGCCGAAAGCGCGCGTCGCCGGCTTTTCCGTTTCGCCCGGCCGCCGGCGGGCCGGGTTCGTCCCCTCGAAGACGGCCGCGCATGTGATAGTGGAACGCGGCCGGGGCGTCCGCCTCGTCTTCACCGCCGGGAAACATATATGTCCGACATTGCTGGAACGCCGGAGGACCGGCCGCACGAATGGACGCGATGCTCGCCGCCAAACGCATGATTTCCGGGCCGACCCTCGTCGACCGCTTCCGCGACGCCATGCGCCGGACGGCGGCCGGCGTCGCCGTGGTGACGACGCAGGGGCCGGCGGGGCGCGGCGGCATCACCGTGTCGAGCTTCTGCTCGCTGTCGCTGGAGCCGCCGTCCGTGCTGGTCTGCATCCGCCGCAATTCGACGACGCTGCAGCGCATTCTCGGCAACCAGGTCTTCGCCGCCAATGTGCTGGCGCAGGACCAGAGCGAACTCGCAGCCGCCTTCGCCTCGCCCGCGACGCCGCACGAGCGGCGCTTCGCGCTCGGGCGGTGGGAGGAGGGGCCCGGCGGCCCCACGCTTGCCGGCGCGGTCGCGCATTTCGACTGCAAGCTCGCCCATGTGCACGATTACGGCTCGCATACGATCGTGATCGGCGAGGTGGTCGAGGCCGCCTCGCACGACGCCCGCCCGCTGATCTACGCGGAACAGGGGTTTCACAAGCTGCCGTGAGGGCGAAAAGGGGAGTAGCGGTTCTCCCTATTCGCTCCCCCCTGCCTCGCTTCCTTTCATCCAGGCCGCGATTTCCACCCATTCGCGCGCGAGCGTCCGCGCGCCCATGAACAGCGCGAGGTGGCCGCAATCGGCGAGGGCCTTCGCGCGCGCCGCGGCGGGCGTTCCGACGAGATCGAGCGCGGCGAAGACCTGGGGCGGCGGGGCGACGGCGTCCCTTGCGCCCGCCAGCGCGAAGATCGGGACGGTGACGCGCGACAGCGGCGTGGCGCGCCCGAAAACGGGAAAATTGCCGCTCGCGAGCCGGTTGTCGCGGAACAGCCAGTTCAGCGCGTCCGCGTAATAGCGGCCGGGCAGGTCGACCGTGCGCTCGTTCCAGGCCGTGAAACGGGCGAGGAGCGCGGCGGCGCAGGGCTGCTTGACCTGAAGGATGTCGCAGGCGTCTGCTTCCGCATTGCCGAAGAGGCGGAAGGCGCCGAGGGTCGCCCGGCCTGACACGAGGCCGCCGCCGGCCGCGACCAGATTCTCGACCAGCTCGGGCGAAATCTCGCGCGCGCCGTCCGCGATCGCCGAAGGATGGGACGTGTCGACCGGGGCGCCGGCGATGACGAGCTTGGCGATCCCCGCCGGAAACGCCGCCGCATAGGCCAGCGACAGCCAGCCGCCCTGGCAGAGGCCGGCGAGAATCGGCCGCGCCGGCGCCAGGTCGACCGCGGCGTTGAGATCGGCGAGACAGGCGTCGATCGACAGGCCGCGCGTCGCGGAGGCCGCGGACTTCCATTCGACGAGCAGGATCGGCCCGAGGCCTTCGGCCGCCAGACGCTCGATCAGGCTGTGGCCCGGCGCGAGATCGTCGATTCCGGCGTCGTGCACGGCGTAGGGCGCGACGACGATGACCGGCGCCGCGCCCTGCGCCACGAAGGCGCGCAGCCGCATGGTGGTGAAGTCGGCGACGATCTCGTTCGGCGTCGTCCAGTCGATTCGCGCGAGCGTAGCGCCGGCCATGACGTCCAGCCCGACGCGGAAGGGCCACAGCCAGAGGTCGAGCGGGTGGGGACCAGGTCCCAGCGGCCCCTCCCCGCCGATCAAACGCGCTGCGGATGGCGGGGGCAAGGCGGGCG
>DAIRCS010000256.1:0-4233 GCA_036796555.1 Rhodoblastus sp. | reverse complement strand
CGACATTTTCGGCACGGTCGTCGACTGGCGCGAAGGCGTCGCGCGCGAGGCGCGCGACATTCTGCATCCGCTCGGCCACGACCTCATCTGGGCCGCCTTCGCAGACGCCTGGCGCGCGGAATACCAGCCCGGCATGGAGGAAATCCGCTCGGGCCGCCTGCCCTTCGCCAAGCTCGACGTCGTTCATGCGCGCATGCTCGAGCGCATCCTGCCGCGCTTCGGCCTCGCCGACATTTCGGACGACACGAAACGCGCGCTCGTGCTCGCCTGGCACAAGCTGGACGCCTGGCCGGATTCTGCACGCGGCGTTGCGATGCTCCGCAAGCACGCGCTCGTCGCGCCCGTCTCCAACGGCAATATCTCACTGATGGCCGCGCTCGCGCGGCGCAACGCCTTCCATTGGGACGCGATCCTCGGCGCGGAATTTTCGCGCGACTACAAGCCCAAGCCCGACGTCTATCTCTCCGCCTGCGCGGCCTTCGATCTCGCGCCGGCGGATTGCATGATGGTCGCCGCCCATTCCGACGATCTCGCCGCGGCCAAGGCCTGCGGCCTGCAAACGGGCTTCGTCGCCCGGCCGAACGAGAAAGGCCCCGGCAAGGGCGAGAGCGAGCCGAAGATCGCCGTCGACGTCGCGGGCGAAAATCTCGTCGATCTCGCGCAGAAGATTTTCGGCTGAGCCGTCAGCCGCAGGAGACTCTCGAGACGCGCCCGCCTTCGTCCGTATGCAGATTGAGGCGCGAATCGAGGAATTCCATCGTGTAGGCGAGGCCCTTGACGATGCGCCGCACGCTCGTGGCCTCGGCGGCGACACGGGCCCGCTCGGCAAGTTCGGCGGAAAATGGCTCGCCGACCGCAAACCCCGCCTTGCCGGCGTCGCAGGCGGACGTGACGCCGCCGAACGCGCAGAGAAAGCCGCAGACCGCTATTCGTCGCATCGCCCGTTCCTCGCTGCGCGGCCCCCGCGCCCTGCGCTATGATAGCAGAATGGCCCGCCGATTCTTCACCCTCGACGTCTTCGCCAGGGACGCGCTGTCAGGCAATCCGCTCGCCGTGGTCATCGACGCCGAAGGCCTCGACGATGCGCGCATGCTGCAGATCGCGCGCGAGTTCAACCTGTCCGAGACGGTCTTCGTCCTGCCCGCGCGCAATCCGGTCAACACGGCGCGCGTGCGCATCTTCACGCCGGCGATGGAGCTTCCCTTCGCCGGCCATCCGACCGTCGGCAGCGCGGTCCTGCTCGCGTCGCTGCGCGCGCCGGAGCTTGCCGGCGGGCGCGATCTCGCCGTCGTGCTGGAGGAGAACGTCGGCGACGTGAATTGCACGGTGCGCCTCGAAAGGCGCGGCGCTTCCTTCGCCTATTTCGATCTGCCGCGGCTGCCGGAAAAGCTCGGCGAGGCCGATGCGCGAACGCTCGCCGACGCATTGTCGCTGGAAGAAAAGGACATCGGCTTCGACGGCCATCGTCCCGTCGTCTGGTCCGCCGGAACGCCCTTCTGCTTCGTTCCCGTCTCGCGCCTCGACGCGATCGCCCGCGCGAAGCCCGATGCGCAGAAGCTGACGCCCGCCTGCGCCGGCGGGCGCGGCGCCTGGCTCTACACGCGCGAGACGGCGGACGCCGCGAGCGCCGTTCATGCGCGCATGTTCAGCGCGCTGATGCCCGGCCTCGAGGATCCCGCCACCGGCGCCGCGGCGGCCGCCTTCGCCGGCGTCGCGCATGCTTTCGAGAAACCGGCGGATGGCGAACACGCGCTCGTCATCGAGCAGGGTTTCGAAATGGGCCGGCCCTCGCACATCACGCTCGGCATGAGCGTGACGAATGGCGCGCTCGTCGCCGCCACCATCGGCGGCCACGCGGTGCGCGTCAGCGAAGGGATTCTGGCGCTGTGAGCGACCTGCCGCGGATTTTCCGCGTCGCGCGGATCGACGCGCGCGTTTCGCCCTTCGACTGGGATTTCGCGCGCGAGCGCGCCAGCGACATCGCCGCCCATTGGACCGAGGCCGTCGCGAAAAAGCCGGCAATGTTCGATGGCCGCGTGCTGCTCGGCCATGCGCTCGACTACGCGCCGCAGAATGGCGGCCAATTGCGCTCCCGCTATTTCGAGACGGCCTTTTCCGCCTTCCTCGCCTATCGCGATTTCGACTTTCCCGGCGGACGCGTCTTCAACGGCTTCGCCATGGCGGCGCTACGCACGGCCGACGGCGCCTTCCTGCTCGGCGAAATGGGCGCGCATACCGCCAACGCCGGCATATCCTACTTTCCGGCCGGCACGCCCGACCGCGACGACGTCGTCGGCGACGAGGTCGACCTGACGGGCTCGGTCCTGCGCGAATTGCAGGAGGAGACCGGCGTCGCGCTGGCGCGCGAGGATCTCGCGCCCGACTGGACCATCGTGCGGCTCGACGGCCGCGTCGCGTGCATGAAGCCCGTGCAACTCGACGGAAACGCGCAGGAGCTGGCGCGCGCGATGGACGCCTTTCTCGCGCGCGAAAAAGAGCCGGAGCTCGCCGGCATGCGCATCGTGCGCAGCATGAACGATCTGGACAGGCTGCGCGTGCCGGAATTCACGCGCCTCTATCTCGCGCACGAATTCGGCGCGGACGACACAGATTGAGCCGCGCCTGCCTCCCCGCTCGCGGGAGGCGGGATCTCCTCACTTCCGCCGGCACACGATGTCCTGCGAAACGCACGCGATGCCCGGCGTCGAACAGCCCTCCTTCGTGCAGGCGACGCAGGCGTCGCTCCATTCCGCGCAATCGGGATTGTCGCGGCCCCAGGCTTGAACGCTTTTCTGCTCGGCCTGCGCGTCGGCGGGCGGCGCGGGCGCCGGAACCGTCGGCGTGTCGGCGTTCGCGGACGCGCTTGGCGCGGGCGCTGCGTCTTCGGCGGACACGGCGGCGGGCGCAAGCAGCAGGCAGAGAACGATCAGAATCCGGATCATGCCGCCATCCTAGCACGCCCGCCCATGACTCCCGCGCGCCGCCATGCTAAGCGCGCCCCATGCTGGAAGGACTTCCCCCCAACGGCGCCGCCTTCGTGATGCGGCTCGAGACAGACGAGGCGACCGCGCGCCTCGTCGCCGACACGATCGTCGAGACCTTCGATCCGACCGAGACCGCCGCCGCCGCCTTCGAGAAGCATCCCTCGACCGATACGTGGAAGACGGAGGAATGGGTGGCGGAGGTCTATTTCGGCCCCGAACCCGACGAAGACGTGATCCGCGACCTCGTGCGCACGGTGGCGGGCGATGCGGCGGCCGACGGCCTCGTCTTCGGCCGCGTCAGCGAGCAGGACTGGGTGGCGGCCTCGCTCGAAGGGCTCGCCCCCGTGCGCGCCGGCCGCTTTCTCGTGCACGGCTCGCACGACCGGCAGGCCCCGCGCGCCAACGACATCGGGCTGGAAATCGAGGCCGCGCTCGCCTTCGGCACCGGCCACCACGGCACGACGCTCGGCTGCCTGAAGGCGCTGGATGCGATTTCGAAGCGCCGCCGCCCGAACCGCATTCTCGACATCGGCACGGGCACCGGCGTGCTCGCCATCGCCGCCGCGCGCCTGTGGCGCAAGCAGGTCGCGGCCGGCGACATCGATCCGGTCTCCACGGAGGCGGCGACCGCCAATGCGCGGCTCAACGGCGCCGCCCCCTGGGTGAAGCCCGTGACGGCGCGCGGAACCATGCACCCGGCGCTGCGGCAGGGCGGCCCCTACGATCTCGTTTTCGCGAATATCCTGGCCAAGCCGCTGCGGCTGCTCGCGCCGCAGATCGCGGACGTGGCCGCGCACGACGCGGAACTCGTGCTGTCGGGCCTGCTCGCCCGCGACGTGGCGGGCGTGCTCGCGGCCTATGCGGCGCAGGGCTTCGCGCTCGTCGCCCGCGCCGATCTCGACGGCTGGGCGACGCTGACGCTCAGGTCGGGCGGCGCGGCCGCCCGACCTCTTCACGATCTCGGCTGAAAGGTGCCGGAAGACCGGCTTAGAACAGCCGGTGCATCTCCGAATTGGCCAGCTTTTCGTTGATTTCGCGCTCGACCGAATCCGACCAGCGGCCGTTCATGTAGCGGGCCACGATCGCGTCGGCATCATGCTGGTGCGCCGCCTTCATCGCATCGAGAAAGCGGGTCAGAAGGCCGCGCGGCTGCGCGCGCTTGGCGCGGGCGCCATAGGCCTTGGAGGGAATGATCATCGTCGCCATGGTTCGGCTCCTTCGTTCGAGAGAGCCCCTGACGTTCCACCCG
>DAIRCS010000255.1:0-4265 GCA_036796555.1 Rhodoblastus sp. | reverse complement strand
TCAGCGTGATGCCCGAATAGAAGTCGATGTTCGGATAGAGCTTCTTCTCGATGAAATATTCGTCGTGCAGCGCGATGCGCTCGAGCTCCACGGCCACGTCGAGCAGCGGGTCGTCCTTGATGCCGAGCTCGTTCAGAACCTCATGGCAGGTCTTCTGCATGATTTTCGCGCGAGGATCGTAGTTCTTGTAGACGCGATGCCCGAAGCCCATCAGGCGGAACGGATCGTTCTTGTCCTTCGCCTTGGCGACATATTTCGGAATGTTGTCGACCGAGCCGATCTCGCTCAGCATCTTCAGCGCCGCCTCGTTCGCGCCGCCGTGCGCGGGACCCCACAGGCAGGCGATGCCGGCCGCGATGCACGCGAAGGGATTGGCGCCGGAGGAGCCCGCCAGGCGCACCGTCGACGTCGAGGCGTTCTGCTCGTGGTCGGCGTGCAGGATGAAGATGCGGTCGAGCGCGCGCGCGAGGATCGGATTGACCTTGTAATCCTCGCAGGGCACCGCGAAGCACATGCGCAGGAAGTTCGACGTGTAGTCGAGCGAGTTCTGCGGGAACACGAAAGGCTGGCCGATCGTGTACTTGTAGGCCATCGCCGCCAGCGTCGGCAGCTTGGCGATCATGCGCATGGAGGCGACCATGCGCTGGTGCGGATCGGAAATGTCGGTCGAGTCGTGATAGAAGGCCGACATCGCGCCGACGGAAGCGACCATGACGGCCATCGGATGCGCGTCGCGGCGGAAGCCCTGGAAGAAGCGGGCCATCTGCTCGTGCACCATCGTGTGGCGCGTCACGCGATAGTCGAAATCGGCCTTCTGCGCGGCGGTCGGCAGCTCGCCGTAGAGCAGCAGGTAGCAGGTCTCGAGGAAGTCGCCGTTCTCCGCGATCTGCTCGATCGGATAGCCGCGATAGAGCAGCACGCCCTCGTCGCCGTCGATGTAGGTGATCTGGCTTTCGCAGCTCGCCGTCGACGTGAAGCCGGGATCGTAGGTGAACATCCCCGTCTTGCCGTAGAGCGCGCCGATGTCGATGACGGACGGCCCGATGCTGCCGGCTTTGACCTTGGCTTCGAATTTCGCGTCGCCGACTGTGATCGTGCCCGTGTCTGCGCTCATGGCTGGTTCCTGCGTGTTGAAGCCGAAGGTCCTAAAGCGCCGAAAAACACGCCCAATCCGGCATGCTCGCGCCGCTCGTCATCGGCGATTGTGCATCGCATTATCGGTAGCGCATCCCCCGGACCTGTTCAAGCGCGCGCGGACGCGGCCGTATTGCGACTTTCAGCGGGGGACCGGGCGTGGAGCCAGTGGCGATATTCATTGCCGAGCTGAAGCGGCTCGACTACAAAGTAAAGAAAAAAACGATCAGGGAGGAAGCAGGCGTGTCGCCTACATGCGCAGGTCCGGTCCCGGTATTTTCGTCGCGCCCGCCACGGTCGGCGACCGGCCCGGCGGATCGGCCCGCGACGCGAGCCCGCGCCACGGTCGCGGCGGCTCGCCCCGACCCGCGGACGCGCTAATTTCCCGATCGAAACAGGATTCCGGATCGAGACACGGAACTTTACCGACGCGAGGCGCCCCATGGACGACACCAGATTTGAGAAGCTGAAAACCGTGCTGCGGGTGACGAGCGGCAATTTCCTCGAAATGTTCGATTTCTTCCTCTTCGGCATCTACGCGTCGCACATCGCCAAAACCTTCTTCCCGAGCGACAACGAATTCGTGTCGCTCATGTCGACCTTCCTGACCTTCGCGGCGGGCTTCGTGATGCGGCCGATCGGCGCGCTGACGCTCGGGCCCTATATCGACCGCATCGGCCGCCGGCATGGGCTGATCGTCACGCTCGCCATCATGGCCATGGGCACGATCCTCATCGCCTTTGTGCCCGGCTACGCAACGATCGGCGTCGCCGCGCCGATGCTGGTGCTGCTCGGCCGCCTGCTGCAGGGCTTTTCCGCCGGCGTCGAGCTCGGCGGCGTCTCCGTCTATCTCTCGGAAATGGCCACGCCCGGCAACAAGGGCTTCTACGTATCCTGGCAGTCGGCGAGCCAGCAGGTCGCCATCATCGTGGCGGCGCTGATCGGCTTCACGCTGAACAAGACGCTGGCGCCCGCCGAGATTTCCGCCTGGGGCTGGCGCATTCCCTTCTTCATCGGCTGCATGATCGTGCCCTTCATCTTCGTCATCCGCCGCAGCCTGCAGGAGACGAAGGAATTCGCCGAGCGCACGCATCATCCCACGACGAAGGAAATCTTCGCCACGCTGGGCGCCAACTGGTCGATCGTCGCCGGCGGCATGGCCATGGTGCTGATGACGACCGTGTCCTTCTACCTGATCACGGTCTACACGCCGTCCTTCGGCAAGAACGTGCTGAAACTGTCGGAAGCCGACGCGCTGCTGGTGACGATCGCGGTCGGCGTCTCGAACTTCTTCTGGCTGCCCATCGCGGGCGCGCTGTCGGACCGCATCGGCCGCAAGCCGATCCTGATCGCCTTCACCGTGCTGGCGATCGTCACCGTCTACCCGGCGCTGACCTGGCTCGTCTCGAACATTTCCTTCGGCCGCATGCTCGCGGTCGAACTGTGGCTGTCGTTCATCTACGCCTGCTACAACGGCGCCATGGTCGTCGCGCTGACGGAGGTCGTGCCGAAGACCGTGCGCACGGCGGGCTTCTCGCTGGCCTACAGCCTCGCCACGACGCTCGGCGGCTCGTCGCTCGCGATCTCGACCTGGCTGATCCGCGAGACCGGCGACAAGGCCGCGCCCGGCTACTGGATGAGCTTCGCGGCGGTCTGCGGCCTGCTGGCGACGCTGTTCCTCTATCGCTCCAGCACGCGGGCGCCGGCGGCGGCGCAGCCCGTCACGCCGTGACCTGATCGGTGATGCGGGCGAGGCTTTCGTCTCGCCCGAGCGTCTCCAGCACGTCGAAAATGCCCGGCGAGGTCGTCTTGCCGGTCAGCGCCGCGCGCAGCGGCTGCGCGAGATCGCCGAGCTTGGCGCCGCTTTCTTCCGCCTGCGCGCGGACGGCGCCCTCT
Source organism: Rhodoblastus sp. (assembly GCA_036796555.1). Lineage (GTDB taxonomy): Bacteria > Pseudomonadota > Alphaproteobacteria > Rhizobiales > Beijerinckiaceae > JAJXWB01. The sequence goes on along the minus strand of DAIRCS010000255.1, from coordinate 1,235 downwards.
GTCGCTGCGGCCGTCCACTCGCCGAGCGCGGCGAGGCGCGGCTGCAGGGCGGCCAGATGCGCGCGGCCTCTGGCGATCAGTTCGGCGGCCTTGGGCTCCAGTTTCAGCGGCCGCTGGTCGAACAGATAGTCCGCGCTGTCGGCGAGCTGCGCGAGCGTCTTGGCGCGCTCCTTCAGGCCGGGCATGGCGGCGAGCAATTGCGCGCGCTTGCGCTCGTCGAGCGCGGCGAGCTTCTCGGGCCCGCGCGGCAGATAGGGCAGGGTGTCGATCAGCGCCTGCGTCAATTCCGCATCGTCGGCCGCGCGCATGTAGTGGCCGTTCATGTTCTCGAGCTTCACGAAATCGAAGCGCGCGGGCGAGCGATGCACCTGCGCGAGATCGAAGGCTGCGATCATCTCTTCGGTCGAGAAGAATTCACGATCGCCCTGGCTCCAGCCGAGACGCACGAGATAATTGCGCAACGCCTCGGGCAGGTAGCCCATGGCGCGATAGGCGTCCACGCCGAGCGCGCCGTGCCGCTTGGAGAGTTTCGCCCCGTCCGCGCCGTGGATCAGCGGAATGTGCGCCCAGGCCGGGATAGCCCAGCCCATCGCCTGATAGATATGCGTCTGGCGCGCGGCGTTGGTCAGGTGATCGTCGCCGCGGATGATCTGCGTGACGCCCATGTCGTGATCGTCGACGACGACGGCCAGCATGTAGGTCGGCGTGCCGTCCGAGCGCAGCAGCACGAGATCGTCGAGGTCCTTGTTCGGGAAGACGACGCGGCCCTGCACCGCGTCCTCGATCACGGTCTCGCCGGCCTGCGGCGCCTTGAGGCGCACGACGGGCTTGCGCCCCTCCGCCTTCGCCTGCGCGACCTGCTCCGGCGTGGCGTCGCGCCAGCGCCCGTCGTAGCGCGGCGGCCGCCCTTCCTTGCGGGCGGTCTCGCGCATCTCGGTCAGTTCTTCGGCGGTGGCGTAGCAATGATAGGCCGCGTCCCTGACGAGCAGTTCCTGCGCGACCTCCGCGTGACGCGGGGCGCGGGCGAACTGGTAGATGACCTCGCCGTCCCACTTCAGCCCCAGCCAATCCAGGCCGTTGATGATCTCCTTGATGGCGGCGTCGGTCGAGCGCTCGCGGTCGGTGTCCTCGATGCGCAGCAGCATCTTGCCGCCGTGCTTGCGCGCGAAAAGCCAGTTGAACAAGGCCGTGCGGCCGCCGCCGATGTGCAGGAAGCCGGTGGGCGAGGGGGCGAA
>DAIRCS010000254.1:0-4325 GCA_036796555.1 Rhodoblastus sp. | reverse complement strand
CCCGGCAAGATCGTCTCGACCAGCCAGGAAGTCGACGTGCAGGTGCTGGAAGTCGATCCGGTCAAGCGCCGCATCTCGCTCGGTCTCAAGCAGACCCTGCAGAACCCGTGGGAAGCCTTCGCCGAGAAGCATCCGATCGGCTCGGATGTCGAGGGCGAGGTCAAGAACAAGACCGAATTCGGTCTGTTCCTCGGCCTGGAAGGCGACGTGGACGGCATGGTCCACCTCTCCGACCTCGACTGGAACCGCCCCGGCGAGCAGGTCATCGACGAGTTCAAGAAGGGCGAGATGGTCAAGGCGCGCGTTCTCGACGTCGATGTCGAGAAGGAGCGCATCTCGCTCGGCATCAAGCAGCTCGGCAGCGATCCCTTCCAGTCCGCCAGGGGCGGTGAGGAAGGCGGCGACCTGCGCAAGGGCGGCGTCGTGACCTGCGAGATCGTCGAGGTCAAGGACGGCGGTCTCGAGGTCAAGATCGTCGGCACGGACCTCAACGCCTTCATCAAGCGTTCGGAACTCGCCCGCGACCGCGCCGACCAGCGCCCCGAGCGTTTCGCCGTCGGCGAGAAGGTGGACGCCCGCGTCACCCTGTTCGACCGCAAGGCGCGCAAGATCAGCGTGTCGATCAAGGCGCTCGAGGTGGCCGAGGAGAAGGAAGCCATCGCCCAGTACGGCTCGGCCGATTCGGGCGCCTCGCTCGGCGACATTCTCGGCGCGGCCCTCAAGGCCCGCGAGAAGAAGGGCGAATAAGCCTCGTCTTCGCCTGAGCGAAACAAGACCCGCGCGGAGCGATCCGCGCGGGTTTTTTATTCGGAATCGAAGATTTTCTTTGCTTGTCCCGACAAGGCGCCGCGGCTAGCCTTCGCGCTCTTTTTGAAGTCGAGACCGCGATGTATCCGCCCCCGCCCGAATATCTCGCCGAGCGCCGCCTGCTCACGCGCAAGCTCTCCTTCTGGCGCGTCGCCGCTTTCGGCGCGCTGATCGTCGCCGTGCTTGCGGCCGGATGGCGTCTGGCGGGCGATGCTTCGCACGCCGGCGCGCACATCGCGCGCGTGCGGATCGCCGGCGTCATCAAGGACGACCCCGAGCTTTTGAAACTGGTGCGCGACGTGACGGCCTCATCGGCAAGCGCCGCCATCCTGTCGATCGACAGCCCCGGCGGCACGACGACGGGCGCCGAGGCGCTCTACGAGGAATTGCGCCGGCTCGCCGCAAAGAAGCCGACCGTCGCCGTGGTGGACGGCATGGCGGCGTCGGGCGCCTATATCGCCGCCATCGCGGCCGACGGCATCGTGGCGCGTGGCAATTCCATGGTCGGCTCGATCGGCGTGCTCATGCAGATGCCGAACGCCTCCAAGCTGATGGATACGGTCGGCGTGAAGATGGAGGAGATCAAGTCCTCGCCGCTCAAGGCCGCGCCCAATCCCTACGAGCCGGTCACGCCGGAAGCGCGCGCCGCCGTCGCGGCCATGATCGCAGATTCCTACAATTGGTTCAAAGGCCTGGTGAAGGAGCGCCGCAAGCTTGACGACGCCGGCGTCGCGACGGTTTCCGACGGGCGCGTCTTCACGGGCCGGCAGGGGCTTGACCTCAGGCTCGTGGACAGGATCGGCGGGGAGCGCGAGGCCATCGCCTGGCTGGAAAGCGAAAAGGGCGTCGCCAGGGGCCTGAAGGTCCGCGACTGGAAGAAGCCGCGCAAGCTCGAGGCCTTCGGCGTCCTCGGCGCGCTGGCGGAGGCCGCCGGCCTCGACCGCATCGCCGCCGCGCTCGCGGCGGCCGAAGGCATGGCTCAAGCTCGGCTGCTTGACGGTCCGGTTGCTATTTGGCAGGGTTCGGCATTGAATTGATGACTTTTTCGTTGACGCCGACCTCGCAAGAAGGGCGGCGCTTTATTGTATGGGGCTTTCGGTGATCAAGTCGGAACTGGTCCAGCGCATCGCCAAGCGCAATCCGCAGCTTTTTCAGCGCGACGTCGAGAATATCGTCAACGCGATCCTCGACGAGATCACCAATGCGCTCGCGCGCGGCGATCGCGTTGAATTGCGCGGTTTCGGCGCCTTTTCCGTCAAGCGCCGCGACGCGCGCGTCGGCCGCAATCCGCGCACCGGCGCGCCGGTTTCGGTTGACGAGAAATCCGTGCCCTTCTTCAAGACCGGCAAGGAAATGCGCGAGCGCCTCAACGAGGGCGGCATGTGACGTCAGATTTCAAGATTTAGAGCGCGCATATCGGGAAAAACCGGCTTCCGCTTTGTCGCCATGCGCTCTACGCTTGCCCCGCACGCGCGCCCGCGCTCTATAGGCAATCATGCGCACGCTGTTTCGTCTTCTCATCGTCCTGCCGCTGGCGGTCCTCATCATCCTGTTCGCCGTCGCGAACCGTCATCTGGTGATGGTCTCCTTCGACCCGTTCCCGGGCAACGACATTCAGGGACCGCAATTGACGGCGCCCCTGTTCCTGCTGCTGTTTCTCGCCGGCGCGGTCGGCGTGCTGGCCGGCGGCATGACCGTCTGGTTCCGGCAGGGCCGTTTCCGCAAGCAGGCGCGCACGGCGAAAGCCGAGGCCGCCGAAGCGCGTGGCCGGGCCGAGGACCTGCGCGAAAAGGTGGACCGGATGGAGCGCGCGCAATTGGCCGCCCTGCCGCCGTCGGGACGCCAGAGCGCGGCCTGAGCGCGGTCGCCTGAACGTCCGGCGCTTGACCTGCGCCGCGTTTGGGTCGAATGCGTCGCCATGACGCGCCCGCCCGTCCTCGTGAAAATCTGCGGCCTCCGCACGGCCGAAAGTCTCGCCGCCGCTCTCGACGCCGGCGCGGACATGGTCGGCTTCGTCTTCTTCGGCCCGAGCCCGCGCAATATCGCGCTGTCGGAAGCCGCTTCCCTCGCGCGCGGCGCGAAGGGGCGCGCCAGGAAAGTGGCGCTGACGGTCGATGCCGACGACGCTTTCATCGACGCCATCGCGCGCGCGCTCGATCCCGACGTCCTGCAATTGCACGGCCGCGAGACGCCCGCGCGCGCCGCCGCGCTTTCGGCGCGCACGGGCAAGCAGATCATGAAGGCGATCGGCGTGTCCGGGAAAGCCGATCTCGGAACCGTCGCCGCTTTCGCCGATGTCTGCGACTGGCTGCTGCTCGACGCCAAGCCGCCGAAGGACGCGACCCGGCCGGGCGGCAACGGCCTCGCCTTCGACTGGTCGATTCTGGACGGCTTCGATCCCGGCAAGCCGTGGCTGCTGTCGGGCGGCCTCAACGCCGCCAACGTGGCCGATGCGCTTGCCCGCACGCATGCGCCGGGCGTCGACGTCTCCTCGGGCGTCGAAAGCGCGCCGGGCGTGAAGGACGCGGCGGCGATCAGCGCCTTTGTGAAGGCGGCGCGCGGGCTTTCGCCGGCTGTCGCGAGAGGGTAAGAGACTTATGAAATCGGGCGCCCCCTTCTCCCGCGGCGCGGGAGAAGGTGTCATGCGAAGCATGACGACACGAAGTCGGCTGTTGCCGACTTCGGTCCGAGATGAGGGACGCGCCGCCGCCCGAACACTCGCCGCAATCGCGGCGCCCTCACCGTCCCCGCTTTGCGGGGCCACCCTCTCCCGCGAGCGGGAGAGGGGCGTATGCCCAGGAGATTCGGTTGAACCAGCAGACGCCCAATTCCTTCCGCACCGGCCCCGACGAGCGCGGCCGCTTCGGCCTGTTCGGCGGCCGTTTCGTCGCCGAGACGCTGATGCCGCTGATCCTCGACCTCGAAAAGGCCTATGAGGACGCTAGGAACGATCCAGCCTTCCACGCCGAGATCGCGCATCTGCACACCCATTACGTCGGCCGCCCGAGCCCGCTCTATCTCGCCGAGCGCCTGACCGACCATCTCGGCGGCGCGAAAATCTATTTCAAGCGCGACGAGCTGAACCACACCGGCGCGCACAAGATCAACAACGTCCTCGGTCAGATTCTCCTTGCGCGTCGCATGGGAAAAAAGCGCATCATCGCCGAGACGGGCGCGGGCCAGCACGGCGTGGCGACCGCCACGGCCTGCGCGAAATATGGCCTCGATTGCGTCGTCTACATGGGCGCGGTCGATGTCGAGCGGCAGAAGCCGAACGTCTTCCGCATGAAGATGCTCGGCGCGGAAGTCGTGCCCGTGCAATCCGGCGCGCGCACGCTGAAGGACGCGATGAATGAGGCCCTGCGCGACTGGGTCACCAACGTCGAAAATACGTTCTACTGCATCGGCACGGCGGCCGGCCCGCATCCCTATCCGGCCATGGTGCGCGACTTCCAGTCGATCATCGGCAAGGAGGCGAAGGAGCAGGTGATGGCCGCCGAGGGTCGCCTGCCGGATTC
>DAIRCS010000253.1:0-4392 GCA_036796555.1 Rhodoblastus sp. | reverse complement strand
CGTCCATCGGCCTGCACCAGCGCGACAACGCGCGCCTGCTCGAAACGCTGCGGCGGCTGCGCGATCTCGGCAATACCGTGATCGTGGTCGAGCACGACGAGGACGCGATCCTGACCGCCGACCATGTAGTGGACGTGGGCCCCGGCGCCGGCATTCACGGCGGCCGGGTCGTCGCGGAGGGAACGCCCGACGACATCATGGCCAATCCGAATTCGCTGACCGGCCAATATCTGACCGGCGCGCGCGAAGTCTCGGTCCCGCGTAAGCGACGCAAGCCAACCCCAGGACGTCGGCTGAAGCTGACGGGCGCGAAGGGCAACAATCTGAAGGACGTGACGGCGGAAATCCCGCTCGGCCTGTTCACCTGCATCACCGGCGTGTCCGGCGGCGGCAAATCCACGCTCGTCATCGACACGCTCTACAAGGCGGTGGCGCGGCGGCTCAACGGCGCGCTGGAGCACGCCGCCCCCTTCGACAAGATCGAGGGATTGGAATTCATCGACAAGGTGATCGACATCGATCAATCCCCGATCGGCCGCACGCCGCGCTCGAATCCGGCGACCTACACGGGCGCCTTCACGCCGATCCGCGAATGGTTCGCCGGCCTGCCGGAAGCCAAGGCGCGCGGCTACCAGCCCGGCCGCTTCTCGTTCAACGTCAAGGGCGGGCGCTGCGAAGCCTGCCAGGGCGACGGCGTCATCAAGATCGAGATGCACTTCCTGCCCGACGTCTACGTCACCTGCGACGTCTGCAAGGGCAAGCGCTACGACCGCGAGACGCTGGAGGTGAAATATCGCGAGAAGTCCATCGCCGACGTGCTGGACATGACGGTCGAGGAAGCCGCCACGCTGTTCAAGGCCGTGCCGTCGATCCGCGAGAAGATGGAGACCCTGAAGCGCGTCGGCCTCGATTACATCCATGTTGGACAGCAGGCGACCACCCTCTCCGGCGGCGAGGCGCAGCGCGTGAAGCTGTCGAAGGAGCTTGCCCGCCGCTCGACCGGCCGCACGCTCTACATTCTCGACGAGCCGACCACCGGCCTGCACTTTCACGACGTGAAGAAGCTGCTGGAGGTGCTGCACGAGCTGGTCGACCAGGGCAATTCCGTCGTGGTGATCGAGCATAATCTCGAGGTCATCAAGACGGCGGACTGGATCATCGACATGGGCCCGGAAGGCGGCGACGGCGGCGGCGAGATCGTGGCGCAGGGGCCGCCGGAGGAGATCGTGAAGGTTTCACGCAGCCATACCGGGCGGTTTTTGAAGGAAGTGCTGGCAAGAAGACCGATGAAGACGCCGAGCGAGGCGGCGGAGTGAGGGGAAGACGGCGCGGCGGCTTTCAGACGCCGTCGAGCGCGCGAAGCGTGAAATCCAGCGTCTGCAACGCCGCCTCGACATGCGCTTCACCGGCCTGCGCCGCGACGATAGCGCCGTCGAGAGCGGCGAGCGCGGCGCGCGCCTTCCGTGCGGATGGCGGCCCTTCCGACAACAGCGTTTCGATTGCGCGCGCGGCTTCGCCTTTGTGATTTGCGGCGATGACGGACACGTCGGGCAGGACGCCGGCCAGTTCGGCGACGCTGTTGATGAAGGCGCAACCGCGGAATTCCGGGCGCAGGAACCATTCGCGCGCCGCCGCCAGCACCGGGGCCAGCGGCGCCGCGCGCCGCTCGGCCCGAGACTGGAGCGCGCAGTTCCGTTCGAGAGCGTCGCGGAACCAGCTCATCCACATGTCGTGCCGAAAGGCGAGATAGGCCCTGATCAGGTCGTCCTTGGACGGAAACTGCCGATAGAACGTCACCTTCGTGACGCCCGCCTCGGCGATCAGCCGGTCGACGCCGGTCGCGCGCACGCCGTCGCGGTAGAAAAGATCGTGGGCGGTCAGGAGGATGCGTTCGCGGGAGGAGCCGCGCGCGCGAGCGGTCGAAGCCATGGACCCAATGTAGACAAATCTGTCCACATCCGCTAGTCATGTAGACGAACCTGTCTACATGAGGTCCGCATGGAACAGAAGCCGCCGCTTCCGCCCTTCTCCGGGGAAACCGCCGCCGCGAAGGTTCGCATGGCCGAGGACGCATGGAATTCGCGCGATCCCGCGCGCGTGGCGCAGGTCTATACGCCGGACACGATCTGGCGGAACCGCGCGGAATTCCCGCAAGGGCGCGCGGCCGTGCAGGCGTTCCTCGAGCGCAAATGGGCGCGGGAGCTGGACTACCGCCTGATCAAGGAATTGTGGGCCTTTCACGCCAATCGTCTCGCCGTGCGCTTCGCCTACGAATGGCGCGATGACAGCGGCTCCTGGTTTCGCAGCTACGGCAACGAGAATTGGGAGTTCGATGACAACGGGCTGATGCGCCGGCGCTACGCCAGCATCAACGACCTGCCGATCCCCGAATCCTCCCGCCTGTTCCACTGGCCGCTCGGCCGCAGGCCGGACGACCATCCGGGCCTGTCCGATCTCGGGCTTTGATCGCAGTCGCCGGGCCGTCGCGCGGCGACGCGCATTGCCAAGCTCGCGAACCTCTGCCGTAATCGCCATCAGCGGGCCGACGCGAGAGCCCGCAGCGCCATGGGAGGTCCATATGCTCACACGCCGCGGTTTCGCCGGTCTCGTCGCCGGCTGCGCCATTTGCGAGATCACCGCTACAAGCTTCATCGCCACGGACGCCTCCGCGCAGGGCGCGCCGGCGGCGACGGCCGGCCTCAACCGCAAGCTGCTCTCCCGCATGGACGGGCCGATGGCGGGCTACGAGACGGTGACGATGGAAGTCGAGATCGAGCCGAACGTCATGATCGGCCGCCACACGCATCCCGGCATCGAGGCCGGCTACGTCGTCTCCGGCGAGATCGACCTGCCGATCGAGGGCCAGGGCGTGAAGAAGCTGAAGGCCGGCGACGGATTCCAGGTGCCGCCCAACACGCCGCACGCCGGCGCCAAAAACGGCGCGGGCAAGGTCAAGCTGGTCTCGACCTATATCGTCGAGAAGGGCAAGCCGCTGGCTTCGCCGGCCTGAGCCGGCCCTGCGGCGGCCCGCCGCAGCGCCGCGACGACGAAATCGCACATAATTCGGGCGGGCGGCGACGCGCGCCCGACCTCCTTGAGGATGGCTCAGACTTATTGCGTCGCACAAGATTATGATTTCGCTATGCGATTTTCATATGCGCCACAGGCGTAACTAAAGCATGAATATCCGTTCATCGGATCAAATACATACGCTCAACGCATAGCTGGCTTGAGCAATTGCTTCTACACGAACGTTCACAACTCCACTATGTTGCATCGCATCATGAGCGACGGAAGACGCCGCGCAACGTGATGGGACCAGAGCTATGTCGATCAAGGAAATCGCGCACAAGATCCACGAATGGCGCCGCTATCGCGCCTCGGTTCGGGAATTGTCGCGTCTGACGGACCGTGAACTGCACGACCTCGGCATCGTCCGCGCCGATATCGAGCATGTCGCGAAGAAATCCGCCCACTACTGAGTTTGCATGACGCGGACGCCGGATCTCCTCCCTCCCGGCCAAGTTTCATGCCCAGCAGCGCCCGCCGGTCTCCTCCCTCCGGCGGGCGCTTTCTTTTTGCCGGGCGAATGGCGCCTAGCGCGTAGCGAATAGGGGTTTGCACTCCATCCGCTATTCGCTACTCGCTACTCCCCATGAAACCAGTTCACGTCATCGGCGGCGGCCTCGCGGGCTCCGAGGCCGCCTGGCAGATCGCCTCGGCGGGCGTTCCCGTCGTGCTGCACGAGATGCGCCCGGTGCGCGGCACGGACGCCCACCAGACGGACGGGTTCGCCGAACTCGTCTGCTCCAACTCCTTCCGCTCCGACGACGCGGCCGCCAACGCGGTCGGCGTCCTGCACCGCGAGATGCGGGCCATGAACTCGCTGGTCATGCGCGCCGCCGACGCCAACCAGGTGCCGGCCGGCGGGGCGCTGGCGGTCGACCGCGACGGGTTTTCGGGCGCGGTGACGGCCGCCATCGCCGCTCACGACCTGATTCAGGTCGCTCGTGAAGAGATTCAAGATATCCCGCCAAGCGACTGGGATAGTGTGATAATTGCGACCGGACCTCTGACGTCGATTCAACTGGCCGGCGCCATCGGCAAACTGACGGGCGAGGCCGGCCTCGCCTTCTTCGACGCCATCGCGCCGATCGTCCATCGCGACTCCATCGACATGTCGAAGGCCTGGCTGCAGTCACGCTACGACAAGGCCGGGCCCGGCGGCACAGGCGCCGACTACATCAATTGCCCGCTCGACCGCGACCAATACGCCGCCTTCATCGCGGCGCTGATCGACGGGCCGAAAGCCGAGTTCCGGGAGTGGGAGGGCACGCCCTATTTCGACGGCTGCCTGCCGATCGAGGTCATGGCCGAGCGCGGGCCGGAGAC
>DAIRCS010000252.1:0-4430 GCA_036796555.1 Rhodoblastus sp. | reverse complement strand
GGCATGCGCACCAAGATCGAGGCGGCGAAGATCGCGACGACGGCGGGCGTGCATATGGCGATCGCCGACGGGCGCGTGGCGCATCCGCTGAAACGCATTGAAGACGGCGGGCGCTGCACCTGGTTCCTCACGCCGTCGAACCCTGTGACCTCGCGCAAGAAATGGATCGCAGGATCGCTCGAGCCCAAGGGCGTGGTGCGCATCGATTCCGGCGCAGCGAAGGCGCTGCTCTCCGGCAAGAGCCTGCTGCCGGCGGGCGTGAAGGGAATCGAGGGCGGATTCAATCGCGGCGATTGCGTTCTCATCCGCAACCCGGACGGCGGCGAGATCGGGCGCGGCCTGATCGCCTACGACGCCGGCGAAGCGGCGCAGATCATGGGCCGCTCCTCGCGCGATATCGAAAAGATTCTCGGCTATTCCGGCCGCGCCGCGATGATCCACCGCGACGACATGGCGCTCGGCGGCGAATAGGTTTCGCTCACCCGTTTCCGAAATCCCGCCGCAGCGTGGCGAGGCCGATGCCGGCGGCGTCGAAGCCGCCGTCGACCGCGAGCACCTGACCGGTGATGTAGGTGGAGTGCGGACCGCAGAGCCAGAAGATCGCGTCCGCCAGTTCTTCCGGAAGACCGTAGCGGTTGAGCGGAATGGCGTCGTGGTAGTCGGCGCGGATTTCCTTCGTATGCACCTTCAGCGCCATGGCCGTGTCGACCGGGCCCGGCGCAACCGCGTTCACGCGAATGCCGTATGACGCCAGCTCAACCGCGAGTTGCTTGGTGAGATGCGCGAGGCCCGCCTTCGACGTGCCGTAGGCGACGCGCAGCGTCGAGGCGCGCAGCGACGAGATCGAGGTGATGTTGACGATGGCGCCGCCCCTCTCGCGCATGACGGGCGCGGCGGCCTTCGTCATCAGGAAGGGGCCGGTGAGATTGACGTCAAGAATCTCACGCCAGACCTCGAGCGGCGTCTCCAGCACGGGCCCGAAATGCGCGATGCCCGCATTGTTCACGAGCGCGTCGAGCCGCCCGAATTTCTTGCGGATCGCCGCGACGGCCGCCTCGGCGTCGTCAGGCTTCGAGACGTCGAACGGCAATTCCAGCGCATGCATCGGCGCGTCGAGCCCGCGCACGGCGTCCGCCAGCGCGCCCGCATCGTTGTCGAGCAGGCCGACGAGCCAGCCGGCGTCGAGAAAGCGTTGCGCCGTGGCGAGCCCGATGCCGCGCGCCGCGCCTGTCACCAGCGCGACCTTGTTGTCTGTGTCCGCCATTCCGCCCCTCGCCATCGCCTTCCGGCGCAGGCTTAGAATATGGCGGCAGCGCGGTCGAGAGGGCCGCATTAACGCTGGATTCACCGTGTTGGGCTGATGGTCGCAGGACCGGAACACGCTCGTGAGCTATCTCGACCCGCCGCCCATGCCCGCCGCGGTCGTCGTCCAGAAGGACGTCGGCGGGCTGGTGCGCGCCTATCAGGAGCGGACCGAACTCTACCGCGCGCAGAATCGCGAGGTGCGGCTGCACGAGTGCCGTTCGGCCTGCACGCTCGCGCTCTCGCTGCCGAACGTCTGCGTCTATCCCTCGAGCCTGCTCAAGTTCCATCAGGCCTACAACGACATCACCAAGGAAGTGGACTACGGCGTCACCAACGAGCTGTGGTCCTCCTATCCGATAGGCGTGCGCGAAAAACTCGGGACGCTGACGCGGCAATACAAGGTGCTGCGCGGCTCCGAACTGATCGCGATCGGGGTGCGCAATTGCAACGCGCCGGCGCAGCCGCCGAAGATCATGATCGCGAAAGCTTCGCCCGCGCCGGCGGCCGAAGGCGGCGATTTTCTGAAGGGCGTGCAAGGCGCTGTCGAAACCCTGTTCGGGTCCGGCGCGAAGGCGCCGGCGGCGACGCTCGTCGCACAACGTCCCGCACAGCCGAAGCCCGCCGAGCAGGCGGCAGCGCCGGAGCCGCCCGCCGCGCCGCCGCCGACGCTGCAGGCGAGCGTGAGCGCGCCGCTGCCGCCGCCGCGCCCGCCGATGATCGGCGCCGTACCGACCCCGCAGCCGCCGATCCCGAAGGGAACGCCGGCCTTCCTGACGCCGATCGCGGGCTCCGCGCCGATCCTCGAGCCGCGCTTCGTCCCGCTGGCTGTCGCCCGCCGCCGGCTGGCGGAAGCGGGCTTTGCTTTCGTCGCGCGCTGATTTCTGGTAGCCAGCGACACTACGGGCCTGATCCCCTCTCCCCTTGCGGGGGCGGGCCAGGGTGGGGGGGGGCGGGTAACCTCGCGAGATTTTTCCAAACGCAGGCCGGCTAGGTTACCCGACCCCCTCCCCCGCCCCTCCCCACAAGGGGGAGGGGAGAAGCGCACACTCCACCAGGTTTTCGATACGGCGCGTCCGATGAGCACAATTGTTCGCAATGTCACGAAGTTCGACGCGGCGCCTGTCGCCGAACAGGTCGAGGCGCAGATGCGCCTGCTCGGCCGCGCCGCGCGCAAGGCCGCGCGCGCGCTCGCGCTGTCGTCGGGCGCCACGCGCGACAAGGCGCTTCACGCCGCCGCCGCCGCCATTCGCGCGCAGATGCCGGACATTCTCGCCGCCAATGCGCAGGACGTCGCCGACGCTGTCGCGCGCGGCACGGCCGGGTCGTTCATCGACCGCCTGACGCTCAACGAATCCCGCGTGGAGGCCATGGCGCGCGGCCTCGAGGAGATCGCCGCCCTGCCCGATCCGCTCGGCAAGGTGCTCGCTTCGTTCGAGCGGCCGAACGGCCTCAAGATCGAGCGCGTGGCGACGCCGCTCGGCGTCGTCGGCGTGATCTACGAGAGCCGGCCCAACGTCACCGCCGACGCTGGCGGCCTGTGCCTGAAGGCCGGCAATGTCGCGATCCTGCGCGGCGGCTCCGAAAGCTATCGCTCCACGCAGGCGATCCACGCCTGCCTGATCGAGGGCCTGCGCGCCGCCGGCCTGCCGGAAGCGGCCATTTCGCTCGTCCCCACGCGCGACCGCGTGGCGGTGGGCTTCATGCTGGCCGGCCTCGACGGCGCCATCGACGTGATCGTGCCGCGCGGCGGCAAGAGCCTCGTCGCGCGCGTGCAGCACGAGGCGCGCGTGCCGGTGTTCGCGCATCTCGAAGGCATCGTGCATGTCTTCATCGATCGCGCCGCCGATCTCGACAAGGCGAAATCCATCGTCATGAACGGCAAGCTGCGGCGCACCGGCGTCTGCGGCGCGACGGAAACCTTGCTGGTGGATCGCGCGGTCGCCGCTACGCATCTCGCGCCGCTGGTGAAGATGCTGCTCGACGCCGATTGCGAAGTGCGCGGCGACGCCGCCGTGCAGGCGGTCGACGCGCGCGCGAAGCCTGCGACCGAGGAAGACTGGCGCACCGAATATCTCGACGCGATCATTTCCGCGAAAGTGGTCGACGGGATCGATGCGGCGATCGACCATATCGAGACCTACGGCTCGCATCACACCGACTGCATCGTCACCGAAGACAAGGCGACCGCCGAGCGCTTTCTCGCCGAAGTGGATTCGGCCATCGTGCTGCACAACGCCTCGACGCAATTCGCCGACGGCGGCGAATTCGGCTTCGGCGCCGAGATCGGCATCGCTACGGGCCGCATGCACGCCCGCGGACCGGTCGGCGTCGAGCAACTGACGAGCTTCAAATACCAGGTGCGCGGCGACGGACAGGTCCGGGCGTGAGCATGGATTGGACCGCGAACGGCAATGATTCCCCGTCTCCCGCCGCACACGCCCGGCATGCGCATCGGCCTGTTCGGCGGCACGTTCAATCCGCCGCATGCCGGCCACATGCTGGTCGCCGAGATCGCGCTGCGCCGCCTGAAGCTCGACCGGCTGTGGCTGCTGGTCACGCCGGGCAATCCGCTGAAGAACACCAACGGCCTGCCGCCGCTCGCGCAGCGCATGGCGGCGGCGCGCGCGCTGGCGCGCGATCCCCGCATCGTCGTCACCGGGCTCGAGGCCGACATCGGCACGCGCTACACCTACGATACTGTGGCCTGGCTGACACAGCGCGCGCCTTCCCTGCATTTCGTCTGGGTGATGGGCGCCGACAATCTGAGGCAGTTTTCGCGCTGGCAGCGCTGGGCGGACATCGCCGCGCTCGTCCCCATCGCGGCGATCGACCGGCCGGGCTCGTCGCTGGCGGCGCTCAACGCCAAGGCGGCGCAGCGTTTTGCGGGCCATCGTCTGGCGGAGCGGGACGCTACGTCGCTTGCGCTGACGCGGCCGCCGGCCTTCGTCTTCCTGCACGACCGGCGCATCGACCTGTCCTCCACGGAACTGCGCGCGCGGAGACGGCGTTGAAACTCCGATTGAAATTTTTCGAATCAGACTCCATCTTGACCCTGCGGCGCCGAGCGTCGCGCCGCGACAAAGCGAGGACGCAGCACTGACTTCAGTCGCTCTTCCGGAAGCGGG
>DAIRCS010000251.1:0-4449 GCA_036796555.1 Rhodoblastus sp. | reverse complement strand
TGCCGAGATCGCGCGCCAGCATGACGCCGATCTTGTCGGCGAAAATCTCCTCGCCATTGTTGTCCACCACGCCGCAGCGGTCGCCGTCGCCGTCAAAACCGAGCGCGACGTCGGCGCCGGTCTCCTTCACCTTCGCCGCCATCGCATGGAGCATTTCCATGTCCTCGGGGTTCGGGTTGTATTTCGGGAAATTCCAGTCGAGGTCCGTGTCCATCGGGATCACCTCGACGCCGAGGCGCTCGAGCAGCTTCGGCGCGAAGGCGCCGGCCGTGCCGTTGCCGCAGGCCGCCACCACCTTGAGCTTCCGCTTGATCTTCGGCCGGTTGGCGAGATCGGCGAGATAGACGTCCGGAAAGTTCTCGACGAACTGGTAGCCGCCCCCGTCGGCGTAGCGGAACTTGCCGTTGAGAACGATGTCGCGCAGCTGGCCCATCTCGTCCGGTCCGAAGGTCACAGGCCGTTGCGCGCCCATCTTCACGCCGGTCCAGCCATTGTCGTTGTGCGAGGCGGTGACCATCGCAACCGCCGGCGTATCCAGCGCGAATTGCGCGAAATAGGCCATGGGCGAAAGCGCGAGGCCGATATCCTTCACCTTCACGCCCGCCGCCATCAGGCCGGTCACGAGCGCGTATTTGATCGAGGCGGAATAGGAGCGGAAATCGTGGCCCGTCGCCAACTCCGGCTTCACGCCCATCTCGTGCAACAGCGTGCCGAGGCCGAGCCCCAGCGCCTGCACGCCCATCAGGTTGATTTCCTTTTCGAACAGCCAGCGCGCGTCGTATTCGCGGAAGCCCGTCGGCTTCACCATCGGCGCGGATTCGTAGGCGTAGGTGTTGGTCTTCAGAAACGGCGACGGCTTCGGGAACATGCCAGGCTCTATGCTCGATGAAGGGGAAGGGAATTCGGCGGGGCGGCGCAATCGGGCCGCAGCGGCCGCACCATAGTCCCGTCGCCTGAAAAAGTCCTCAACGCCTACGTCCCGCGCGGCTTCGCGCGCGTCGTCGGCGTGGCGCTGGCCGGATCGTCCGGCCAGACGTGCCTGGGATAGCGGCCCTTCATGTCCTTTTTCACGTCGGCCCAGGCGCCCGCCCAGAAGCGCGGCAGGTCGGCCGTCGTCTGGATCGGCCGGTGCGCCGGCGAGAGGAGATGGAAGACGGGCTTCACCCGCCCGCCGGCGAGTTGCGGATGGGCCGCGAGGCCGTAAAGCTCCTGCACGCGCACGGAAATCGCCGGGCCGCCCTCGGCGCCGTAGTCGATGGCGATGCGCGATCCCGCCGGCGTCTCGAAATGCGTCGGCGCCTCGGCGTCGAGCCGGCGGCGCAGGTCCCACGGCAGCAACGCGTCGAGCGCGTCGGAAAGAGTCGCCTCCGCGACGTCGGACAGGCCGCGCGCATTCTCGAGAAAAGGCGCCAGCCAGTCGGCGGCGGAGGCCGCCAGCGCGGCGTCGGAGAGATCGGGCCATTCTTCCCCCTCCGCCTTGCGCAGAAACGCGACGCGCGCCCGCAATTGCTGCAGGCGGGAACTCCACGGCAGGCGATCGACGCCGAGCGCAGCGAGCGCCTCCGCCAGGGCCCGCGCCGTCTCCGGGCCCGGCTCGACGGCGAGATTGCGCGCCTCCAGCGTCAGGGCGCCGAGCCGGCGGGTCTCGCGGGCGCGCAGCGCCGCGCGCTCCCTGTCGAACGAGATTTCGCGACGCCGCTCGATCCGGTCGGCGAACAGGCTCTCGATTTCGGCGGGGTCGATCGGGGCGGCGGCCAGGATCCGGGATTGCGCCGCCCGTCCCGTGGCTTCGGCGACCGCGAGGAAGTCGGCGCCGGCCAGCCGGTCGTGCGGCTCGACGGCGGCGGCGCGGCCGTTCGCCATCAGGAACTCGCCGGGCATGCCGCGCCTTTGCGCGACGCGCTCGGGAAAGGCGAGCGCCACCAGCGCGCCGGTGGACAACGCCTGCCGGCCGGAGGCGGGCGGTCCCGCCTGCGCCGCGCGCGCCCAGCCACGCGCCATGCCGCGCGCGGCGTCGGCCCGCGGGCCGCGTTCGCGCCGGAAGCGGTCGAGCCGGTCCTCGAGATCGGCCGAATTTCCGCCGAGCCCGCGCTCCGACAGCAACACGGCCACTTCGGCCGCCGCCGCGCCTGCGCCGGCCCGGGCGGCGTCCACCACCATGCGGGCGAGGCGCGGCGGCAGCGGCAGGTCGCGGACGGCCCGGCCCTCGCCGGTGATCGCCCCCGCTGCATCCAGGGCGCCCAGCGATTGCAACAGCCTGACGGCCTCCGCCCAGGCGGGCGCCGGCGGCGGGTCGAGGAAGGCGAGCCCGGTCCGTTCCCGCACGCCCCAGAAGGCGAGGTCGAGAACGAGGCCCGCGAGGTCCGCGCTCAGTATCTCCGGCTGTCCGAAGGCCGGCAGGGCGCCGGTCGCGGCTTCCTCCCACAGCCGATAGCAGACGCCGGGCTCCGTTCGCCCCGCGCGCCCGCGCCGCTGATCGACGGAGGCGCGGGCCGCCCGCACCGTCTCGAGCCGCGTCAGGCCGAGATCGGGCTCGTAGCGCGGCGCGCGGGCGAGCCCGCTGTCGATCACCACGCGCACGCCTTCGATGGTCAGCGACGTTTCGGCCACGGAGGTCGCCAGCACGATCTTGCGGGTTCCCGGCTTGGCCGGCAGCACGGCGCGGTCCTGCTCCCGCCGGTCGAGCGCGCCGTAAAGCGGCGCGATCACGATGGAAGGATCGCGGATGCGCTCGGCGAGATCGCGCGCGACGCGTTCGATTTCTCCCTGCCCGGGCAGGAAGGCCAGGATGGAGCCCTTTTCCGTATCGAGCGCGCGCAAAATGGCGCGCGCAACCGCCGGCTCGATCCGCCCGGCCGGATCGCGTCCGAGATAGATCGTTTCCACGGGAAAAGCCCTGCCCTCGCTTTCGACGACCGGCGCCTCGCCCATCAGCCGCGCCACCCGCGCCCCGTCGAGGGTCGCCGACATGGCGACGAGCCGCAAATCCTCGCGCAGCCCCGCCTGCGCGTCGAGCGCCAGCGCCAGCCCGAGATCGGCGTCGAGCGAGCGCTCGTGGAATTCGTCGAACAGGACGGCCGCGACGCCTTGCAGCGCCGGATCGTCCAGGATCATGCGCGTGAAAACGCCCTCGGTGACGACGAGGATGCGGGTGCGCGCGGACATGCGCGACTCCATGCGGATGCGCAGGCCGACCGTGTCGCCGACCTTTTCCCCGAGCGTGTCGGCCATGCGCTGCGCCGCCGCCCGCGCGGCGAGCCGCCGCGGTTCGAGCAGCACGATCCGCCCGGCCGCCGCCCATGTTTCGTCCAGCAGCGCCAGCGGAACGCGCGTCGTCTTGCCGGCGCCCGGCGGCGCGACCAGCGCGAGGTTGGGCCGCGCCGCCAGGCTGGCGCGCAACGACGCCAGCGCATCGTCGATCGGCAGGCGGTCGGGGAAAGAACGCATGGCGCTTCTTGGCAGGATCGATTCGCAACCGCAACGCGGGCGACGCGTTTCCCATTCGCATGGCGAACCGCTGGCGGAACCCGCGCGCGCCAGGGCGCTCGGGCGTAACGATTGGGACTTTTCTGTGATCGGGAAAGGGCGTATATCGCCGCGCCCGCCGGCTGCAACCGGCGGTGGGGCTTCTCCCCCGAGCTCGCGAATGACGCAACCAGGTTCGAACGGCGACAGCGCAGCTGCGGCCGCTCCTCTGACGACGGACGGCCGCGCGCCCGAGTCGGCTTCCGATACGCGTGGAAACGGCGACGGAGGTCACGGCCACGGGTTCTGGGCGATGGCGCTCGGCTCGGTCGGCGTCGTCTACGGCGATATCGGCACGAGCCCTCTCTACGCGCTCAAGGCCTCGCTCGAGCACACCAAGCAGGCGGGCACGCACGCGGCCGAGATCATCGGTATCGTGTCCCTGCTGATCTGGGCGCTGATCTTCATCGTCACCGTCAAATACGTGCTGTTCATCATGCGGGCGGACAACAAGGGCGAAGGCGGCACGCTCTCGCTCATGGCGCTCGCGCAGCATGCGGTCGGCAAGCGGACCATGCCGATCTTCCTGCTCGGCGTCGCCGGCGCAGCGCTGTTTTCCGGCGACGCCATCATCACGCCGGCGATCTCGGTTCTCTCGGCGATCGAAGGCCTGAAGCTGCCGGCCGTGCGCCAGTATGTCGACTTTTCGCCCTACATCCTGCCGATCACCATCGCAATCCTGATCACGCTGTTCATGGTGCAGAGCCGCGGCACGGCGAAGGTCGCGGCCTTCTTCGGCCCGATCATGGTCCTGTTCTTCGGGACGCTGGCGGTGCTGGGCGCGATCCATATTTCCGACGAGCCCGGCATTCTGCGCGCGATCAATCCGATCAACGGCCTCGTCTTCCTGTTCTCGAACGGCGCCAAGAGCTTCACCACGCTCGGCCTCGTCTTTCTCGCGGTCACCGGCGCCGAGGCGCTCTA
>DAIRCS010000250.1:0-4466 GCA_036796555.1 Rhodoblastus sp. | reverse complement strand
ATGATCGACAGACGCCGCATACTCACGCTCGCAGGCGCCACGGGCGCAACCACGCTCGCCATGCCGTTCGTGCGGCCGTCGTGGGCGCAGACCAGCGCCGTGCGCGTCGGCCTGCTGCTGCCCTATTCCGGCACCTACGCCGCGCTCGGCGAAGCCATCACCAACGCCATGCAGCTCTACGTGAATCAGCAGGGCGGCAAGATCGCCGGCCGCGCCATCGAATTCGTGAAGGTGGATGACGAATCCGCGCCGCCGAAGGCGACCGAGAACACGACCAAGCTCGTGTCGGGCGAAAAGGTCGACGTGCTCTGCGGCACCGTGCATTCGGGCGTCGCCATGGCCATGGCGAAGATCGCCAAGGAGGACGGCCTGCCGACGCTCATCCCGAACGCCGGCGCCGAGGCGATCACGCGCGCCATGTGCGCGCCGAACATCTTCCGCACCTCGTTCGGCAACAGCCAGGTCGGCGACGCCACGGGCGCGGCCATGCTGAAGGCCGGCGTGAAGAAGGCCGTGACCGTCACCTGGAAATATGCGGCGGGCGAGGAATCCGTCGCCGGCTTCAAGAAGTCCTTCGTGAAGGGCGGCGGCGAAGTCATCAAGGACATCACGCTGCCGTTCCCGGACGTCGAGTTCCAGTCGATCCTGGCGGAAGTCGCCTCGCTGAAGCCGGACGCGGTCTATTCCTTCTTCGCGGGCGGCGGGGCGCTGAAGTTCATGAAGGACTACGCCGGCGCCAAGCTCAACGAGAAGATCGCGCTGTGGGGCCCGGGCTTCCTGACCGACGGCGTCGAGAAGGCGGCGGGCGCGGCCGGCGACGGCGTGAAGACGGCGCTGCATTACGTCGAATCGCTCGACAATGCGGAGAACAAGAAGTTCATCGCCGACTACACGGCGGCCTTCAAGAAAGCGCCCGACGTCTACGCCGTGCAGGGCTGGGATTCGATGCAGCTCCTGCGCGTCGGCCTCGACGCCGCCGGCGGCGACGTGAAGAAGCGCAAGGAAATGTTCGACGCGATGGCGAAGGCGGAGTTCAAGAGTCCGCGCGGGCCGTTCAAGCTCGGGACGTCGCACAATCCGGTCCAGAACTTCTACCTGCGCGAATTGCGCGGCGGCGAGAACAAGTATCTGGGCGTCGCGGCGGAAATGCTGGCGGACGAAACGACCGGCTGCAAGATGGCGTGAGGGGCGGCGCTCGCCCCCTTCCCGACCCTCCCCCGCTTCGCGGGAGAGGGAGAGGGTCCGTCGTTTCCCGACAATTTGTGATCACGAACGCCTGCCGTCCCTCTCCCGCGAAGCGGGGGAGGGAAAGGGAGGGGGTCGCGCAACATCACGTATGACGCCGCCATGAGCCTCATCCTCGTCCAGATCCTGAACGGCCTGCAGTATGGGCTCCTGCTGTTTCTGGCGGCGAGCGGACTGACGCTCATCTTCGGCATTCTCGGCGTCATCAATCTCGCGCACGGCTCGTTCTACATGATCGGCGCCTATATGGCGCTGACGCTGACCCAGCATTTCGGCGACGTCTTTCTGGCGCTCGCCGCCGGCATTCCGCTCGCCTTCCTGATCGGCATGGCGATCGAATGGCTGTTCGTGCGCCACCTCTACAAGCGCGACCATCTGCAGCAGGTGCTGCTGACCTTCGCGCTCATTCTCGTGTTCAACGAGGCGCAGCAATCGATCTGGGGCAATTATCCGAAGTCGATTCCGACGCCGTCCTATCTTTCTTCCTCGATCTCGCTGACGCCGAACCTCGGCTATCCCGTCTATCGCATCGCGCTGATGGCGATCTGCGTCGCGCTGGCGCTCGCCATGATGTTCGTGATCCAGAAGACGCGCGTCGGCCGGTTGATCCGCGCCGCCGAATCCAATCCTGAAATGGTCGAAGCGCTCGGCTTCGATTCGCGCATCCTGTTCCGCATGGTCTTCGCCGCCGGCGCGGCGCTGGCGGCCGCCGCCGGCATGCTCGCCGCGCCGGTCGAGAGCGCCTATCCCGGCATCGGCGAGCGCGTGCTCATCATCTCCTTCGTCGTCGTCGTCATCGGCGGCATCGGTTCGATCCGCGGCGCTTTTCTGGGCTCGCTGCTGATCGGGCTGGCCGACGCCTTCGGCAAGGTGTTCGTGCCGAAATTCTCGAGCGTGCTGATCTATGCGCTAATGGCGCTGGTGCTCGTGCTCAGGCCGAACGGCCTGTTCGGGCGGTCCTGACATGCTGAGGAACCCGTCCGCGCGCGCGCTGATCGTGCTCGCCGTTCTGGGCGCGCTGTTTCTCGCCCTGCCCGCCTTTGTCGGCGCCTATGGAATCAAATTCGCGACGCGGATGATCATTCTCGCGATCTTCGTCGTCAGCCTCGATTTTCTTCTCGGGCTCGCGGGCCTCGTCAGCTTCGGCCATGCCGCCTTTTTTGGCGTCGGCGCCTACGCCGTCTATTTCGTCTCGCCGGAATCGGAAGCGGCCAATGTCTTCGCCGCGCTCGGCGCCGGCATGCTGGGCGCCGCCGCCTGCGCGCTCGTGATCGGCGCTTTCGTCTGCCTCACGCGCGGCTTCTATTTCATCATGGTGACGCTCGCCGCCGCGCAGATGATGTTCTCGCTGTTCCACGACACCGACATCGCCAAGGGCTCGGACGGCGCCTACATCAACGTGAAGCCCGATCTCGTCATCGGCGGCGCGACGCTGCTCGATTTCGACGACCGCAAGACCTTCTACTATGTCTGCCTCGTCCTGCTCGTCGTCACCGTGCTCGCACTGTTCGCGCTGGCGCGCACGCCGTTCGGGCGCATCGTGCAGGGGCTGAAGGCGAACGAGACGCGGCTGTCGGCGCTCGGCTACAACGTCTACCAGTTCAAGCTCGCCGCCTTCGTCGTCGCCGGCGCCTTCGCGGGCCTCGCCGGCGCGCTGTTCGCCTGCATCGACGGATTCGTGACGCCGGATCTCTTCTCCTGGCACCAGTCGGGCCTCGCCATCATGATGGCCGTGCTCGGCGGCGCGGGAACCCTGTTCGGCCCGATCCTCGGCGTGCTCGCCTACGTGTCGCTCGAAGAGACGCTGAAGACGGCGAGCCTCGTCGGCTCCTTCGTCGCCGATCACTGGCGGCTCGGCACAGGCGCGACGCTGGTCGTCGCCGTCCTGCTGTCGCCCGACGGGATCGCCGGTTTTTTGCGCGGCAGGCCGGGGCCTGCGAAAGCCGAACCCGTGAAGGACGTCGCGCCGCCGGCCGAGCCGCGCAAGGCGCGCACGCTCGCCACGCGCGCCCTTTCCAAATCGTTCGGGGGCCTGCGCGCCGTCGACAATGTCACGGCGGATTTCGCGCCCGATCTCGTCCACGCGATCATCGGTCCCAACGGCGCGGGAAAGACGACCTTCACCAATCTGCTGTCCGGCGCATTCAGGCCGTCCGCCGGGCAGATTCTCGTCGACGGCGAGAATGTCGCCGGCTGGCCCGCGCACAGGATCGCGCGGCGCGGCGTCGGACGCTCGTTCCAGCGCACCAACGTCTTCCCGACTTTCACGGTCGCGGAAAACGCCCGCATCGCCGCGCAGGCCGCACATCCGTCGGTCTTCCATCTGCGCGACGGAGCTTCGCGCGCAGCCGAGATCGCCAAGGTCGCGCATGCCCTGTCCATCGTCGGGCTCGCGGACCGCGCGGGGACGATCGCCGGCGCCATGTCCAACGGCGAGCAGCGCCAGCTTGAGATCGCCATGCTGATCGCGGGCGGCGGCGGCGTTCTCATTCTCGACGAGCCGCTCGCCGGCATGGGGCCGGAGGAAACGCGGCGCGTGGTCGAACTGCTGCGCGAGCTCAAGGCCAGTCACACGATCATCCTGATCGAGCACGACATGGACGCGGTCTTCGCCGTCGCCGACACGCTGACCGTGCTTGCGCTCGGCCGGCTGATCGCACATGGCGCGCCCGACGACGTGCGCCGCAACGAGGAGGTCATCGCCGCCTATCTCGGCGGCCACGCGCCCAAGCCTCACGGGGCGTCGGCATGAGTGCGCCCCTGCTGGAAGCGAAAAAGATCGACGCCTTCTACGGCGCGAGCCATGTGCTGCGCGGCGTCGATTTTCACGTGGGGCCCGGCGAGACGGTGAGCCTGCTCGGCCGCAACGGCATGGGCAAGACGACGCTGCTGCGCACGCTGATGGGGATCGTGCCGGCCAGGCGCGGCGACATCCGCTTCGGCGCCGCGAGCATCAGGGGATGGCGGCCGAGCGCGGTCGCGCGGGCGGGCGTCGGCTTCGTGCCGGAGGGACGCGGCATTTTTCCGAACCTGTCGGTGGAGGAAAATCTCGTCTTCGCCGAGCGCAAGGGACCGAACGGACGGCGGGACTGGACGCGCGAGGCGATCTACGACCTCTTCCCCCGCCTGCGCGAGCGCCGCGCCAACTGGGGCAATCAATTGTCCGGCGGCGAGCAGCAGATGCTGACCATCGGCCGCGCGCTGATGAGCAATCCGACGCT
>DAIRCS010000249.1:0-4564 GCA_036796555.1 Rhodoblastus sp. | reverse complement strand
CCGACGGCGTTCTGGTCGTCACGCCCTATTACAACAAGCCGAACCAGGAAGGGCTCTACCAGCACTTCAAGGCGATCGACGCCGCCATCGGCGTTCCGATCATCATCTACAACATCCCGCCGCGCTCGGTGATCGACATGAGCGTCGACACGATGAAGCGCTGCTACGAGCTCAAGAACGTGGTCGGCGTGAAGGACGCGACCGGCAATATCGGCCGCATCTCGCTGCAGCGGCAGGCGATGGGCCCGGACTTCATCCAGATGTCGGGCGACGACGTCACGGCCCTGTCCTGCATGGCCGCCGGCGCGCATGGCTGCATTTCCGTCGTCGCCAATATCGCGCCGAAGCAGACCGCCGACCTGATGGAAGCGTGGTTCGCCGGCAAGCCGGACGAGGCGCTGAAGATCCAGGACCGGCTGGTTCCGCTGCATGCGGCGACCTTTCTCGAGGCCGGCGTCACCGGCGCCAAGACGGGGCTCTCCCTGCTCGGCCGCGTGAGCGAGGAGGTGCGCCTGCCGCTCGTGGCCTCGACCGAGGGCACGAAGAAGGCGATCCGCGCGGCGATGGTTCATGCGGGCGTGCTGAACGCTTGATCTGCGGCGCCGGCCGTCATTGCGAGGTGCGGAGCGACGAAGCAATCCATCCCCCGGACTTGCAGGCGCCCGGTGGATGGATTGCTTCGCTTCGCTCGCAATGACGGTCGAAGCGTTCGAGGAGACGAGCCGCCTTGGCCGAAAAACCCAAATCCAACTTCAAGGTCGCGTCCGACAATCGCAAGGCGCGCTACAATTACGAGATCGGCGACAAAATCGAGGCCGGGCTCGTGCTGACCGGCACGGAGGTCAAGTCGCTGCGCACGGGCAAGGCGACGATCGCGGAGAGCTACGCCAGCGTCGACCGGGCCGGCGAGATGTGGCTTATCAACGCGACGATCCCGGAATATGGCGGCGGCAACCGCTTCAATCACGAGCCCAAGCGCCCGCGCAAGCTGCTGCTCAAGCAGCGCGAGATCGCGCGGCTGTCGCAGGCCGTGCAGCGCGAGGGCATGACGCTGGTGCCGCTGCGCGTCTATTTCAACGATCGCGGCCGGGCCAAGATCGAGATCGCCATCGCGCGGGGCAAGCAATTGCACGACAAGCGCGAAACCGAGAAGAAGCGCGACTGGGCGCGCGAAAAAGGCCGCCTGCTGCGCGACCGGGGGTAGGAGCTAGCGATGACGGGCCAGATGGCGGGGCAGGGAACGCCGCAAGGCGAGGCGGGCTTCAAGCGCACCTGCGGGACCTGTACGCTCTGCTGCAAGGTCTACGACGTGCCCGCGGTGCCCAAGGCGATGGGCGCGTGGTGCCAGCATTGCGCGCCGGGCGAGGGATGCGGGATCTGGGAGAGCCGGCCTGACCAGTGCCGCGCCTTCAATTGCAACTGGATCATGATGGACTGGCTCGGCGACGAGTGGAAACCGGAGGTCGCCAAATTCGTCTTCACGCTCGATCGCGGCTCGGGCTACCTGATGTTCCAGGTCGATCCCGGCAGCCCGGACGCGTGGAAGCGCGAGCCCTATTACAGCCAGATCAAGACCTGGGCGGGCGAAGGCCTGTCTCGCGCGCGCGGGACGGTTGTCTTCGTCAACAAGGCGGCGACGCTGGTCCTGCCGGACGGCGATGCGCAGCTCGGCGAGCTCGGGCCGCAGGATCGCATCAACATCGGCCCCGGCGGCGACGGCACGATCAAGGTGGAAGTGAAGCGCGGCCCGAAGGCGAATTGAAGGGTGGGGCCATCTGTGATACTGTGAAGTTATGAAAAATATCACAGTTTCTGTGGACGATGAAACCTATCGGCGCGCGCGGGTCAGGGCCGCTGAAATGGAGACCTCCGTTTCCGGGTTGTTCAAGGCCTATCTAAAGGCGCTTGTCGCGGGCGAGAGCGAGTTCGAGCGGCTGAAAAGGCTGGAAGAAGAAACGAGGGGCAAGATCGTCGGATTCGATCCAACGGACAGGCTGAGCCGCGACGAACTGTACGAACGTCGGCGCTGATGGCGCGCTTTCTCGACACGAATATTCTGATCTATGCGATCGGAGGCGATGAGTTCGCGCCGAAAAAGACGGCGCTCGCCAGGAAGATATTGGACGAAGGAGATTGCGCTCTCTCGATTCAGGTCTTTCAGGAATTTTACGTGCAGGCGACGAGAGAAAGCCGCAGGGGAGCAATTTCCCATGATATCGCGATCACACTGCTGAAGGCGTGGTCGCGCTTTCCCTTGCAATCCATGACGCGCGAATTGTTCGACGAAGCGATCAATATCAAGGCGCGCCACCGCCTCTCCTATTGGGACGCAGCCATCGTCGCCGCCGCGCAGGCGCTTGGGTGTGAGACGCTTTATTCCGAGGACATGGCGGACGGCATGACGATCGGCGGGACGACGATCGTCAATCCGTTCCGCTGACGGATCGTTCCGGCGACTTCTTCGACTCGCGCACGACGTCGCAGACCTGCAGCTTGTATTCGCTGTAGAATTCCGCGCGCCCCTGCCGCTGCGCGGCGCGGTGCTCGGGGTGGGCGCCCCAGGCGCGGTGGCTGTCCATGTCGGCGAACTCGACGATGGTGACGCGTTCGCCGTCGTCGGCCGTGAACACCTTGTGCGAGACGTAGCCGGGCATGGAGCGGGCGAGTTCGCTCATGCGCGCGGCCATCGGGTCATAGGCCGCGCCAGCGTCGGATTTCAGCCGCGAACGGAAGACGGTGACGATCATGGATGGCGATCCTGCTGGAAGCGGACCGGCAGATTAATCCGCGCGCCGGCTTTGACCAGCCCTTGCGGCGCGACGCTCGCCCGTTCGGCCGGGCGGCGCACGGCTCAGCCGCGCTTTGGCGGGCTGTCGTCGAGGATCGCGCGGGCGCGCGCGAAAACGGCGCGGAACATGTCGGGCGTCAGGACCCGGGTATTCGTGTTGTAGCGGGAGCAATGGTAGCTATCGAGCAGCGCGACCGGCCCATGCGGGCCCTGCAGCTCGAATTCCGCGCCGTGGGCGAAGGTATGGGCTGACAGTTTTGCGGCGAACGTCCGCACGACGCTTTCGTGGGCGACGCGGCCGAGCGCGACGAGGACGCGCAGTTGCGGCATTTCGGCGACAGCGGAGGACAGGAACGGCCGGCACTGGGCGATTTCGGCCGGCAGCGGCTTGTTCTGCGGCGGCACGCAGCGCACGGCGTTGACGATCGCGGCGTCCACCAGAGTCAGCCCGTCGTCGGGGCGCGCCGCGTAGGTTCCGGCGGCGAGGCCGAACTCGCCCAGCGTGGAATAGAGAAGATCGCCGGCGTAATCGCCGGTGAAGGGGCGTCCGGTGCGGTTGGCCCCCTGCAGGCCCGGCGCGAGCCCGACGATCAGCAGGCGCGCGTCCGGCGCGCCGAATGGCGGCACGGGCGCGTTGAACCAGTCGGGCGCACGCGCGCGCGCCTCCTGGCGATAGGCGACGAGGCGCGCGCAGCGCGGGCAATCGCGCGGCGGGCAGGCTTGACCCGAGAACTGGTCCGAGAACAAGTCAGGCGTTGTGGTCGTCGAAGCCGCCGCCGGCCGAGGCCGCCTGACGCCGATCCTGGTAGCGCTGCATGCGCTCCATGCGCTCGCCGGGATCGCGGCCGATCTTGGAGACGAGCTGGACGATGTCGACGAATTCGTCGGCCTGGCGGCGCAATTCGTCGGCGACCATCGGCGGCTGCGTCGTGATCGTCGAGACGACGGAGACGCGCACGCCCTTGCGCTGGATCGCCTCCACCAGCGAGCGGAAGTCGCCGTCGCCGGAGAACAGGACGATATGGTCGAGGTGTTCGGCCATCTCCATCGCGTTGACCGCGAGCTCGATGTCCATGTTTCCCTTGACCTTGCGACGTCCGGTCGAGTCCACGAATTCCTTCGTGGGCTTGGTCACGACGGTGTAGCCGTTGTAGTCGAGCCAGTCGATCAGCGGCCGGATCGCGGAATATTCCTGATCCTCGACCAGCGCGGTGTAGTAGAACGCGCGAACCAGCCGACCCTTGGACTGGAATTCCCGCAGCAGCCGCTTGTAGTCGATGTCGAAATTCAGGGCTTTTGCGGTCGCGTAAAGATTGGCGCCGTCAATGAATAGAGCAATGCGTTCGTTTTCGGCCATCTGTTCCCTGCCGTTCTCGGCGGCGGCGCACGGCGCAGGCGCCGCCGTCCTTGATCCTGTTAATGACGTCTGCGGGTGGGAGCCCGTTTGACGCCTGCCGATGAAGTCCGCAGCGCGCAGCGCCCGCCTCATCGGCGAGGAAAATCGTGCTTCCGGAGGCTCCCGTCAAGCGCATTGACGCGACAGCCCCAGGTTTCTTGTTGAATTATAAGCGAATTTTTTGTTTCCAGGTAACGCGAAATATGCCTTCCGACCGATCGCCTTTGAATCCTAACGGTTTTTCATTCCTGCGTCAGCGTGCCGAACGGCGCTTGCGGGCCGCCGCCGCAGGGTGTATGCAACCGCTCCTTCCGAATTCAGCTTCTCAGGAGACGACCCCGCATGGCGCGCGTCACGGTCGAAGATTGCATCGAAAAGGT
>DAIRCS010000248.1:307-4588 GCA_036796555.1 Rhodoblastus sp. | reverse complement strand
TGTCCGGATCCGCGCCGACCGACACACGACCACAGGCACGTGCGATTTGGGCAGGGCGATACATAAGCCGAAAATTGTTGAACACAAGTGAAATCTGCGGTCTTCCCCATCCAGCCGACTAAAATTTTCGTCATGTGGCCGCAGCGCGCGCGTTCAGCCTGCGTTCAGGCCGCTTGCCGCCATCTTTCCGAGCGGATACGAGCCTATCGGCACATGCCGCAGAGCCCGTCCCGCCAGCCATTCCAGCCATTCGAGAGATGACCGACACATCCCGACGCCATCTTCTGGGCGCCGCCGCCCTCGGCGCAGGCGCGCTCGCCACCGGCTCGCTCGCCTGGTCCGGCGCGCTCGCGCAGCCCAATCCCGCCCAGCCGAAGCCCGCGCCCAAGCCCGCCGCGCCGGCGCCGAAATTCGCTTTCGAGGACGTGGTCAAGCGCGCGCGCGAACTGGCGGACGCGCCGTTCGACGCGACGATCGCCAGATTGCCGGACGGGCTCGAGACGCTCGATTTCGACGGCTGGCGCGACATCCGCTTCCGGCCGGAGAAGGCCTTCTTCGCCAACAGCCCGTTCCGGCTGCATGTCTTCCATCTCGGCCACATCTTCCGCCGGCCGGTGACGATCAACCTGATTCGCGACGGCATCGCCACGCCGATTCCCTATTCGGCGGCGCTGTTCGACTACGGCCGGACGAAGTTCGAGCGGCAGCTTCCCGTCAACACGGGCTTCGCCGGCTTCCGCCTGCACTATCCGCTCAACAATCCGCGCGTCTACGACGAGGCCTGCTCCTTCATCGGCGCGAGCTATTTCCGATTTCTCGGCCGCGGGCAGAGCTACGGCATTTCCGCGCGCGGGCTGGCGGTGGAGACGGGAACGAACAGCGAGGAATTTCCGTTCTTTCGCGAATTCTGGATCGAGACGCCGGGTCCGAAGGCCGAAAGGGCGACCTTCTATGCGCTGCTCGACGGCGAATCGGTGACGGGCGCCTATCGCTTCGATCTGGATCCCGGCCAGGATTCGGTCATGGAGATCAACGCCACGCTGTTCGCCCGGCGCCCGGGCGTCAAATTCGGCGTCGCGCCGCTGACGTCGATGTATTTCCTCGGCGAGAACGACCGCCGACCGAATCCGGACTTCCGATTCGAGCTGCACGATTCCGACGGGCTGCAGATGCACAACGACGGCGGCGAATGGCTGTGGCGGCCGCTGCGCAACCCGACCGCCGTGTCGATCACGTCCTTTCTCGACAAGAGCCCGCGCGGCTTCGGCCTGATCCAGCGCGACCGCAATTTCGACCACTACCAGGATCTCGAGCTCGCCTATCAGACGCGGCCGAGCTACTGGATCGAGCCGACCGAATCCTTCGGCGAGGGACGGGTCGAACTCGTCGAGCTGCCGACGACCGACGAAACCAACGACAATATCGTCGCCTCCTTCGTCGCCAACGACGGGCCGGCGCCCGGGACGCCGTATTCCATCGGCTACAAGATCGTCTCCACGCTCGACATGGCGCGGCTTTCGCCGAACGGGCGCACGGTCAACACGTTCCAGACCGCCGCGCGCGCGCTCGGCTCGCGCGAGACGCCGCCCGACGGCTCGCGGCGCTTCATCATCGACTTTTCCGGCGGCGATCTCGAATATTACGCGCCCGACACGGGACTGGTCGAAGTCGTCGCCTCGATCTCGCAGGGCTCTGTGCTGCGCGCCTTTCCGATGGCCAATCCCAACGTGAAGGGCATTCGCGCCTTCGTCGACGTGCAGACGCCGAACGGCCACCCCGCCGACATCCGCGTCTTCCTGCGCGCGGGCGGCCGCACGCTGACGGAAACCTGGACTTTCCCCTGGTCGAACAAGCCCTGACGATACGCGCGGCGCGTCCCGACGATCTCGACCGCCTGGTCGAGATCGAGGACGCCGCGTTCCAGAGCGACCGGTTGTCGCGCCGCGCTTTTCGCGCGCGGCTGAAGAGTCTGTCGTGCGCGCTGATCGTCGCGGAAAGGCGCGCGCGGATCGTGGGCTATGCGCTGATCGAGTTCCGCCGCAATTCGCGGTTCGCGCGGCTGTTCTCGCTCGCGCGCGCGCCGGATGCGCCGGCAGGCGTCGGGCGCGCGCTGCTCGACGCCTGCGAGAACGAGGCGCTGCGGCGCGGCTGCGGGGCGCTGCGGCTGGAATCGCGCGCGGACAATTTTCGCGCGCTGCGTCTTTACGAAGGCGCCGGTTACGCGCGTTTCGCGCGCGTCGACGATTATTACGAAGACGGCGCGCCGGCCCTGCGGCTGGAGAAGACGCTCGCGGTCTAGAATTCCGGCTCGTTGTCGAGCTGCGCGAGATCGAAGGCCTCGACGTCGCGCAGGAGCTCGATGAAGGCGGTCGCGCCGTAATCCGCCGTCGTCTCGCCTTTCGCAGCCGTCGCGGCCGCCGCATTGCCCATGGCGCCCGACGGCGACAGGTCCTGCGCCATCCAGCCGAAGCCGACGGGCCTGCCGGCGCGCAGCCACGTGAACTCGTCCTCCATGCCGCGCGTGGCGGGCCGGAAATCGTCCGCCAGATGCATGCGCACAAGATCGGGCCGGAAGGCGAGCATGAGCGAGGTCTCGATCTCGCCCGCGTGAATGCCGTGCGCCTGCTCCTCCTCCGGGAAGAGATCGTCGGCGTAGCCGAACCGGCTCCAGGAGGCCGTGACGACGAGCATGTTCAGCCGCGCGCGCAGGTCGAGCGCGACCTGCGGCAAGAGCGCGCTGTTGCCGCCGTGCGAATTGAGGATGACCAGCTTGCGGCAGCCGGCGCGCGCGACGCCCTCGCCGATGGCGGTCCAGGCGCGGATGGCGACGTCCGCGGGCAAGGACAGCGTGCCGGAGAAGCCCGTATGCTCGAGCGAGGCGCCGATCTGCTGCACCGGCAGGAAGAGGCAGGCTAGATCTTCCGGCAAGCGCTCGATCACGCGGTCGAAATAGCCGCGCATGATCTGCGCATCGACGCCGACCGGCAGGTGCGGGCCATGCTGCTCGATGGCGGCGACCGGCAGCACGGCGATCATGCGCGCCATATCGGCCTCGCGGAAATCGAGCGCGCTCATCTCTGTCCAGAGGCGGGTGGGCGGCATGGCGGGTTCCAGTGAATCGCGAGCCTTCAGGCTCGCTTTGCGGCGCGAGTATGCGAGCCCGAAGGCTCGCGGTCCATAAGGCGGCCCACCTGCAGCCGCTTGCGCTTGCCGCGCGCAACGGCCACAAATCCCCCATCGCAGTCCGGGGGCCCGCATCGGCCGAGGAGGTTTGGTGAAGTCGAGATCGTTTCTGGCGGCGCTGGCCGTCCTCGCCGTTATTGTCGCGTCGCCCGCCCGCGCGCTCGACAAGGTGTCCTTCGCCACCAACTGGCTGGCGGAGGCCGAGCACGGCGGCTTCTATCAGGCGGTCGCCGACGGCACCTACGCCAAATACGGGCTCGAGGTGAAGATCGTTCCCGGCGGGCCGCAGGCCAACAACCGCCTGCTGCTGGTTTCCGGCAAGGTCGACTTCTTCATGGGCGCCAACATGATCCAGGCGCTGGACGCGGTGAAGGAAGGCGTGCCGACGCTCGCCGTCGCCTCCATGTTCCAGAAGGACCCGATCGTCTACATGTCGCATCCCGGCGTCGGGCTCGACAGGATCGAGGATCTGAAGAACGCCAGCGCCTATTTCGTCGGCAAGGACAATCTCGTCACCGTCTTCCAATGGGCGAAGCAGACCTTCGGGTTCCGCGAGGAGAAGGTGAAGCCCTACAGCTTCAATCCTGCGCCCTTCATCGCCGACAAAAAGTCGGTGCAGCAGGGCTATCTGACGAGCGAGCCCTACGAGGTCGAGAAGCAGGGCGGTTTCAAGCCGAACGTCTTCCTCGTCGCCGACTTCGGCTACGATTCCTATTCGACGACGATTGAGACGCGCGCCGAGATCGTGGCGAACAAGCCCGACCTCGTGCAGCGCTTTGTCGATGCATCAGCGATCGGCTGGTACAATTATCTCTACGGAGACAACAAGGCCGCGAATGTCCTCATCAAGAAGGACAATCCGGAGATCACCGACGGGCAGATCGCCTTTTCCATCGAACAGATGAAGCTGCACGGCGTCGTCGATTCCGGCGACTCGCTCAAATCCGGCATCGGCGTGATGACCGACGAGCGGATGAAGAGCTTCTTCGACAAGATGGTGAAGGCGGGCGTTGTCGACGCCAAGGTCGACTACAAGAAGTCCTACACGCTGAAATTCGTGAACAAGGGCGTGGGCGTCGAGCTGCGGCCGAAGCCGTG
>DAIRCS010000248.1:0-297 GCA_036796555.1 Rhodoblastus sp. | reverse complement strand
GCGACGCGCGAGCGGCGCATTCCGACACGCGCGGCGCGGCTTTCCCCCTTCTGGAGATGAAGGGGGTTGGCAAGTCTTTCGCCAATGGCGTCGTGGCGCTCGGCGGGCTCGATCTCGATGTGCGCGACGGCGAGTTCCTGTCGCTGCTCGGCCCGTCGGGCTGCGGCAAGTCGACGGCGCTGCGGATGATTGCGGGCCTGAGCCGGCAATCTTCCGGCAGCCTTTCTTGGCGCAATGGCGTGCGTCCAGATATCGGCTTCGTCTTCCAGGAGCCGACGCTGATGCCCTGGGCCGATG
>DAIRCS010000247.1:0-4613 GCA_036796555.1 Rhodoblastus sp. | reverse complement strand
CGCCGGAATAATTGTCGCGGAAATCGACCGAATCCTCGTCGATGCCTTCGAGCAGAAGGCGCGCGACCTCGGTCATGCGCGCTTCCGTGTAGCGATAGGCGGCGGCGCTGTCGCCGTCGATATTGCCGAAATTGCCCTGCCCGTCGATCAGTGGGTAGCGCGAGGAGAAATCCTGCGCCAGGCGCACCAGCGCGTCATAGATCGCCTGGTCGCCATGCGGATGGAACGAGCCCATCACGTCGCCGACGATTTTCGCGCATTTCTTGAAAGCCGTGCCGGGGTCGAGCCGCAGCACCTGCATCCCGTAGAGGATGCGGCGGTGGACTGGCTTCAGCCCGTCGCGGGCGTCCGGCAGCGCGCGGCCCATGATGGTCGACAGCGCATAGGCGAGATAGCGCTCTTCCAGCGCCTCGCGCAGGTTGACGGGCTGCGCCTCGGGCAGAGCCGGCGGGTCGATCGTTCTTGCCATGTTCTGTGCCTATCCGCCCCTGTGAGTCGCGGCAAGCGCATGACTTTCGTCGCTGAATTTACGAAGACTTCCAATTTCGTCGCCTTTGACCGGACTGTTGTATTCCTGCACTTGTCCCGCGGCGCAACATTTCGGTAAGCATGCCCCGCGCTGGGGGCGATGAATCGCGGGTGCGGGAACGCACTGCGATCCAGACTGCAATTTGAGAGTTGAGGGGACGGGCGAAGTCGCCCGAACCGAATGGTGTTGAGATGACGAAAATCGTTTCCGCTCTTGGCCTCATGGTCGCCCTGTCGCTGGGCGCGATCGCCTGGATGGGCACGGATGTCACCGCCCATGCGGGCGTCGTCGGAGCCTGCGCGGTCGATCAGGTCGCCGCCTTCGACGAAGGCTACGGTGTCACCAACGAGACCGCCTGCATCCAGCGCTGATCATTTATCGGCGGCCCGCCGCGCCTCGCGCGCGAAAAGATCGCGGGACGCCATCGCCTCCGTCATGCCGCGCGGCTCGAACAGATCGCGCCGCAGAAAATGGCCGGCGAGCCTGAACCCGGCCTCCCATTCGTCCGCTGACGCCCTGCCCGCGCCCGCTTCGCGCCCGATGAAATCCGGCAGCGGCAGCAGCCTGTCCGCGTAGGGAGCGCCGGCGCTGCGGCTCACCGCCCGTCCGCTTTTCGGCGAGACGAAGACGAGATCCTCGCGCGCGCCGGTCGCCGCGCAGTTTTCGAGATCGAGCCCGAATCCGAGTTCCGCGAGAACCGCCAGTTCAAACCGCACGACGAGCTCCGGCGCGAGCGCGGGCTCGTCGAAATGATCGGCGATCGCCTCCGCCATCGCGAACAGGCCCGCGTGCGGATCGCGCTCCGGCAGAAGGCGCAGGAGAGCCGCCAGCCAGTGCAGGCCTTGCAAGGCAATCGAGCTCGCCATCAGCCGGCCGGCGCGCAGCCTGTCGGCCTCGACATTGAACACGCCCATGTGTTCTTCCAGCCGCGCGCGCCAGACGAGATTGACGCTGTTGCCGGGCTGCAGCGTCGGCTGCATGGAGCGCGAGCGGCCGGAGCGCACGACGCCGAGATGGCGGCCGTGATTCTCCGTCATCGCCTCCAGAATGACGCTCGTCTCGCCGTGCTTGCGCAGGCCGATGACGATGGCGCGGTCGGACCAGTCCATGCGGATTTATACACCATGCCGGCTGGAAGCCGGCGGTCCCGGCGCGCCGAGGATCATCCGGGACCACCGGCCTCCGGCCGGCAAAACCGATCACCGCCGCACATACCGCCGCTTCGCCCTGCGCTTTTCCTTCAGGCCCCAGCTCGAGGCGATGGCCGGGCCGGCCGTCGCGCCGACGACGGCGCCGGCGACGAGGCCGACAGGCCCGAACACGACGCCGCCCGCCGCCCCGCCGAGCGCGCCGTCGAGCAGGCGCTCGCCAGCCTGCGCGGCGCCGACCGACAGAGGAAGAACAAGCAAGGCGGCGAGAAGGGTCTTACGCATCGGATACTCCATGCACGCGACTGGCGTTCGCTTCGGGCGTCCGGCGCCCTTCCCGCGAAATCGCGTGTAGGATTGAGCCCGCTTAACGTTAACGGCGCGTTGCCGCGTCTGCGGGAGACGGCATGGGCGGCCAGTTCGAAACCCTGATGCAGGTCGCAGGCCTCGTGGCGCTGCTGCTCTACCTGCTCGCGAGCCTCCGAACCTTCCCGCAGCGCGCCGGCCGCTGGCTGCAACGCGCGGCGCTCCTCACGCTCGGCTTCGCCATCCTGCTGGCGATCATCGAGACGATCCGGTGGTTTGCGGGGACGTTGTAGTGAAGATAGGGTCCGCTTGCGCGATGACCCATTGAGTGGTACATAGCCTCTGAGGAAGGTGCGATGATCACCGGCTTCAGAGACGACTGGCTGCGCGCTTTCTTCGTGGATGACGCCCGCTCACGGCATATCCCGCCGGACCTGGAAGCTCGTCTGTTCCGGAAGCTGCAGATGATCGACGATGCGACGACGGATCAGGACTTGCGATCGCCGCCCAGCAATCATTTCGAGAAGCTGCGGGGAAATCTCGCGAGCTATCATTCCATCCGGGTCAACCAGCAATGGCGTCTGATCTTCAGATGGAACGGCGGAGAAGCGTCCGATCTTTACCTGGACGACCATTCATACAGATGAAGCGAATTCGACCATGCTGATGACAAAGCGAAAGCCCGCAACGATCGGCGAAATCCTCGTCGAGGAATTCATGCGTCCGCTCGACCTGACGCAGCAGGCGCTCGCCGATGCAATGGGCGTTCAGCGCAAGCACGTCAACGAGTTGTGCAACAACCGGCGGACGGTGACTGCGCCGACGGCCCTCATCCTGGCGCGCGTCTTCGGCAACAGTCCGGACTTCTGGCTGAACGTGCAGCGCCGCAGCGATCTCTGGGAGGCCATGCATTCGCCAACCGAGCGCGCACGGATCGAGCGCGCCAAGCCTCTGCCGAGCGCGGCCTGACCGCCCCTACCCCCGCGGAAACTCCAGTCCCATCTCGCGATAGCGCTCGGGATCGTCGGCCCAGTTGGAGCGCACCTTCACGAACAGGAAGAGATGCACCTTCTGTTCGGCGGCTTCCGAAATCTCTTTTCGCGCGGCCTGGCCGATCGACTTGATCATCTTGCCGCCCTCGCCGATCACGATGCGCTTCTGCCCGTCGCGCGCGACGAAGATCGTCTGCTCGATGCGGGCCGAGCCGTCCGGCATCGTCTTCCACTGGTCGGTCTCGACCGTCGCCTCGTAGGGCAATTCGTCGTGCAGCCGCTCGAACAGCTTTTCGCGCGTGATCTCGGCGGCGAGCGCGCGCAGCGGCGCGTCGGACACCTGGTCTTCCGGATAGAGCCAGGGCCCCGCCTTCATCATCCCCGCAAGCTTCTCGCGCAACCTGTCCACGCCGTCGCCCTTGGCCGCCGACACCATGAACGTCTCCGCGAACGCGCAGCGCGCGTTCAGCTCCTGCGCCAGCGCCAGCAGATTCTCCCGCGGAATCAGGTCGATCTTGTTGAGGACGAGAACCTTTTTGCGCGGCGCGTCCTTCAGCCGGTCGAGGATCGCCTCGACCTCGCCGTCGATCCCCTTCTTGGAATCGACCAGCAGCGCGACGACGTCGGCGTCGCCGGCGCCGCCCCAGGCGCTCGTCACCATCGCGCGGTCGAGCCGGCGCTTGGGCGCGAAAATGCCCGGCGTGTCGACGAAAATGATCTGCGCGTCGCCCTGGATTGCGATGCCGCGCACCAGCGCCCGCGTCGTCTGCACCTTGCGCGAGACGATCGACACCTTGGCCCCGACGAGCGCGTTCAGCAGCGTCGACTTGCCGGCGTTGGGCGCGCCGATCAGCGCGACGAAGCCGCAGCGCGTATGTTCCGTGGCCTCGCTCACTGGGCGGCTCCGATCTTCTCGCGCGCCATGAAGGCTTCGGCCGCCGCCTGCTCGGCATGGCGCTTGGACGAACCTTCGCCCTGCGCGGCGTCGAAGCCGTCGATCACGGCGGAAATCAGGAAGCGCGGCGCGTGATCGGGGCCGGTCTGTCCGTCGAGCCGGTAGATCGGCGTCGCAAGCCCCCGCCCCTGCGCCCATTCCTGCAACGCGCTCTTGGGATCGCGCAGCGAGGCGCGCGCCTGGTCGAGCCGTGCGGCGAAGCTGTCGCGCACGAGGCGCTGCGCCGCGCCGAAGCCCGCGTCGACGAAGACCGCGCCGATGATGGATTCGCAGATGTCGCCGAGAATGGCGGCCTTCTGCGCGCCGCCGGACTGCGCCTCGCCGCCGCCGAGCAGGATGAACGGCGCGACGCCCCATTCGGCCGCGACCTCCGCGCAGGTCTCGCGCCGCACCAGTTCGGCCAGACGCCGCGACAGCTCGCCTTCGGCCGCGTCGGGAAAATGTTCGAACAGCAGGTCCGCCACGGCCAGGCCGAGCACGCGGTCGCCGAGAAATTCCAGCCGCTGATAGGAATCGGCGCGCCGCGTGCAGGCGCTCACATGCGTCAGCGCCTGGCGCAGCAGGGCCTTGTCCGAAAAATCGACGCCGATCCGCGCCTCGAGCAGGCCGAGATCGGCGTCCTTGCGTTTGGCCATCAGCGCACCGGCTGGAACAGCCGCGAGAAGCGGACCGACCACGGCCAG
>DAIRCS010000246.1:0-4643 GCA_036796555.1 Rhodoblastus sp. | reverse complement strand
ATGTGGTTCTCGTGCTCGTTCTCGCAGACGTCGAAGGCGGCGAAGGCGCCGTCGAGCCCGCGTGCGCCGATGACCGAGATTTCGCGCTCGAACGGCACGAAGCCCTCGAGGATGCAGGGCGCGCCGCCGAGCGCCCGGAACGCCGCGCCGACATCGGAGCCTTCGCGCAGCAGAAACTGCCCCTTGCCGTCGTAGCCGAAGCGGCGGGTCTTGAGGATGGAGGGGCGGCCGATCTGGCCGATGTGGCGGGCGAGCGCGCCGGCGTTCTCGACGGCCGCGTAGGGGGCGGTCGGGATGCCGAGCGCGTTCAGAAAATCCTTCTCGACGAGGCGATCCTGCGTCTTCTCCAGCGCGAGCGGGCCCGGCCGCACGGGCTTGCGGGCCGCCAGGAAGGCGGCGGTCGCGGCCGGCACGTTCTCGAATTCGTAGGTCACGACGTCGACCGCGTCGGCGAAGCGGGCGAGCGCGGCCTCGTCGGTCCATTCGCCCGTGGTGACGGCGGCGGCGACCTGGGCCGCCGGCTCGTCGGCGTGATGGGCGTAGATATGGGTCCTGAGGCCGAGGGGGGCGGCGGCGAGCGCGATCATGCGGCCGAGCTGGCCGCCGCCGAGCACGCCGATGGTCGAGCCCGGCGGAAGGGCGCCGTCAGGCGTCATCGGCGGGGCGTTCGGCGACGGCGGCCGTCTGCCTGGCGCGCCAGGCGTCGAGGCGTTCGGCCAGCGCGGCATCGTTCAGCGCGAGCACGGCCGCGGCGAGCAGGGCGGCGTTGATCGCGCCGGCCTTGCCGATCGCCAGCGTGCCGACCGGGACGCCGCCGGGCATCTGGACGATGGAGAGGAGCGAGTCCTGCCCCGACAGCGCCTTGGACTCCACCGGCACGCCGAAGACGGGCAGGGGCGTCATGGAAGCGCACATGCCCGGCAGATGGGCGGCGCCGCCGGCGCCGGCGATCACGACCTTGAAGCCTGCCGTCTTCGCGCCCTTGGCGAAGGCGACCAGCCGGTCCGGCGTGCGATGGGCCGAGACGATGCGCGCCTCGTGCGCGACGCCGAGCGCGTCCAGCGTCTCGGCCGCATGGCGCATGGTCGCCCAGTCGGACTGGCTGCCCATGATGATGGCGACGGGAGCGGTCGTGCTGCGCTGCGGCAAGGAATGACTCGAATGTGCGGCGAAAAAGCGCGGATAAACGAAGACGCCTGTCGAAGCAAGACGCCGGGACCGTCGGCTTCCAGCCGGCCAGAAGTTCCGGCGTTCAGGCGATGATGTCGGGGGTCAACTGGTCCTCGACGAAGGACAGGCGATCGCGCAGCACGAGCTTGCGCTTCTTCAGGCGCTGGATCTGCAGCTGGTCGCTCGCGCCCACCGAGCCGAGCGCCTCGATCGCCGCGTCGAGGTCGCGGTGCTCCTGTTTCAACCGTTCCAGTTCCGCTTCAAGCGCTGCGCGTTCGCTGTCAGTGATTTTCGGCGGCATGAGGTCCGGGCGGTCGGCGCTATCTGTCGAAATGCAAAAATTCATCCTCCGCCGTTTGCGGCGAAGCGGAGGCGATATCGACGAGTATCGCCCCGGACCAATCCAACGGCAAGGGCGCCGCGACAGTTTGAAGCGGCGTTGCGGGGCGTCAAATTAAATTTGATCGCAGGCCGCCGCAGCGAGGGGCTTGCGACCTGTCAAACCTGTGTCATCATTCGGTGTGTGCGACCTATCAAGGAGAGCCTGCATGTCGATGCAAAGCCATCTCGCCGAACTCGAACGCCGTCACAAGACGCTCGAGAGCGAAATCGAGAAGGAACTTCTTCACCCCGGCTGCGACGAGAACCACGTCCACGAACTGAAGAAGAAGAAGCTTCGACTGAAAGACGAGATCACGAAACTGAAGTCGCAGGACGAAGAGACCGTTCACTGACGACGTCTGAGAGGGTTCTGCGTCCCCCAAACATCCCCGGCCCCGCTCGGCGCGCGGCCGGGGATTTTTGTGTCTGCGTTTGAATATCCGATAAGATATGATATCTTATGAGATGTGCGACGCATTGTGCTGGATACGTCGGTCGTCGTGGCGGCGCTGCGCAGCAGGATCGGCGGCGGCAACGCCGTGCTTCGGCTGGTTGCGGAGCGCGAGATAACCTTGTTGGCGACGCCGGCTCTCTTTCTTGAATACGAAGAGGTGCTGAAGCGTCCGGAGCAGCGTTTGGCTCATGGATTGAGTCTCGCTGATCTCGATGGATTTCTCGCGGCGCTCGCTAGCGCCTGCGAGCCGGTCGAAACCCGCTTTCAATGGCGGCCCCAGCTTTCCGACGCGGACGACGAGCTGGTGCTGGAAGTCGCCGTCAACGGGCGGGCAGACGCTTTGGTCACGCATAACGTGCGGGATTTCGAACCGGCCGCCCGCAAGTTTGGTCTGCGAATATTGAAACCCGGCGAGTTGCTCGAAGAGCGCAGGAAAAAGACATGAGCAGGACCTCCTATCCCCTCAAGCTTCCAGCCTCGATCAAGTCGGCGGCGCAGCGGCTCGCGCGGGAGGATGGCGTATCGCTCAACCAATGGATTTCGGTCGCGGTGGCGCAAAAGGTCGGCGCCGTCGAGACCGCCGCGGATTTCTTCAAGCATCGGGCGCGCGGCTCCACGCCGTCGGACCTTCTGCCGTTTCTCGACAGGGCAGGAAGCGAGCCGCCGCCTGTGGGCGATGAATGGCCACGCGCGCAAACGGGACGGCGGAAAAGGTCGAACGCGTAGCTCTCTTCAAATCGCCTTCGCCCGCTCGCGCAGGACGAATTTCTGGATCTTGCCGGTCGAGGTCTTCGGCAGTTCGACGAAGACGACGTTCTTCGGGCATTTGAAGCGCGCGAGTTTTCCGCGGCACCATTCGATCAGTTCTTCCTCGGTCGCGCTGACGCCGGGCTTCAGCTCGACGAAGGCGCAGGGCGTCTCGCCCCATTTCTCGTCGGGCTTGGCCACGACGGCGGCCTGCGCCACCGCCGGATGCTTGAACAGCGCATCCTCCACTTCGATCGACGAAATGTTCTCGCCGCCGGAAATGATGATGTCCTTCGAGCGGTCCTTGAGCTGGATGTAGCCGTCCGGGTATTTGACGCCGAGATCGCCCGAATGGAACCAGCCGCCGGCGAAAGCCGCGTCGGTCGACTTCCTGTTTTTCAGGTAGCCCTTCATCACCACGTTGCCGCGGAACATGACCTCGCCGAGCGTCGCGCCGTCGGCGGGGACGGGCTCCATCGTGTCGGGGTTGAGCACGTCGAGCTTTTCGAGCGCGAGATAGCGCACGCCCTGGCGCGCCTTGAGCGCGGCCTGCTCGTCGTCGGGCAGCGCGTCCCAGGCGTCGTTCCAGGCGTTGACGACGGCGGGGCCGTAGACCTCGGTCAGGCCGTAGACATGGGTCACGTCGAAGCCCGCCGCCTTCATCTGGCCGAGCACCGCGGCCGGCGGCGGCGCGCCGGCGGTGATGAACTGCACGGTCTGCGACAGCGGCTTCTTCTCGGCGGCGGAGGCGGCGAGCAGCGTCGACATGACGATTGGCGCGCCGCACATGTGCGTGACGCCGTGCGCCGCCATGAGCTCATACATGGCCGAAGCGCGCACCGCGCGCAGGCAGACATGCGTTCCCGCCACCGCGCTCAGCGTCCAGGGGAAGCACCAGCCGTTGCAGTGAAACATCGGCAGCGTCCAGAGATAGACGGGATGCCGGCCGAGATTGGCGGACAGGACGTTGCCGACCGCGAGCAGACAGGCGCCGCGATGATGGTAGACGACGCCCTTGGGGTCGCCGGTCGTGCCGGACGTGTAGTTCAGTGCGATCGCGTCCCATTCGTCGTCGGGCATGGACCAGGCGAAATCGGGATCGCCGC
The DNA here is from genome assembly GCA_036796555.1 of Rhodoblastus sp. Classification (GTDB taxonomy): domain Bacteria; phylum Pseudomonadota; class Alphaproteobacteria; order Rhizobiales; family Beijerinckiaceae; genus JAJXWB01. Next base: position 785 of record DAIRCS010000246.1, on the reverse strand, counting down.
CGGCGAGGAAGTCCTCGTATTCGATTTCGCCCAGCCGCGCGCCCGCGCCGGTGAATTCCGGGTCGTCGTAGTCGATGACCAGCGGTTTCGTTTTCGCGAGCTTGAGGGCTTCCGCCATGACGCCGGAAAATTCGCGGTCCACGATCAGGACCTTCGTTTCCGCATGGTCGAGGGTGAAGGCGATGATCGCCGCGTCGAGGCGCGTGTTGAGCGCGTTGAGCACGGCCTTGCACATGGGAATTCCGTAATGGCATTCGACCATGGCTGGCGTGTTGGCGAGCATGACGGAGACGGTGTCGCCGCGGCCGATCCCGCGCCGCGCGAGCGCCGAGGCGAGGCGGCGGGAGCGCGCGTAGAGCTCCTTGTAGGGCCGGCGCAGGGAACCGTGCACGACGGCCGCATGATCCGGGAAGACCGAGGCGGACCGTTCGAGGAATTGCAGCGGCGTCAAAGGCTGATGGTTGGCGGCGTTGCGGTCGAGATCGATGTCGTAGGCCGTCCGCGTCATGTCTGCTCCCCTGGCGCCGTTTCCCCCCTCCATAGCGCGAATTAGGCCTGTCGAAAATTCGGGCGCCGCGCCCCGCGTTCGACAGGCGGAACCGTTTGCCTTCGGCGCTGTGATTGTGCATCTTCCCGGACCGGAAAAATAATTCGGAGGGAATGATGAAAAACAAGATGATGTATGTGGTCGCGTTCGGCGCGATGCTCGCGGCGGCGCCCGCGCTGGCGCAGGACAAGACGGTCAAGATCGGCGTGCTCAACGACATGTCGAGCCTCTACGCCGA
>DAIRCS010000245.1:0-4665 GCA_036796555.1 Rhodoblastus sp. | reverse complement strand
CGTTCGGCGCGCTGGCGAGCCTGCTGGTGACGATCGCCGACATTCCGCTGTTCGGGATCGGCGCCGCCTTCTGGGGGCTCGTCGCCGGCACCATCGTCTCGCGCATTCTCGAGCGCGAGCATTATGCGAAGACCTGAAACCTACTCGGGATCTGCCGACCAGAAATAATGCCAGACGCCATCGGCCGAAACGCCGACGCGCATGGGCGGCGGGCGGCCGGACGCGTCGGCGCGGCCGAGATCGGCGAAGCGCACGCAGGCGAGCATGATCTGGCGTTCGTCGGGCGAGGGATCGGCGGGCGGCTTCAGCGCGAAGGCCGGCCATACATACATCTGCGTGCGGCCACGCGTCTCGATGACGAAGGCCTGCCGCAGCACGTTGCGCAGCAGCGTCAACATCTCCTCGCCCCTGCGGTCGAAGGAGAGCGCCTTCAGCCGCTCGATTGGGTCCTCGCCGGGCGGACGCTTCGCGCCGCGCTCGAACAGCGGGCGCACCTCGTTCCAGTCGATGGGAATGCGCAGCGCCTCTATGTCGCGCGTCGCGCAGGCCTGCAGCATCTTCTGACGTATGGCGGCGACCGGGCGCGGCAGCGCGGCCGCGTCGGTCATGGGATCGGAGATCGTCGGCTTCTGCTTGTCCATCGCGAGTGTCATAGCGCGATCGAATGGCGATTTCGCGCCGCGCTGTCATCCCGGACGGCCGTAGGCCGATCCGGGAACCAGAAGCAGCATTGCGGATGCCGGGTCCCGGCGCGACGGCTGCGCCGTCGTCCGGGATGACACACTGCGGCTAATGCCGCACGCCGACCGTGAATTCGCCGCGCCGCACGCGCTCGGGCAGCTTGGCGGTGAAGTTGGCGACCGCGTCCTCGCCGTAGCGCGCGACGAGTTCCTGCAGTCCGGCGGTGATCGCCGCGTCGGCGAAGGATTCCATGTCGAGCCCGGCCATGAGGGCCTCGACGAAGGCGTCGTTGACGTAGACCAGCGCCGCGCGGCGGTCTTCGGTGGCGATTTCGAGATCGAGCGGACGGGCGGGCGGAAGCGAATTCATGACGGCAACCTATACGTCCGCCGCCGCGCGCGCGATTGAGGCCTTGATGGAAGGTTAACGCGGCTCGTCAATTGCGCGTTAACCGCGTTTGCGGATTCACGTGCCGCTGTAACGGTCGGATATGTCGCGCGCCAGACGCCCGCCTTCGGCCAGAAACCGCTCGATCGCGACGCGCGCGTTCGGCGTGCATTGTCCGTAGGTCGTCTCGTAGCCGCGATAGCCGCGATTGTAGGCGCCGGCGAGCTTTTCGCGGCGCTCGGGCGTCGTCCCCTCCGCATCGAGCAGGGCGGCCATTTTCGCGCGATATTCGTCGCCGTCGCCCTCGCCGCAGAGATCGCGGAGCCAGGCGAGCGCGCCCATGATCTCGGAAAGGCGCAGCATCTGGTTTTCATAGAGCGGCGCGGCGGGCGCGGCTTCGGGCGCGGCCGGCTTCGGCTCCGGCGTCTTCTTTTCGACCGCAGGCGGCCGCGCCGGCTTGCGCTCGACCGACGGCGCCGGCGTCGCGGCGAGCGCGAGCGCCACCGCGCCGAGCAGCCGGAGACGCGCGCGCCTCATCCGGCCTGCTCGCAGATGTCGGCGGCGCGCGCGAGAATGCGCGCCAGATGCGGCGTCGTCGGGAGGTCGCCGAGATCGCGCGGGTCGACCCAGCGCACATCGCCGGCTTCGGGGCCGGTCGTCGCCTCGCCGGCGACCCAGACCCCGACGAAGGACGCCACGACGAAATGGTGGCGCACCCGGCCCTCGTCGTCGCGGTCGATACGCTGGACATGGCGATTGAAGCCGACGATCCGGGCTTCGACACCGACCTCCTCCATCAATTCGCGCAGCGCGGCTTCCTCGATCGTCTCGCCGGGCTCGACCAGCCCGCCGGGCAACGACCAGACGCCGGCGCCTGGCGGCTTGGTGCGGGTGGCGATCAGCGCCTTGCCGTCGCGGAACACGGCGACGGAGGCCGCCAGAATGGGCCGCGCCGGATAGGTGCGGTCGTCGGTGGCCGGAGCTGGCGCGGCGTCGCTCACGGGCACGATCTCAGGGATAGAGGCGCTGCTTGCGCCAGTCGCCTTCGGGCGCCTCGCGGCGGAAGTCGATGCGCTCGTGCAGGCGGAACGGCCGGTCGGACCAGAATTCGAACTGGACCGGACGGATGCGGAAGCCCTTCCAGTAGGCGGGCCGCGGGACGTCGCCGACAGGATATCTGGCCGCGAATTTCGCGACGGCCTTTTCCAGCGCGAACCGGCTTTCCAGCGGGCGCGACTGCTGGCTCGCCCAGGCGCCGATACGGCTGTCGCGCGGGCGCGAGGCGAAATAGGCGTCGGATTGCGCCTCGTCGACGACCTCGACCGGGCCCCGGATGCGGATCTGCCGGCGCAGCGATTTCCAGTGAAACAGCGCTGCGGCCTTCTGCGCGCCGAGCAATTCCTGGCCTTTGGCGCTCTCGGCGTTGGTATAGAAAACCGGCCCGCGCGAATCGAAATCCTTCAACAGGACCATGCGCACATTGGGCAGCCCGTCCGAATCGACGGTCGCCAGCGCCATGGCCTCGGGATCATTGATTTCCTTGGCTCTCGCCTCCTGGAGCCATTGCTCGAACAGGGCGAAGGGCTCGCTGGCCTGCGTGAAGTCACCGGCCGTTAACTGCTCTGAGGGAGTATCCATGACGGTTCCTTGTATCATGGCGGAACAGAGTGCGTAGCCCCCGGCGTTCTTCTGCGACTTCTCATATAGCGCGCGCCTGCGTTTCGACGCGGATTGCGGCGATTGCGGCCGTTTGCGCGCTGGGGCTTGCGGGCGGCGGCTGCTCGCTGTCGCTGCCGATGGTGGCGTCGGCCTCGTCCGCCGGCGTCGACCGCGAGCCGACGGGCACGATCGCGAAGACGTCCGCCAAGGCGACGGTCGAATCCGTCTCGCCGCTGTCGCACAATCTCGATGTCGAGGACTGGCGGCGCGCCCGCGCCGCGCTCGCCACCGCGCTCGATCCGCAGGGCAACGGCGCGACCGTCGCATGGGACAATCCGCAATCCGGCCGCAAGGGCGCGTTCATACCTGTCGCCGCGCCCTATCCGGTCGACGGCCAGGTCTGCCGCGCCTTCATCGCGAAGATCGAAGGCGCGGACACGAAGAAAAGCGTGCAAGGCTCGGCCTGCCGCGTCGGCGGCACCGACGACTGGAACGTGCAGGACGTCAGGCCGTTTCGACAGAGTTGAGGGCTGTTCGCAGGGCCCCCGAATCCACCGCCGGCAACCCACAGACCATCGACCGACAGACGTAAGCCGCGGCCTTTCCGCCGACCGGAACGCGGCCGTGCGCCGGGCTCGTCGCCGGCCAGTCGACGCCGTCCTTCGTGCGCAGGATGCAAGTCGCGGGATCGGGCGAAGCGAGTGCGGCGCGCAGCAGGGCGTCCGCGCCTTCCTCGCCCGCCACGACGACGACGGCCGCGCGCTCCAGCGTATCGGCGGCGGCGAGCAGCGTCGGACTGAGAGCGAGCGCCGCGCCGGCGCCGGAAAAGGCGCGGATCAGTTTTTCGCAGGCCACGCGCCAGGACGTTTCGCCCGTGAGATGGAAAAGACGCGCGAAAGCCTCGGCCATGAGGCCGACGCCGGACGGCGTGGCGTTGTCGCGCGCATGGCGCGGGCGGGCCACGGGCACGTCGGCCGCGCTTGCCGCAGTGATGAACAGGCTGCCGTCCGAATCGCCGAACAGGTCCTGCGCCGCGCGCCCCGTTGATTGCGCCTTGTCGAGATACGCGCGCTCGCCGGTCGTCTCGAACAGCGCGAGCGCAGCCAGCGCGAAGGCGGCGTAATCGTCGAGCTGGCCGATGGCCGACACGCGCCCGCGCCAGGCATGTGCGAGGCGGCCGTTTTCGCGCGCGACGGCGTCGAGAAAACGGAAGGCGCCTTGCGCCGCGCCGAGCCACGACGGCTGCGCGAAGACGATCGCGGCGCGCGCGAGCGCGCGGATCGTCAGGCCGTTCCAGTCGACGAGAATCTTGTCGTCACGCGCGGGCTTCTCGCGCCTCTCGCGCAGGTCGAACAGCTTTGCGCGGCTGGCGGCGAGCGCGATTTCGGAGCCGGCGTCGCCATAGGGCGCGACGCGGCGCAGCACGTTGCGGCCTTCCCAATTGCCGCCCGCGCGCACGTCGTAGGCGTCGGCGAAAGCCTGCGCATCGGCGCCGAGCGCGGCGCGGATCTCATCCGCCGTCCAGGTGTAGAACAGGCCTTCCTCGCCCTCCTGGTCGGCGTCCTGCGCGGCGGCGAAGGCGCAATCGCCATTCGCGTCGGCCTCGCCCCGCATCTCGCGCAACAGCCAGCCGACCGTCTCCTTCGCCCTTTCGGCATAGAGGCGCGACGGTTCGGCGGCGTGCGTCAGCGCCAGCAGGTCGAGGATCTGCGCATTGTCGTAGAGCATCTTCTCGAAATGCGGCACATGCCATTCGGCGTCGACGGAATAGCGCGCGAAGCCGCCGCCGAGATGATCGTAGATGCCGCCTTCGCACATGCTCGTCAGCATGTGGCGCACGGAATCGTCGAGAGCGGCGCGGCCCGTGCGGCAATGCTCCTGCCAGAAGAAGCGGAAGATCGGCGCATTGGGAAATTTCGGCGCGTCGCCGATCCCGCC
>DAIRCS010000244.1:0-4670 GCA_036796555.1 Rhodoblastus sp. | reverse complement strand
GCGCGGAGATCAAGATTCCCGCGTCCAAGAGCGTCCGCTTCAAGGCCGGCGCCGCTCTCAAGGCTGCGGTCAACAAGGGCAAGTGATTTTCCGGTTCAGTCGGAAAGCGGGAGAGGGCGCGTTTCGCGCCCTCTTTTGTTTTGGGCGGGCCTCAGGGCGGCGTCGTGCGCGCGGGGAGGGCGTCCGCCCAATGCACGAGCGCTGCGCGCCCGCCATCGCTCAGGCCGTAGACGCCCCGCTCGATCCTCTCGAACCAGCCGTAGACGTTGCCCTGCAGGATTTTCGGCGCGTCGGGCGACACGATCTTCAGGTCGCGTGGGCGCGCCGGCGCTTCGGAAAGCGCGACGGCGCAGGCGAGCGCCTGCTGGCGATAGGCGGTCATGATCGGCCGGCGCGTCGAGCCGCCGGACGTCGGGTCGCCCTGGCGGCGGCGATGTTCCGACAGGAGCCGCGACCGGCGCTTGCGGTCAGGCCGGGGTTTCCATTCCTCCGGCGCGACGACGATCTCGACGCGCCCGCCCGCCAGAACGCTCAACAGGCCGACGCCGATCAGCCGGCACAATTTTTTCACGCGCCGGTCGCGATCGCGCCCCTTGGTGGAAGCGGCGACCGCGAGCCACACCTCGTCGCAGGCGGCGGCGCGCTCCACGCCCTGCAGCACCAGTTCGAGATTGAAGCTTTTCTTCAGTTCGGCGACGACGACCCGCACTTCTTCGCCCTCGCGGATCGCCACCACGTCGCAGCCGCAGATTTCGCCCTTGGCTGAAAAGCCGAGGTCTTCGAGAAAGGCTTTGACGGGCGCGTAGAGGCTGGTTTCCAAGGGAGCGGCCGAATCGGACGAAACAGCGCCCATCCTGCCGCAAGCCCGCGCCCGCGTCTGCCATCCACGCGCTTGGCGCCTGCCGCGCTCTTGCGTAAACAGGGGGCGCGGGCGGTTAGCTCAGTTGGTAGAGCATCTCGTTTACACCGAGAGGGTCGGCGGTTCGAGCCCGTCACCGCCCACCATGTTTCAGGACATGCTGGTCATGGATGGCAACTCGCCCGAGAAAATCCAGAATATCGTTTTTGGACTCCATCTTCCCGTTCGTCGACTGATCGTATTCGCTTGCAAGGCGAAGGCGATCCAGTTCGTGGAAGAGCTTGATATTGCCGAGGGGGATTGGAGTTTCTTCGCTGCGGACGGTTCGCCATTGGAAGCTCATTTCTCAACCGTTCCTAAGATAAATCATGATCAAAATACTTACGAAAATGGCGTTTATGATCTAAGGCCTGCTATGTCGGGCGCAAATTTGCTTGACATTTTGGTTGTGGCGGATTGCCAAGACGATGCCTCGTCAGGTCTCGTAACGCTGCGTGACGTTGAGCAATTCGTGATCGATCAGGCGTTGGAACAGAAAAAATAAATGTATGGCGGCGCGCATAAGAATCGGTGCGCAAACGCTAGCGCGAATGGGCGTGCGGTCATTAGCGGCGCCCGTTGACCGTGTTCATTCGAAAAGAATTGCAGCGGTCGCCGCGCCTCCTGAGAATCGCCCTTGGCGATGCCCGCCTGCCGCTACAATTTTGGCCGTAGCTAGAGGCGGAGAGGCGAGAGTATGGCGTTCAAGGCGTTTTTGACTGGCGCGGTCGCTTCGCTCTCGCTTCTGGCCTTCGGCGGCCCGGCCTCCGCCGACATGCAGTTCAGCCTCACGACCATCGGCGGGAATTGCGGCGCGCATTGTCCGCAGGCGATCGTGGCGGACGGCGAGATCACCGATGCGACGCCGGACGAATTCGTGGCCTTCGTCCGCGCCAATTCCCGCGCCGGAAACGTGCGCAGCGTCGTCCTTCTCAATTCGCCGGGCGGCAAGGTTGTCGCCTCGATGGAGCTCGGCCGGGTCTTCCGCAAGGTCGGGGCCGCCACCATCGTGGCGCGCGCGGTCTCCGACAGCGAGGGGCGCAGCCATCTGGCGGCCGGCCGCTGCTTCTCGGCCTGCGTCTATGCGCTGATGGGCGGCCGCAAGCGCGTCGTGCCGGCCCAGAGCCTCGTCGGCATTCATCGCATGTTCGCGCTGGAGGCCGGCGCCGATCCCGCCGGCGGCAGCGGGGGCGCGCGCCGCCGCTTCGACAACGGCGACATGCGCGACACGCTCGCGCGCTATTCGCAGGCGATGGGCGTCAGCCGCGACCTCATCAACCGGGCCGAAAGCACGCCGACCGAAAGCATCCATGTGCTTTCGCCGCAGGAAGTGGCGCGCTGGCGTCTCGGCTCGTCGCGTTTCTGATCGACTTCGCTTGACTTGGAAGCGGCGGCGTCATATTCCGCACCCGTCCGCGCAAGCGCGTCTTTCGCGGGGGAGTAGCTCAGTTGGTTAGAGCGCCGGCCTGTCACGCCGGAGGTCGCGGGTTCGAGCCCCGTCTCTCTCGCCATTTCCAATAAACTCTGAATCCACGGCAGCCGGCGGCTGGTTCCCGGATCGGCCTGCGGCCGTCCGGGATGACATTCGGCGGCTCAATACGTCGCCCGCCCGCCCGACAGGTCGAAGACCGCGCCGGTGGTGAAGGAATTTTCCGCCGATACGAGAAACGCGACCATGGCCGCGATCTCCTCCACCAGCACGAATCGCGCGCGCGGAATTTTCGACAGCATGTAGTCGATGTGCGTCTGGCTCATCTGGTCGAAAATGGCGGTGCGGGCGGCGGCCGGCGTAATGCAGTTGACGGCGATGTCCTGGCCGGCCAGCTCCTTGCCGAGCGACTTGGTGAGCGCGATCACGCCGGCCTTGGCGGCCGAATAGGCGGCGGCGTTGGGATTGCCTTCCTTGCCGGCGATCGAGGCGACATTGACGATGCGGCCGTAGCCCTGCGCGACCATGGTCGGAACGACGGCCTTGCAGCCGTAGAAAACGCCGTTGAGGTCGAGGTCGATCACGCGGCGCCACTCCTCCACCGGATAGTCGGCCACGGTCGCGTTGGGGCCGGAAATGCCGGCGTTGTTGACCAGAATGTCGATTCGGCCGGCGTGCTTCGCGGTTTTCGCCGCGGCGGCCGAAACGCCGGCGAAATCGCTCATGTCGCAGGCGACGGCGAAAACCTGGCCATGCGGCCCGATTTCGGCGGCCGTTTTTTCCGCCAGCGCCGTGTCGCGGTCCCAGATCGCCACCTTCGCGCCGGATGCGGCGAGCCGGCTCGACACCGCGCGTCCGATGCCCTGCGCGCCGCCGGTCACGACCGCCACGCGGCCTGCGAGATCGTATTGATTGGCCATGTGATCCTCCCGCCGCGATCATGCGGGCCGGCGGGCGCCGCGTCCAGCGGGCGACGCGCCTTGTCGAAGATCAATACAACCTTATGTGAAGGGAATGATTTCTGGGCCCGTTTCGGCTTGCGCCACCGTGTGCGCTGCGATACGGATCGCGCCAGCCGCGCCGCCCGGGCGGGGGCCTCCCTCATCCCGGCGCCCGCGCCAGCCCCGGAATGCCCATGCCCGGTTTCTTGGACCAATACCTCGCCCTGGTGATTTTCGCGGGCCTGTCGTTCGTCATATCGGCGGCGCTGCTGATCGCGCCGTTCCTGCTGGCCTACAAGTCGCCGGACCCGGAAAAGCTGTCGGCCTATGAATGCGGCTTCGACGCCTTCGACGACGCGCGCATGAAATTCGACGTGCGCTTTTATCTGGTGTCGCTGCTCTTCATCATCTTCGATCTCGAAGTCGCCTTCCTGTTTCCGTGGACGGTGGCGTTCAAGGATGTCGGCATGCTCGGCTTCTGGTCGATGATGGTCTTCCTCGGCGTGCTGACGGTCGGCTTCGTCTACGAATGGAAAAAGGGAGCGCTGGAATGGGATTGAGCGACAGCAGCCCCGCATTGGTCGCGCCCGCGCCGAAGGGCGTTCTCGATCCGGCGACCGGCAAGCCGATCGGCGCGAACGATCCGTACTTCCTCGGCATCAACGACCAGCTCGCCGACAAGGGCTTTCTCGTCACCTCGACGGATGAACTGATCGCCTGGGCGCGCACCGGTTCGCTGATGTGGATGACCTTCGGTCTCGCCTGCTGCGCGGTCGAGATGATGCAGCTCTCCATGCCGCGCTACGATGTCGAGCGCTACGGCTTCGCCCCGCGCGCGAGCCCGCGCCAGTCGGACGTGATGATCGTCGCCGGCACGCTGACCAACAAGATGGCGCCGGCCTTGCGCAAGGTCTACGACCAGATGCCCGAGCCGCGGTATGTGATCTCGATGGGCTCCTGCGCCAACGGCGGCGGCTATTACCACTATTCCTATTCGGTGGTGCGCGGCTGCGACCGCGTGGTGCCGGTGGACATTTACGTTCCGGGCTGCCCGCCCTCGGCCGAGGCGCTGCTCTACGGCGTGCTTCTGCTCCAGCGCAAGATCCGCCGCACGGGCACGATCGAGCGATAGGCGTCGGCTCCGGCGCCGGCGGGACAAGTCTCGCAGCGCCGCGATGAAGAAGGTTCGGTGAGGTATGGACAGCGAACTCAAAACCCTCGGCGACGCGATCTCGGCGGCGCTGCCGGGCGCGGTCTCCAGGGTCGTCGTCGATTTCGGCGAACTGACGCTTGAGGTCGCCCGCGACCGCTGGGTCGAGACGGTCGCCTATCTGCGCGACGCGCCGGACTGCCAGTTCGTGAGTTTCATCGACCTCTGCGGCGTCGACTATCCGCAGCGCGC
>DAIRCS010000243.1:0-4723 GCA_036796555.1 Rhodoblastus sp. | reverse complement strand
TCGTGGCCGAGCGCCTGCGTCATGTAGCGGCTGGTATGATAGAGAATGTCGCCGCCGCCCCAGTCGATGAATTCGAGCAGGCCGAGAATGGCGAAACGGAAGCCGAAACCGTGGATGATCGCCTTGTCGATGTCCTCGGCCGTCGCCACGCCTTCCTCCACCATGCGCGCGGCTTCGTTCATCGCCATGCCCTGGATGCGCGGCACGATATAGCCCGGCCGCGCGGCGCAGACGACCGGCGTCTTGCCGATGCCCTCGAGCATCGCCTTGATCGCGGCCGTCGTTTCCGGCCGCGTTTTCGCGCCGGGCGAGAGTTCCACCAGCGGCACCAGGAAGGCGGGATTCAGCCAGTGCGCATTGAGGAAGCGGCCGGGATCGACGACGGCGTCGGCCATGTCGTCGACGAGAATGGTGGACGTGGTCGAGGCGATGATCGTATCCGCGCGGGCAAGCGCGGAAGCCCGCGCCAGCGCCTCGCGCTTGAGATCGAGCACTTCCGGCAGCGCCTCGAAAATATAGTCGGCGGCGCCGAAGGCTTCCGCGGCGCTTTTCGCGGGAACGATGCGCACGCGCGCCATCAGCGTGGCGATGTCGCGCTCCGCCATCAGGCCGATGCGCGCCAGCGTCCGCATGACGCCTGCGATTTCGGTTTCGGCCTCGCGAGCGAGCGCCTCGAAATCCGCGTGCGGCCGGTCCTTGAAATCGACGATGGCGACGTCGTGGCCGGCATAGGCGAAGACGACGGCGACGCCGCGTCCCATGCGGCCGGCGCCGAGGCTTGCGATGCGCATCAGGCGAAACCCTTCGCGAGCAGGGATTGCAGGTCGCTCCTGCTCATGGCGCCGATGCCGAGCGTCTCCCGCGTGCGTCCCGTCTGCATGAAATCCTCGCCGACGATGGCCGAGCCGATCGACAGGAAGGACCGCGCCAGCGGCGTGTCGACGCCGGCGAGTTCCGCCATGGAGATCAGGAAGGAGAGGCCGATGCGCGTGTCCTCCAGCATGTAGCGATGCTGCGTCAGCACGATGCGTTCGCGCCAGTCGCCGGAATCGGTCAGCGTGTCGTGGGCTTCCGCTTCATACATCCACGCGCGCTTGGCGTAGTGATCGGCCAGAGGAAAATGCGGCGCGCCGTAGCCGAAGGCTTCGCGCACCGCCATGCGTTCGGCGTCGAGCCGGTCCGTCACGCGGCGGATGGCGGGTTGCGTGCCTTCCTTGTGGATGTCCCAGCGGTCGAAATGCTCGAGCGGTCCGGCGTTCATCGTGATCAGCGGCGGATGGATGATCGGGCCGGCGTTCATCAGCGCGCCGGAGAGAATGTCGCCGCAATCCTCGATCGCGCGCGGGAAGGCGCGCGATATGACGTCGAGCGCATGGGCCCTGCCCGTCAACGGAAAGACGCCTGTCGGTAGGCGCACGCCGCGGCCGGAAATGCGGATTTCATAGGGGCCCTGCTTGCGAGCGAGCCAGGGCAGCGTGCCGGTCTCGGCGAAGCTCACATCCCTGGCGCGACCAGCGTCATGCGCGGCCCTGGCGAAAATATACGAGCCGAACGTGCCCGGCGGCAGATAGACGACCTGACCGGGTTCGAGCAGCGGCGCGACGCCTCGGGCGAGATCCTCCTGCGCGAAGGCCGGCGTCGGGCAGAGGATCAATTCGGCGCCGCGAACGGCGCCGGCGAGTTCGGACGTGATCGACGCGATTTTCGCCTGACGACGTCCCTTGCCGTCGATGACGTCTATCGTCCCGCCCGCCGCGATATGGGCGTCGACATCCGCCCGGTCGCGCCGGTAGAGCGCCACGTCGTGGCCGGCGAGCGAGAAGTCGGCGGCCGCGGCGAACGAGCCGTTGCCCCCGCCGAGAACAGCAATCTTCATGGTCGCTCCGCCGAGATATGTAACCAGGATTATTTTTGACTTGAAATAATCTGTCAACATGGATCAGCGGTCCGCATCCGCCGGAATTCAGGCAAAATCGAACGCCTGCCGACCGGAAGCGGCCGCATTGCGAGAGCTGTCGTTCAAGGACAATGACAAATCCGCCTTGACGCCTTGCGCGCGCTGACGCCAATTATGCCGCAGCGCGCGCCTTCCCGCGACGCCGCCGGCGAGTTCGACATATGGACGACAGGACGGACACACTCGACGACCGCCAGGACGACGTCAGCTCGGACATCCAGCTCGATCTGCGCACCTGGCTGAAGCTTCTGACCTGCACGACGCTGATCAGCGCGGAATTGCGGCGTCAGTTGCGCGAGCAGTTCGACTTCACGCTGCCGCGCTTCGACATGCTGGCGCAACTTGATCGCGAGCCCGGCGGTCTCGTGCTCACCGAATTGTCGAAGCGGCTGATGGTGTCGCCCGGCAATGTCACGCCGATCATGAACCGGCTGCTGGAGGAAGGTTACATCACGCGCGCGACCTCGAGCCTCGACCGGCGCGTGCAGATCGTGTGCCTCACGGCGGACGGCCGCAAGAAATTCCGGCGCATGGCGAAGAAGCATGGGCAATGGGTCAACGCCATGATGGGCGGACTGGCGCTGGAGGAACGACGCGCGCTCAGCGGCCTGCTCGACCGACTGAAATCCAACCTGCGCGACGGCGCGCCCGGCGGCGAGAAGCAATTCTAGAAATCGTGCTGGCGGACGTTGTCGATCATGCGCGCGAGCACGTCGGCGCAGAGCTCGATGTCCGCACGCGAAATGCCGTCCATCAGGTTTTCCGCGCGGCGGGCGATCTGCGGCCAGATCTTCTTCAGCAACGTCGCGCCGTCTTTCGTCAGCGCGACTTCGCGCCGGCGCTGGTCCTGCGCGCCCAGTTCGCGCGTGACGAGGCCGGTTTCGAGCATCTGGTCGACCGTCCGGCTCGCGCTGGATTGTTCGATGACGGCGAGCACGGAAATCTCGTTGACGGTCAGCCGGCCGTAGATGTGAAGCACCGAGAGCGTGCGCAGCGCGGCGTTGCCGAGGCCCATCGTCGCGAGAAAGCGGTTCTGGTCGATGCTGATGCGGTTGGACAGGCGGTTGACGAGATAGGGAATGTAGCGCCGCAATTCTTCCGGTGTCGCCGGCGTCGCCTCATGTATCGCGGCGGTGCGGCGGCTCTTGCGTAGAGCGGCGACCTCCGTCATGCGAAGGTTCCGATCGTCTTGATCGCGCCGTCCAGCGTGGCGCCGGAGGCGTCGCGGATCGCGGCCTCGCGCAATCGGCGCGCCCAGTCGGCGGCGTCGGCGCGCGTCTCCAGCGCGCCGATGGCCACCATCACGCGATCGTATTTCGACAGGCCGCGCGCATGCGTGTCGGAATAGCCCTTGATGAGGCGGCGGCAGTTCAGCACCTCGACGCCGAGATCGTAGTTGCGCGCCACGGTTTCGATGGCGCGCGCGATCCAGGCGTCGCGATGGGCGACCTCGACTGCGTGCCGGTGCGAGGCGCGGCGGTGCGACTTCAATCCGGCGAGAACGTAGAGCGTGGCGAAGCCGAAAGCCGAATAGGTCCTGATGCGACGCCCCTTGTTGACGCGCCTGTCGAGCCAGTCGCGCAAGCCGGGCCGCGCGTTGATCCAGTCGGCCCAGCCCTTCGGCGCCATGCCGATCAGCTCTTCCGCGCGCGGATGGAAATATTCGGTGGTCTGGAGGACTTGTCCCGCCTTCAGGCCGATCTCGCGTTCTACCCGCGCGCGGCGGCTCGCGCGCGTCTTGAGATCGGCGACGCGGATCACGTCGTCATAGGCCATGGCGTTGGCCAGGTATTTCGCGGCCGCGACCGTGAAGGCGTAGCCATGCGCCGCGCCGCCGGCCGCTTCGTCGGCGTCGCGCAGGCGTCCCAGCAGATCGAGATATTCCTCGCCATAGGCGGCGTCCTGAAAGTCGACGGCCTTCGCGAGGCCGAGTCGCGCCATCTCACGCGCCGGCTCGGGAATGTCGCGGGCGACGCGATCGGCGAAGCGCGCGGCGAGGAAGGGCCCGCGCGGGGCGGGCGCAGCCGTCACGTCCGGCGCCGGCGGGTTCACGGTCCGCTCGTAGGCCGCCTCGAAAGCCGCGAGGCTCGAATTTCTGCCCTTGCTCTCGCCCGCGAGCAGGGCGCGGAACAGGGCGACATCGAACGGAAGGGCGCCGGATGCGGCGAGCGCGCCGAACATGGCGGCGGAGATCATGCTGCCGTGCTGCGCCGCGAGCGCATTCATGTCGAAGACGATCTCGCGCTTCGCCACCACGCCGATCGCCTGCGCGACGACGCTGGAATCCGCGATCGCTTCGCCCGGCGCGATCTTCTCGACCGTGGCGAAGGCGCGATGATCGGAGGCGATCAGAATCGTCTTGTCCGGCGTCACGAGCCCGCGCAGGATCGAGCGCCCGGCCTCCATGAATTCGGCGGCCATGACGACATCGACGTCGCCGGGCGTCGGCATCAGCGAGAGAATGGGCTTCAACCCGTCCTGCGGCGGCATGCATTCGATGTAATAGAGCGTCGCGCCCGTGCGCTGCGCGACGCCGGGCACGGAGGTCGATTGCGCGGCCCAGCCCTGGTCCTCGGCAAGGCGCACGATCCAGTCGGTGAGGACGCCGCCGCCCTGGCCGCCCATGGCGAGAATGGTGATGGAGATCGGGCGTTCCGTCGCGGGGCCGGCGGCCCTGAGCGGCAGGTGAACGGTCTCGTCCTTCATGCCGCGGCCCCCACCCTTTCCCGCCGCGCCTGCAGCCAGCCGATGAACTTCTGCGTCATG
>DAIRCS010000242.1:0-4759 GCA_036796555.1 Rhodoblastus sp. | reverse complement strand
TTCATCGAGAAGAAGCTCTATCCGAACATCGACTTCTATTCGGGCATCACGCTGAAGGCGATGGGCTTCCCGACGGACATGTTCACGGTGCTGTTCGCCGTCGCCCGCACGGTCGGCTGGATCGCGCAGTGGAAGGAGATGATCGAGGACCCGCACCAGAAGATCGGTCGTCCGCGCCAGCTCTACACCGGCGCCCCGCGCCGCGATTACGTGCCGCAGTCCAAGCGCTGAACAGCGCCGCGTCTCCATCGCTTTGAAACGGCCGCCGCAAGCGGCCGTTTCTTTTTGTCCAGATCGTCATCTGTTGCGGACAAGCCACAGGCGGGCCGGAATCCTCCACCGGCCTCATGTCGCATTTTCCGCGATCAATCCGCTGAAAGCCCCGCGCTGCGGGACTTTCAACCCGATGCGACCGGATTGTTGCCGCCAGCGAAAGAAATCGATTCAGCGCGGTCGGTGGAGAGTGTCATGCGCGATGGATAATCCTGAGGCATCGACCAGGGCGCGAATGCACAACAGGAGTTATCGATCATGAAGGTGTTCAGGACAGCGATGCTCGCTTCCGCTGCCGCGCTGACGGCGTCCGGCGGCGCGCTGGCGGCCGATCTTCCGACCCGCAAGGCCGCGCCCGTCCAATATGTGAAAATCTGCGACGTCTACGGCACCGGCTTCTTCTATATTCCGGGCACCGACACCTGCCTGCGGATCGGCGGCGCCGTGAGATCCGAGATCGCGATCTCGAACACGCCCTATCGGGTCAATACGCCCAACCTGAACGTCGCGGGCGGCGTCACGAACACGACCTTCGCGGCGATCGCCGCCGGCCTCGGCAATGTTCCAGGACTCATCCCCGGCGCCTCGCGCGACGCGGTCGGCTGGAGCGCCGAAGGCCGGATCGAACTCGACGCGCGCACGCAATCGCCCTGGGGCACGGTGCGCAGCTTCCTCCGCGTCGTCTCCTATTTCGGCTCGGGCGCGACCGGCAATACGGGCGCCCTTTCGAACGGCATCCTCGGCCTGCCCGCCCTGGGCACGCAGGCCGCGCGCGAGTCGGTCATTCTCGACAAGGGCTTCATCCAGTTCGCCGGCCTGACGATGGGCCGCACGCAGTCCTTCTTCGACTTCTTCGCGAATGCGATCGGCTATACCGGCCTGCGCGGATCGGTGCAGACGGTCAACGCGCTCGGCTACACGGCCGTGCTCGGGGGTGGTTTCTCCGCGACGCTGGCCATCGAGGACTCCGTTTCGCACCGCGCGCCGGGCGGCAATGTCGTCGCGCTGAACACGCCGCTCGTCGTCGGCGCGCCCATGTCGCAATATCTCGGCACGCGCATGCCCGACATCGTCGCCAACCTGCGGCTCGACCAGCCGTGGGGCTCGGCGCAGTTGTCGGGCGCCGTGCACCAGGTCGGCGTGGGTCTCTTCAACACCGGCGGCCTCGTCTTCGCCGCCGCGCCGCCCGCGAGCGCGATGGTTCTGTCGCGCGCCGACAAGCCCGGCTTCGCCGTGCAGGCCGGCGTGAAGTTCAATCTCGACATGCTCGCCAAGGGCGACGTGCTGTGGCTGCAGGCGACCTTCGCACGCGGCGCCATGGGTTATGTCGACGGCAACGACCTCTCCTACAACGGCGGCGTCGGCTCGACGACCGGCTACGGCATCGGCGCCGGCCGCGTCTCCTCGGGCAACGGCTGGCACGGCGGGTCGCTGGAAGCCGATTGCGTGTGGACCTATTCCGGAAGCTGCGAGATGGGCAAGGCCTTCGCCGTGGTCGGGGCGTTCCGTCACTTCTGGACGCCGTCCTTGAGCTCAACGCTCACCGGCAATTACTACCAGGTCAATTATTCCGCTAATGCGTTGAATCCCGCCGCGGGCGCGCTCGCGCTGGGCTCGGCGAATTTCGGCGTCGGCGTGACCAACTACAAGGAGATCCAGTTGGCCACCGGCCTGATCTGGAATCCGGTCAAGGACTTCGAGATCGGCACCGAGTTCACCTGGCAGCACGGCGTCACCAGCCGCCCGGTCGGCCTTGCGTCCGACCTCGCCCTGTTTGCGCTCGGCATGCCCGCGTTCAAGAGCCAGGCGGACCTCTATCGCCTCCGGCTGCGCGCGGCGCGCGCCTTCTGAAGCGTCCTATTTCCGCATACCTCCAGAAACTCAGCCCGGCCTCGCGCCGGGCTTTTTTCGTTTCGCAACCTCCAGCACGTTTCGCGCCGCCGCCATGCTCGGCGCCTCGCCGTTCTCGGGCGTCAGCGCGCGATCGATATCGCGGAACGCCGCGACCTGCCGTTCGCGTTGCGCGCCGTGCGTGAACAGCGGCGCGAGCGCGTCGGCGAGCGCGACCTCGTTGCAGTCGCGCTGGATGAATTCCGGCACGACGTTTTCGCCGAGCACGAGATTGGCGAGCACGATCGAATGCACATCGATGAAATGTTTCGCCAGTTCCTCCACGCGCGACACTTTGTAGGCGACGACCATGGGCACGCCGGCGAGCGCGAGTTCGAGCGTGGCGGTGCCGGAGGCCACGAGCGCGGCGCGGGCGCGGCGAAACGCGGCGAGCTTGGCCTGATCGCCGAGCACGACCTGCGGCTTGTAAGGCCAGGAGCGCAATTCCTCGCGGATGGCGCCTTCGAGATGCGCGACGGCGGGCAGGATGACTTCCATGCGCCGGCCGCGCTGCGCGACGCGATGCAGCACCTGGCCGAAGACGGGCATGAGCCGCTCGATCTCGGAGCGGCGCGAGCCCGGCATCAGCAGGAAGACGGCAGGATCGCTCTCGCGCTCGCGCGCTTCCTCCGCGTTCGGGCGCAATTCGTCAAGATGCTCGACGAGCGGATGGCCGACGAAGACGCAGGGCGGGCCGCCGAGCCGTTCATGCGCGGCGGGCTCGAAGGGAAAAAGCGCGAGCACGCGGTCGACATAGGCGCGCATGGCCGGCGCCCTGCCCGGCCGCCACGCCCAGACCGACGGGCTGACATAGTCGACGATGGGGATGGCCGGCGCCATCGCGCGCACTTTTCGCGCGACGCGATGCGTGAAGTCGGGACTGTCGATGATGACGAGCGCATCGGGCTTCGCCGCGACGACAGCGCGCGCCGTTTCATCGATGCGCTTCAGCAGACGCGGCAGATGCGCAATGACGGAGGTGAAGCCCATGACCGCGATGTCCTCGAGCGGAAACAGGCTCGTCAGTCCCTCGCGAATCATGGCTTCGCCGCCGACGCCCTCGATCCGCGCATCCGGCGCGAGGCGACGCAAAGCCTGCATCAGCTTCGCGCCGAGAAGATCGCCGGACTTTTCGCCCGCGACGACGAAGAGACGCATAGGCTTCGCCGTCATTGCGAGGAGCGGAGCGGCGAAGTAGTCCAGAGCCGGATCGCGGCTCCTGGATTGTTTCGCTTCGCTCGCAATGACGGCATGGCGTAGCCCACGTCTAGCGATTTTCGCGCGGGCGGCACAGCGGACGGTCGCCGCCTGCGCGCAGGAAATCGACGAGATGCGCGACGTTGGGATCATGACCGAGCGCGCGCTCTACTTCGTCGATGCGCGCGGCAAGCGGCGCTTTGCCCTCGAAGATCAGGCGATAGGCGGCCTGCAGATTGGCGATCGTCTCGCGGGAAAAATTGCGGCGGCGCAGGCCGACGAGATTGAGGCCGGCGAGATGCGCGCGATTGCCGAAGGCGAGGCCGAAGGGAACGAGATCACCTTCAAGCCCAGTGACGCCGCCGACGAAGGCGTGCGCGCCGATGCGTGCGAATTGATGCACGGCGACGCCGCCGCTGAGGATCGCGAAATCGCCGATGCGGACGTGGCCGGCGATCATCACATTGTTCGACAAGATGACGTCATTGCCGACGAAACTGTCGTGACCGACATGCGCCTGCGCGAGCAGGGCGCAGCGGTCGCCGACGATCGTCCGCATGCCGCCGCCGGCGGTGCCGGGATTGGCGGTCACGCCTTCGCGGATGACGCAATCGGCACCGACGCCGAGAATTGAATCTTCGCCCCGATATTTCAGATCCTGCGGCGGATGGCCGAGGGCGGCGAAGGGATAGATTTTCGTGCGCGCGCCGATGGACGTTCGGCCGGCGAGCGAGACATGCGAGACGAGTTCGACGCCATCGCCGAGTTCGACATGCTCGCCCACGACGCAGAACGGGCCGATCCTCACATCAGCGCCGAGGCGCGCGCCGGGCGCGACGATCGACGAGGGATGAACGTCGGCCGTCAAGCCGCGAAACTCAGGCCGTCGGCGGCGCGAGCATCGCGCTGATCTCGGCCTCGCAGACCAATTGCCCGTCGACCATGGCGCGACCGGAATACCACCACATGTTGCGACGCTGGTTGAGCTTCTTCATGTGATACTCGAGCCGGTCGCCCGGCAGCACGGGCTTGCGGAACTTCGCCTTGTCGATGGTCATGAAGTAGACGAGCGACGGCTTCTCGCCCTTGCCGTGCGCGTGGATGCAGATGGCGCCGGCCGTCTGCGCCATGCCCTCGATGATCAGCACGCCGGGATGCACCGGCCGCTCCGGGAAATGTCCCTGGAAATGCGGCTCGTTGATCGTGACGTTCTTGACGCCGATGCAGGATTCGTCGCCGTCGATGTCGACGATGCGGTCGACCAGAAGAAACGGATAGCGATGCGGCAGCGAAGCCAGGATCTTCTGGATGTCGAAGGCTTCGAGTTTCTTGACCGTCTCGCTCGTCACGTTCTCTTCTCCTTGCCCGCGCGGCGGTCCGCGGCGGCGTTCTTCAGAAA
>DAIRCS010000241.1:4273-4771 GCA_036796555.1 Rhodoblastus sp. | reverse complement strand
CCTGGACCTGGGCCTGGGAAATCCGCACCGTCAATTCCAAGGGCCTCGACCTGCGGCTGCGCCTGCCGCCGGGCTTCGACGCCGTGGACATCGAGGCGCGCGCCGCCATTTCCGCAGCCCTGACGCGCGGCGCCTGCCACGCCAACCTCAGCGCGACACGCGAGGGCGCAGCGGCCGAAATCCGCATCAACCGGGCTGCGCTCGACCAGCTCATCACACAGCTCGCCGACGTGCCGCTGAACGCCAATGTGCGCCCGGCCTCGCTCGACGGGCTCCTGTCGCTCCGCGGGATGGTGGAGAGCGGCGAGACCGAGGATGACGAGGCTTCGCGCACTGCGCTGGCGAAGGATGTGCTTGCCGGCCTGAAAGTCGCCCTCGATGCGGTCTGCGCCATGCGTCGGTCGGAAGGCGCGTCGATCGGCGCCGTCCTGTCGGCCCGCACCGCGCGCATCGCCGAACTGGCGCAGCAGGCGGAGGCGACGCCGGGCAGGGGGGCGG
>DAIRCS010000241.1:0-4263 GCA_036796555.1 Rhodoblastus sp. | reverse complement strand
AGGCGCGCATCGCCCGCCAGATCGAGGCGCTTGGCCAGACACAGGGTCTGGATCCAGCGCGCCTGCATCAGGAGGCCGTGCTGCTCGCCTCGCGCGCCGACATCCGCGAAGAGCTCGACCGGCTGCACACCCATGCCAAGGCTGTCACGGATTTGCTCGAGAATGGCGGCGCCATCGGCCGTCGCCTCGATTTCCTCGCGCAGGAACTAGGGCGCGAATCGAATACGCTCTGCGCCAAGTCGAACGACACCGCGCTGACTGCCATCGGGCTCGAACTGAAGGTCGAGGTCGAACAGTTCCGCGAGCAGGTCCAGAACATCGAATGAGCCCCCGGTCATGAGCGAGCCCACCGAAAGCCCCGTCACGTTCAAGCGGCGCGGCCTCATGTTGATCCTGTCGTCGCCGTCCGGCGCCGGCAAGACGACGCTGACGCGTATGCTGCTTCAGGCCAAGGACATCGACCTCACGCTCTCCATTTCCGTGACGACGCGCGCGCGCCGCTCCAGCGAGGTCGACGGCATCCATTACTCGTTCATCCAGCGCCCGCAGTTCGAGCGCATGCGCGATTCCAACGACCTGCTGGAATGGGCCGAGGTGCACGGCAATTTCTACGGAACGCCGCGCAGCCCGGTGGAGGCCGTGCTCGCGCAGGGCCGCGACGTGCTCTTCGACATCGACTATCAGGGCGCGCAGCAGGTGCGCGAGAAGGCGCAGTCCGACGTCGTCACCATCTTCATCCTGCCGCCCTCGATGAAGGAGCTGCGCGCGCGACTGGAGCGGCGCGCCGAAGATGCGGCGGCCACGATCGAGAAGCGCCTCGAAAACGCCCGCAACGAAATCCGCCGCTGGGTGCAATACGATTATGTTCTCGTGAACGACGACCTGCAGCGCACCTACGAAGAGCTGATCCAGATTCTGCGCGCCGAGCGGCTGAAACGGTCGCGCCGGCAGCCGGGCGTGGAGGCGTTCGTGGCGCGGTTGCTGGCGGAGTAGGGCGGGGTCGCGAGTCCGCGGCAGATTCTTTCGCTGATTGAGCCATCTACCGAAACCGGGCGCTGGATTTGAAAGGGTTCTCTTTTGCGAGATTTCTCGACCTGCAGGATCGGCTCAATGCGTCGCTCCGAGTGCGCCCGCATTGCGATTCTCGGTTGCTCCTTGCTGTTTTCAATCATGCCGCAAGCAGGCAGGGCGCAATCTAATTCACCGGGCTGCGGTTCGATATCGCGCGCGGACTGCGCAAAAAGCGGCGAAGCTTCTCGTCGCTTCATGAGACTGCCTGACGATCAGCGGAGATACATGCTTCGCATCCGTTCGAAAATTTCGATCCTCATGCGTCCATACGTCAGCCACGCTGAAAACGTGACGATCCACATTACGATCGCCGCGGACGGGCGTGTGGCGGACGCCAAGGTCGTCACATCTTCGGGAAATCCGAACCTCGATCGGGACATCGTCGCTTCGATCCGCCAACTCGATCCCGACAAGCCGCCTGGCGGTCGCATGACCATTCCCGTAAGACTGGTTCTCCGGCGGTGAATTGATCAGGAAGCCGACCGCCTCGGCGCCATCAGGGCGCCGGCGCTCGTCTGCTGGACATCGCCCGCGCCAGCGCCACGAACCCCGCCACATCCACCTCTTCCGCCCGCTTCGTCGGCGCGATCCCCGCAGCCGCGAGCAACCCCTCCGCGTCGCCGCCCGGCGCGACGCTCTTGAGCGATTGGCGAAGCATCTTGCGGCGCTGGCCGAACGCCGCCTGCGTGATCGCCAGCAACGTGCGCTTGTCGCACGCCATCGGTTCTTCACGCGGGCGCAACTCGACGATGGACGACGTCACCTTCGGCGGCGGCGTGAAGGCCGAAGGCGCGACGTCGAACAGGATGCGCGCCTGCGCGCGCCAGCCGCACAGCACGGCGAGCCGCCCGTAGTCCGCGCGTTCGGCGGGCGTGGCGACGATGCGCTCGGCGACCTCGCGCTGGAACATCAGCGTCAGCCGGTCCCATGCCGGCGGCCATATGTCCGCTTCGAGCCAGTTGGTCAGCAACACGGTGGATATGTTGTAGGGCAGGTTGGCGCAGACGCGCGCCGGGCCGTCGACCGCGAAACGCGCGCACAGCGCCTGCATGTCGATCTCCAGCGCATCGCCCTCGATCACCTCGAGCCGCCCCGGATAATGCGCGGCGATTTCCGCCAGCGCGGCGAGGCAGCGGGCGTCGCGCTCGATGGCGACGACGCGCTTCGCCCCTTCCGCCAGCAGCGCGCGCGTGAGGCCGCCGGGGCCGGGGCCGACTTCGACGATCGTCGCATTTTCCAGCGGCCCCGCGGCGCGCGCGATGCGGCGGGTCAGGTTCAGGTCGAACAGAAAATTCTGGCCCAGCGCCTTCTTCGGCGCGATGTCGAACCGCGCGACGACATCGCGCAGCGGCGGCAGGCCGTCGGTCATCGGGCCGCCGTCTTGCCGAGCGTCCCTACCTCCCCGCTCGCGGGGAGGTCGCAATGCGCAGCATTGCGGGTGGGGCCTGCCGGATGTTGGCCGCGATCGCGGCAGACCCCACCCGTCAGGCTTCGCCTGACACCCTCCCCGCGAGCGGGGAGGGAGGGCGTCTCGGTCCGTTGCGTCATGCCGGTCGTCCCGCCAGCCGCGCCGCCAGCCGCAGCGCCTCGATCAGGCTCGTGGGATTCGCCACGCCCTTGCCGGCGATATCGAAGGCCGTGCCGTGATCGGGCGACGTGCGCACGAAGGGCAGGCCCAGCGTGACGTTGACCGCGCGGTCGAAGGCGAGCGTCTTGATCGGAATCAGCGCCTGATCATGCGTCATGCACAGCGCCGCGTCGTATTTTTCGCGCGCTTGCGCATGGAACAGCGTGTCGGCGGGATAGGGGCCCTTCGCGTCGATTCCAGCGGCGACGAGGTCGGCGATCGCCGGCGCGATTACGTCGACCTCTTCGCGGCCCATCGTTCCGTTCTCGCCGGCGTGCGGATTGAGACCGGAGATCGCCAGACGCGGCGCCGCGACGCCGAAGCGCGCGCGCATGTCGGCCGCGACGATCCTGCCCGTCTCGACGATGAGGTCGCGCGTCAGCAGGCGCGGAACCTGCGCGAGCGCAACATGGATCGTCACGGGCACGACGGCGAGTTCGTCCGACCACAGCATCATCACCGCGCGCGCCGCGCGGCCCGTATGGCGCCTGGCGAGTTCGCCCAGAAACTCCGTATGGCCGGGATGCGAGAAGCCCGCGCGATACAAAACCTCTTTCGCGATCGGGTTGGTGACGATCGCGCCTGCGCGTCCCTCGAAAACCAGAGCGACCGCGCGCTCGATCGATTCGATCGTCGCCGCCGCGTCTGCCGGATCGGGCTTGCCTGCTTCGCCCCGCGCGCGCGCCTGCAGGGGCAGGACGGGCAGCGCCCGCGCAAAGACGCGCGCCGCCTCCGCGACGTCGCATTCCTCGATCTCGGCGCCTGCGCCGATCTGTTGCGCCCTCGCGCGCATCAGCGCGGGATCGGCGAGCAGCGCGAAGCGCGGCAGGCTCGCGTCGGCGCGGGCGGCTTCATAGGCCATCAGTGCGATTTCGGGGCCGATGCCGGACGGGTCGCCCTGCGTCAGGGCGAGAAGGGACGCGTCGCTCACTGCGACTGCTTCAGGCCGTCGTTCTGCGGCACGAAGCCGAGGCTCGCGCCGACCTTGGCCTCGCCGAGCGTGCGCAGGTTCAAGGTCATCAGCAGCGTCTGGTTGCGGCCGGGCAGGCCGGTGGAGGCGTTCACCTGATAGGTCGAGGTGTAGTTGATCGTGAAGGTCGTGCAATCGTCCTGATAGCCCGCGCCGATGCCGAGCCCCGCGATCGACATGACCGGCGCATAGCCCCACACGCCGTTGATGGCCGCCGTGTTGTTGTAGAGGTAGCGCGACATGTCGAACTGGACGTTGCCGTTCACGAAATAATTCTTGGTGATGTCGTAGCGCGCGCCGAGCGACAGGCCCTGCCGGCGCACGTCGAAGCCGAGCAGCGGCTGCGCCGAGTAATTGGCGTACTGGATCGTTCCCGTCAGCGGCCCGAAGGTCGCGCCGGCCACGAGGTCGAGGCGGCGCAGATGCATGTTGGCCTGGTCGAACCGCGCCTTGGCGACGAAGGACAGGAAGCTCGCCGGCGCGAAGGCGATACGGCCGACATAGTCGGAACGGCGCGTGTCGAGGCCGGAGCTGAGGCCAACGTTGGCGGCGTCGGGCGTCGCGTAGCTGTTGGTTCCGGCGAGCTGGTAGGACT
>DAIRCS010000240.1:0-4775 GCA_036796555.1 Rhodoblastus sp. | reverse complement strand
CTGTCCATCATGCAGCCTCTGTCGCGGCGCCCACGAGCTTGCGCGCGTCGAGCGCGCTGATCGGATGGCCGAAAGCGTAGCCCTGCGCGAATTCGCAGCCGAGCTGGTAAAGCTCGATCGCGTCCGATTCCGTCTCCGCGCCTTCGGCGACGACTTCCATGCCGAGATCGTGCGCGAGCGCCACGATCGAGCGCAGGATGACCGGCCGCGCGCCGGACGCGTTCTGCTGCACGAAGGAACGATCGATCTTGATCGTGTCGAAGGGGAAGCGCTGGAGATAGGCGAGCGAGGAATAGCCGGTGCCGAAATCGTCGAGCGAGAGACCGGCGCCGAGATTCTTGATGCGGGTCAGCATCTGCGCGGCATATTCCGGGTTCTCCATCACCAGGCTTTCGGTGAGTTCGAGCTTGAGCGTGCCGCGGATGACGTCGGAGCGGGTCAGCGCGTTCTTCACGTCCTGCAGCAGATCGTGGCGCAGGAGCTGGCGCGAGGAGACGTTGACGGAAGCGAAGATCGGCGGGTCGACGTCGAGCGCCTTCTGCCAGGCGGCGAGCTCGCGCGCGGTGCGCTCGAGAACGAAGACGCCGAGCTCGACGATGACGCCGGTTTCCTCCGCGATCGGAATGAACACGTCCGGGCCGAGACGCCCGAGGCTCGGGTGATCCCAGCGCAGCAGCGCCTCGAAGCCGGCGACGGTGCGATCCTCCAGCCGCACGATCGGCTGGAAATAGACCTTGATCTCGCCGCGCGAGAGCGCGCGCCGCAGATCGGCCTCGAGCGCCAGCCGGTCGGAGCGCTGGCTGCGCATGCCCGGCCGGAAAACCTCGATCCGATTGCCGCCGACGCGCTTGGCGTGGCGCATGGCGATCTCGGCGTCCTTGAGCATGTCGTCGCGCTTGGAATGCGTCTGCGGATCGAACAGCGCGATGCCGACGGAGGCCGACAGCGCGATCTCGCGCTCGGCGAAGGAGACGGGCGTCGCCAGCGCGCGGCGGATCGTCTCGGCGAGCTGCACGACATGCTCGGGATTGCTCTCCGACAGCACGATCACCGCGAACGTGTCGCCGGAGACGCGCGCCAGCGTGTCCTGCGGCTGCAGCAAGCGTGACAGTCTTCGCGCAGCGGTCAGGAGAATCGAATCCCCCGCCGAAATGCCGATCGTCTCGTTGATCTGCTTGAAGCGGTCGATGTCGATGCAGAGCACTGTCGGGCGCGCGGCGTCGGCGCGCGCGAAGGAGAGCGCGGCTTCGAGACGGTCGAAGAACAGTTCGCGGTTGGGCAGGCCGGTCAGATTGTCGTGCACGGCGTCATGCAGCAGGCGCTCCTGCGCGGTGCGCTCGTCGGTGACGTCGACCAGCGTGCCGACGACGCGGATGACCTCGCCGTCGGGGCCGACGACGGGCCGGCAGCGCAGGCGATACCAGAGATAGTGCCCATCCGCCGCGCGCAGACGGAATTCCTCGTTGATGCGGCCGCGGCGCTGCTCCAGCAGCGTGTCGAGGCAGGCGCGATAGCGGTCGCGCTCGAAGGGATGCAGGATCTCGAGCCAGTTCGACGCGGGCCCTTCCAGATCGCCGCGCTCGAGCCCGAGATGCGCCTCGACTTCCGGGCTGACGTAGATGTGGTCGGCCGGCACGTCCCAGTCGAAGATGACGTCGGCGGCGCCCGTCACGGCCAGCGCCTTGCGCTCGACGTCGGAGATGGCGCCCTGCGCGAGGCCGCCCGAGGCGAAGGCGTTCTGCATGACGGTGAAGCCGATGAGCATGACGATCAGCACGAGGCCGCCGATCAGCGTCGGCCCGACGATGTCGTTCGACAGCGCGCCGGTGACCGCGAACCCCGCCGCGCAGACCCAGGCCAGCAGCAGGAACCACGTCGGGATCAGCATGATCGCGCGGTCGTAGCCGTGGGTCGAGAGATAGACGACGAGCAGGAGGCCGGCGCCCGCGACGGTCGCGAGCGAAATATGCGCGACGCCGGCGGCGACGGACGGATCGTACCAGGCGAGCCCCAGCAGCGCGAGCAGGAAGACGACCCACAGCGCCACGACATGCGAGGCGCGCACATGCCAACGGTTGAGATTGAGGTAGGCGAACAGAAACACCACGAGCGTCGCGGAGAGAATCGTCTCGGCCGCCGCGCGCCAGAACCGGTCTGCGTCGACCCCCACGCCAAATGCGCGCGCGAAAAAGCCGAAGTCGATGCAGACATAGGCGAAGACCGCCCAGGCGAGCGCCGCCGCGGCGGGGAAAATCACCGCGCTCTTGACCACCACGACGATGGTGAGGAACAGCGCCAGCAGGCCGGAAATGCCGATGACGATTCCCTTGTAGAGCGTCAGGCTGGTCGCGCGGTCCTTGTAGGCTTCGGGATCCCAGAGATAGAGCTGCGGCAGGTTGGGGGTGCGCAACTCGGCGA
This sequence comes from Rhodoblastus sp., assembly GCA_036796555.1. GTDB lineage: Bacteria > Pseudomonadota > Alphaproteobacteria > Rhizobiales > Beijerinckiaceae > JAJXWB01. Next base: position 2,357 of record DAIRCS010000240.1, on the reverse strand, counting down.
CGTAGGTGACGGTGGTGCCGGGATCGAGCGTCACGCGGAAGACGTCGGCGTCCGGATTTTCCTCCGATTCCGGCGGGAAGCCTTGGCTCGCCGTGATGGCGTTGATGCGCACGGCGCCGAGATCGGGCCAGATCACGCCCGAGCCGACGAGGCGGAAATGCGGCGCGACCAGCAGCCGCTCGATCTGCTCGTCGGTGTCGTTGGTGAGCGCGAAAACGATCCAGGACGGGCGCGCGCCCTCCTGCTTGGCGCGCACCTCGATGCGGCGGACGATGCCGTCGGAGCCCGGCGCCGTGGACACCTGCAGGCGGTCGCCCTGCGACGAATAGGATTCGACCGCGCGGGTGAGATTGATCGCCTGGGAATCGAGGGGCACGCGCACGGATTCGATCGCGCGCGCCGGCAGGCATTCGGCGGCCAGAACGAGGACGGCCAGGAACAATCGGACCAAACGCACGAATTCTCTCTTTCGGGGACGGCCGCCCGCGGAGGCTGAAAACCTGCCCGGGGGGTGCGCCCTGTTCGTGTCGGAAGTTTGACTGGTAAAGCCTCTCGCGCGAGCCGGCAAGAAGCCTCAGGCGCAGGCGGCGCCGTCGTCGTTGCGCGCGCGTAGACGCGGCGGCAGCGGCGGGTCGTTTTCCAGCACGGCGAAGAGCAGATGGTCCTGCCAGCGGCCGTTGATGCGCAGATAGGAGCGCGCCAGTCCCTCGCGCCTGAAGCCGGCGCTTTCCAGCACGCGAATCGAGGCGGCGTTGGTGGGCAGGCAGGCGGCTTCCACCCGGTGCAGGCGCAGCGTCTGGAAGGAATAGGCGACCGCCGCGCGCAGCGCCCGCGACATATAGCCCTGCCCCGCGTAATCCACGCCGACCCAGTAGCCGATGGTGGCCGCCTGCGCGACGCCGCGGCGGATCTGGCCGATGGTGAGGCCGCCGACCAGCGCCTTGTCCCGCGCCCGGAAGATCAGGAAGGGAAAAGCCTCGTCGCGCGCCATTTCCTCGGCGTGCCGCCTGATGCGGCGGCGAAAGGCGGCGCGGGTCAGATCATCGGCCGGCCAGATGGGCTCCCAGGGGGTGAGGAAGTTGCGGCTGTGCTCGCGCAGGCGCGCCCAATCCGGGAAGTCGGCCATTTCGGCCGGACGCAGGAAAACGCCGTCGCCGCGCACGAAAGCGCTGTGGTCTGTGCTCGGCCCCAGTCGAAACAAGGCCATATGTCAGCCCGTCCTCAACCGCTCGGCGACGCGGTCCGCCGTCAGGCCCCGGCCGGTCGGCCCCACGGCGGCAAGCGTCGGCGCGCTCGACAGCAGGCGGCGGCCGACGGCGCGCACATCGGCCAGCGTCAGGCCATCTATTTCGCCGATGATTTCCGATCGCGCAAGCACGCGGCCGAAGATCGCCGTCTGCCGGGCGATCTGGCTGACGCGGGATGGCGAGGATTCGAGCGCCGCCAGGAGCGAGACCTTGGCCTGCGCCTTGGCGCGCCGTAATTCCGTTTCGCTCAGGTCCTCGACCGCGGCGGCGATGCAATCCATGGCGACATGCGCCAGTTCGGCGGCGTCGCGCGGATCGGTCGCCGCCTGCAGGCCGAAGATGCCGGTATCGTCGTAGGACCAGTTGAACGTGTCGATCGAGTAGGCGAGGCCGCGCTTCTCGCGGACTTCCTGAAAGAGACGCGAGGACATGCCGCCGCCGACCGCGCCGGAGAAGACATGGGCGGCGCAGGCCTGCGCATCGCGGTGGCCGACGCCCTCGAAGGCGATAACGACATTGGCCTGTTCCGCGCCATGTCGCGATTTCCGCTCGCCGCCGCGATAGCGGGCCGGCTCGAAGGCGGGCGGGTCGACCTGCGGCATCGGGCCGAAGAGGCGCTCCGAGGCGCGCACGATCTCGTCGTGGCTCACCGCGCCCGCCGCCGAGACGATGAGGGAATTGGCGCCGTAGAAGCGGTCGAGATAGGCGCGGATCATCGCGCGGTCGAAGGCCTTCACCGTCTTTCTCACGCCGAGGATCGGCCGGCCGAGCGGCTGGTCGGGGAAGGCCGCGCGATCCATCAGCTCCATGACGAGATCGTCGGGATCGTCCTCGACAGCGGCGATCTCCTGCAGAATGACATTCTTCTCGCGCTCGAGTTCTTCGGCGTCGAAGACCGAGTCGGTCAGAATGTCCGCGAAGATTTCGAGCGCGCGATCCACCTCGCCCGGCAACAGGCGCGCGAGATAGGCGGTGTGCTCGCTCGCCGTCTCGGCGTTGAGATCGCCGCCGGCCTCCTCGATCTCGGCCGCGATGGCGCGCGCGTCGCGGCGCTTCGTGCCCTTGAAGGCCATGTGCTCGATGAGATGCGACAGGCCGTGCTCTTCCGCG
>DAIRCS010000239.1:0-4864 GCA_036796555.1 Rhodoblastus sp. | reverse complement strand
TGACGGATTATTCGACCGACCTGCTGTTCTTCCAGCTCGAGCTCAATCGCATCGACGACGACGTGCTCGAAAAGGCGATGGCCTCCGGCCCGCTCGAACACTGGAAGCCCTGGCTGGTCGACATCCGCAAGGACAAGCCGCACGAGCTCGATGACCAGCTCGAAAAGCTGTTCCACGAAAAGTCGGTGACCGGCCATGGCGCCTGGAACCGCCTGTTCGACGAGACGATCGCGAGCCTGCGCTTCAAGGTGGACGGCAAGGAGCTGACGCTCGAGCCGACATTGTCGATGATGCAGGACACGAGCGAAGACGTGCGCCACAAGGCGTCCGACGCGATCGCCGCGACGCTGAAGGACAATCTGCGCACCTTCGCGCTCGTCACCAACACGCTCGCCAAGGACAAGGAGATTTCCGACCGCTGGCGCAAGTTCAGCGACGTCGCCGACTCCCGCCATCTCGCCAACCGCGTCGAGCGCGAGGTGGTGGACGCGCTGGTGGCGGCGGTGCGCGCGGCTTATCCGCGCCTGTCGCACCGCTACTACAAGCTGAAAGCGAAATGGTTCGGCAAGGACGCGCTCAACCATTGGGACCGCAACGCGCCGCTGCCGCAGGTTCCGCAGCGCATCTATTCATGGACCGACGCGCGCGAGACGGTGCTCTCGGCCTATGCCGGCTTCGCGCCGGAAATGGCCGACATCGCCAGCCGCTTCTTCGACGGGCGCTGGATCGATGCGCCCGTGCGGCCGGGCAAGGCGCCTGGCGCCTTCGCGCATCCGACCGTGCCGTCCGCGCACCCCTATGTGCTGCTCAACTACCAGGGCAAGCCGCGCGATGTGATGACGCTCGCCCACGAGCTCGGCCATGGCGTGCATCAGGTGCTGGCCGCCGGCCAGGGCGCCTTGATGGCGCAGACGCCGCTGACGCTGGCGGAAACCGCGAGCGTGTTCGGCGAGATGCTGACGTTTCGCGCATTGCTGGCGAAGACCACGGATGTCGCGCAGCGGCGTGCGCTGCTCGCCTCCAAGGTCGAGGACATGATCAACACGGTCGTGCGCCAGATCGCCTTCTACACGTTCGAGCGCGAAGTCCACACGCGCCGCCGCGAAGGCGAACTGACGGCGGACCAATTGTGCGAAATCTGGATGAGCGTGCAGGGCGAGAGCCTCGGTCCGTCGATCAGGCTGCAGCCGGGCTACGAGACCTTCTGGGCCTACATTCCACACTTCATCCATTCGCCCTTCTACGTCTACGCCTACGCCTTCGGCGATTGCCTCGTGAATTCGCTCTACGGCGTCTATCGGCGCGCCGAGCATGGGTTCGTGGAACGCTATTTCGACATGCTGAAGGCCGGCGGCGCCAAGCACCATTCGGAGCTGCTGGCGCCGTTCGGGCTGGATGCGACGGACCCGGCGTTCTGGAATATCGGATTGGGGATGATCGAGGAGCTGATCGTGGAGCTGGAGGGGATGGAGGCGGTGGCGGGTTGAAAACAGCGTTGGACCGACTTATCTTACGCTCGTCTTACCTGCTGGACTGGACACCATGGCGTCGCCCAAGGCCACCACAATCGTTTCGACGAAAGGGCAGGTCATCCTGCCGAAACCCATCCGTGCGCGTCGGCGTTGGGAAGCCGGGACGCGCCTTTCGGTCGAGGAAACGGCCGATGGCGTATTGCTCAAGTCCGCGCCGCACTTCGAGCCGACAAAATCCGAAGACGTCTTCGGCTCCCTGCCGTTTGCCGGCAAGCCGAAGTCGATCGACGAGATGAACGCAAGCGTCCTGGCCGAAGCGAAGCGTCGGCATGATCGCGATTGATACGAATGTCGTCATTCGCTTTCTGACTCGCGACGACCCCGTACAGTCGCGAAAGGCGCTCGCGCTGGTAGATGGCGCCGAGGTGTTCGTCAGTAGAACGGTCATGCTGGAATGCGAGTGGGTCTTGCGCAGTCTCTATGGGTACTCCCCTGCACAAGTCACTCGGGCGTTGCGGGCCTTTTCCGGGTTGAAAACAGTCTCTGTCGAAGACCCAGCCGCGCTCGCGCAAGCGCTCGACCTTGCCGATGCCGGCCTGGATTTCGCCGATGCGCTGCATCTGTTGGCGGCCGCGGATTGCGAAGGGCTGGCGACGTTCGACAGGAGCTTCATCAGGGCGGCGCGTAAGGCCGGGATGGCGAGCGTGCGGGAGGTGTAAGGCCGGCCGTCATTCCGATACGGTGTTCGCCTTGATCCAGCGCGCATACTCCTCCTCGCGCGCCTCGCCCGCCGCCAGCCGCAACATCGCCATTAATGCGTCTTCGTCTGTCGCCACGAGGATGAAGCCATTGTCCATCAGAAACAATTCCATCGCGACGAAGGCCGTGCGCTTGTTGCCGTCGATGAAGGGATGGTTCCTGGCGACGCCAAAGGCATAGGCGGCCGCGAGCGCCGCCGCATCAGCTTCCGGATCGTAGGCGGCGAGATTGACGGGCCGGGCGAGCGCGGATTCCAGCAGTCCTTCATCGCGCAACCCCACGCCGCCGCCGTGTTGCGCGAGCTGCTCCTCGTGAACCGCGAGGATGATCGCGTGATCGAGAAACCGCCACTCGGCCATGGCGGCTACTTGGCCAGTTCGCGCAGGACGTTGTGGCGTTTCTTCATGATCTCGCGCGCCAGCTTCATGCGACGCTCGAAATCGGGGTCGGTCTTGGTGACGCGATAGCCGTCGGGCGATTTCGTCAGATAGAGCTTGTCACCCTTGTCGACGTCGAGCTCGGCCAGCACGTCGCGCGGCAGTACAACGCCGAGCGAATTGCCGACCTGGGTCACCTTGAGGGTCGCGAAACCGGGCTTGGACGGGGCGTTCATCAGAGCAGTTTCGTTATTACGAATGTTATAATAACACGGACTTGTCCCGCGACAAGGTGAAATGGGGCGGCGCACTCCTTAGATTGCTCCCATGACCGATCGCGAAGCCAACCGTTTTTCCGCCCGCGCCGCGCGCTACGCCAAGGTGGGCGCCAATGTCGGCGGGGTTGCGGCCCGTTTCGCCGCGCAGCAGCTCACAGGCGGGCGGACCTCCGGGCGCGACGCCAGCAATGCGGCCGCGCTCGCCAGGGCGCTCGGCGGGCTCAAGGGGCCGCTGATGAAGGTCGCGCAGTTGATGGCGACCATTCCGGACCTGCTGCCGCCCGAATATGCCGACGAACTCTCCAAGCTGCAGTCGGATGCGCCGCCGATGGGGGCCGCCTTCGTCAAGCGGCGGATGCAGGCCGAGCTCGGGTCGGACTGGCAGTCGAAATTCAAATCCTTCGACCTGAAGCCGTCCGCCGCCGCCTCGCTCGGCCAGGTGCATCGGGCGGTCGCGCGGGACGGCACGTCGCTCGCCTGCAAGCTGCAATATCCCGACATGAAATCGGCGGTCGAAGCCGATCTCGGCCAACTCGACATTCTCTTTGCCATCCACCGCCGCTTCGAGCCCGTCATCGACACGACGGAGGCGGCGAAAGAGATCGGCGCGCGGGTGCGCGAGGAGCTGGACTACACGCGCGAGGCCAAGAACGCCGCGCTCTACGGGCATATGCTGGCGAGCGCCGCGGACGTGCGCACGCCGAAGGTGCGGCCGGAACTGTCGACCGGGCGGCTTTTGACGATGGACTGGCTCGACGGCGAGAAACTGCTGACCTTCAAGACCGCGCCGCTCGATGTGCGCAACCGCATCGGCGCGGCCATGTTCACGGCCTGGTGGCTGCCGTTCTCGCGCTTCGGCGTCATCCACGGCGACCCGCATCTCGGCAATTACAGCGTGTTCGAGGAAGGCGCGGGCATCAACCTCTTGGACTACGGCTGCGTGCGGATCTTCCCGCCGAAATTCGTCGGCGGCGTCGTCGACCTCTATCGCGGGCTGCAGCAGAACGACGAGGCGCGCATCGTCCACGCCTACGAGACCTGGGGCTTCAAGGGCCTGAAGAAGGACGTGATCGAGACGCTCAACATCTGGGCGCGCTTCATCTACGGACCGTTGCTGGAGGATCGCGTGCGCTCGGTGGCCGACGGCGTCGAGCCCGGCAAGTACGGACGGCGCGAGGCCTTCACGGTGCATCAGGCGCTCAAGAACAAGGGGCCGGTGACGGTCCCGCGCGAATTCGTGTTCCTCGACCGTGCCGCGGTGGGCCTCGGCGCGGTCTTCCTGCATCTCGGCGCGGAGCTGAACTACCACCGCATGTTCGAGGCGGCGCTGGGCGATTTCAGGTTGGAGCGGCTGGCGGCGGACCAGGCGGCCGCGCTGAAGGCGGCGGGGCTGGCCTGACCCCGTTGCCCGCGGCCGGGGCCTGAGCTATGAGGAACAAGACATAACCGACAACCCCGAGGGGAGCATGGCGAACGACGGTAACGCGATCCAATCCTATGGCCACCCGGACATGGATTACGTCGAGCACGAGAAGACCTACGACCTCTTCGTGAACCTGTTCAAATGGGGCGCGGTGTTCTGCGTCGGCTGCGTGATCCTGCTCGCGGTGCTGACGCTCTGATTTTTCGCGATACGCGAACAAAAAGGCCGGTCCGAAAGACCGGCCTTTTTGTTTTGTGCTCCTCTCTGTCATCCCGGTCGGGCAGACGTCGCCGCCGGCAAGTCGGCTATTGCCGACTTGCCTTGAAGTTGGCGACTTCGCCAGAGAGCGAAGCGGAGAGCCGGATCCAGCGCGATTCTCGGGTCTGGTTCCCGGATCGGCCTTCGGCCGTCCGGGATGACATTTGCGTTATTTCGCCTTCAGCGCGGCGACGACCTCGTCGAGCGTCTTCTTGGCGTCGCCGAACAGCATCAGGTTGTTGTCCTTGTAGAAGAGCGGATTGTCGATGCCGGCGTAGCCGGACGCCATCGAGCGCT
>DAIRCS010000238.1:0-4958 GCA_036796555.1 Rhodoblastus sp. | reverse complement strand
GACGGGCTCGAGATCAAGCCCTATTACGTGCTCGACTATCCCGACTGGGTGCAGGTGGTCGCGATCGACGCGGACGAAAACCTCGTCGTCGTGCGGCAATACCGGCATGGCGCCGGACGCGTGACGCTCGAAATTCCCTCAGGCTGCGTCGATGCGGACGACGCCGATCCGATCGCCGCCGCCGCGCGCGAATTGCGCGAGGAGACGGGCTATGCGGCCGAGCGTCTTACGCATGTCGGAACGATCACCAACAATCCCGCGAACCAGACGAACCGCATCTTCATCGTGCTGGCCGAAAACGCGCGGCGCGTGGCCGGCCAGTCGCTCGACGAGAGCGAGGAGATCGCCGTCGAATTGATGCCTGTGGCGCAAGCGCGCGAAATCGCGCTCGCCGGCGGCTTCGATCATTCCGCGCAGATCGCCGCGCTGCTGATCGCGCTGGAGAAGCGCGGCCGCTGAGTTTATTGCACCAGCCGCAGCCGCGCCTGAATGGCGTCGAAGATGCGGTTGAAGGCCAGATCGATGTCCGCCTGATCGACCGCCGAGAAATAATAACCCGTCGAGGCGCAGGCCTGCAGCGCGGGCTCGAGCTGATTCTGGATCGGCATGACCGTCTGCTGATAGGCGGCTTCCGTCGGCATGGGAATGTATTTCGTGTTCAGCACCATGACGGTGACGCCCTGCCCTTTCAGCGAGTCGCAGAGGCGCGAGTCGAAGGGGTGGAAGCCGCCGACGCGGTCGCGGCGGCCCTGAACGCCGTCGGTGACGATGATCGCGAATTTCTTCGGCGTCGAATAGCCGTCGCCCTGCGAGCCGACATCGCCGGTAAAGAGGGGCATGGCGCCAGAGAACGATGTGTTGTCGCCAAGCTGATAATTCTGGATGAACTGCTGCGCCGAGGCGAGATTGGTCGTGATCGGCACGGCGCGCACGGGCGAATCGTCGAACGTGTCGATGGCGACGCGATAGGTATCGCGCGGTCCCTGCGTCGCGGCGATGCGGCCGATCATCGTTCCCACCGCGTTCTTCAGCACGTCGAGCCGCGTGAGAATGCCGAGGTTCTGCGCCACCTGCAGGTTGCTGATCGTCTGCCCGCCTTCCGGATTGTGACAGGCGAAGGCGCAGCCGACCGCCGCGATCAACCTGTCGCGGCCGGCCGCGGTGGCCGCGAGGCCCATCGACGCCGAGGCGTCGAGCAGGAAATCGACGTCCATCTTGCGGCCGGTCTGTTTCGGCACGGCGGCGACGGTGGTCGTGGCGACGCTCGTCACGCCGAACAGCTTGCCGAAATTGGTCGTGGTCGCGGCGTCGACGCTCACGACGATAGTGTTGGAGACAGTGCGGAGAGAAAGGCTGGCGACGCGCACCGGCGAGCCCGGCGGAAAGGCGGCGTCGAGCGCGAGGCGCGCCTTGGCCTGCAACGTGGCGTCCGAGGCGCCGGAGACGTCGAGGCCGGCGGAGAGGACGGCCTGATCGGCGACCGATTGCAGCTTCGCCTTCGCGGCGACGACGCGGGCGTAGTCGGTCGCGGCGCCGACCAGCAGCAGCGCCGGCAGAAGAACGACGGAGAACAGAACTGCTACAGTTCCCGAGCGATCCGTCCCGAAACGATACAGATTTTGCATGGCGTGGCCTCCATGCGCTTCCATGCGCAGGAGCCGGGCCAGCGGCCGTCGTCTGAAAAAGGGGCGATGCCGGCCGCTCTCTTCCGCGCGTGTCGGCCGCCCTCGAGCGCCCCTGACGACAGGATGCGAGCCAGCTTGGACCTCGCGGGAAAGACCCGATTGTTCTCAAGAGTCTAATGCGGCTTCATTTCGCGAAATCCGGGTCGCGTCCCGCGCTGGACGATGTTACCGTCCCGGCCGGCGGCGCGTCCGAGCTTCAGAGCGCGCCGCCTTGGCGCCAGCCTGATGGGCGCAAGCAGCCTCTGAAAGCGGGATGGGGGAACACAATGAAAGCCAAAATGCGCAACTTGCTTCTGGGGTTGTTCACGATAGCCGCGGCCGCGGCCGCGCCGGGGCTCGCGCAGGCGCAAGCCACGCGCACCTGGGTGTCGGGCGTAGGCGACGACGCCAATCCCTGCAGCCGCACGGCGCCGTGCAAGACATTCGCGGGCGCCATTTCCAAGACCGCCAGCGCCGGCGAGATCAACGTGCTCGATCCCGGCGGCTTCGGCGCGGTCACGATCACCAAGCCGATCACGATCCGCTCCGACCATATCGAGGCGGGCGTTCTCGTCTCGGGCACGAACGGAATCGTCATCAGCAATTCCGCCGGCGGCCAGGTCGTACTCGAAGGCCTCGATATCGAGGGGCTTGGAACCGGGCTGAACGGCGTCACCGTCCTGCAGGGCGCGTCCGTCTACATTATTCGCTGCACGATCCACAATTTCGCGCAGAACGGCGTCAACATGGCGAGCAGCACCGCCGCCGCGCGGCTGTTCATCAAGGATTCCATCATCACGCAGAACGGCGTCGCCGCGACCGCCAATACCGGCGGCGTCAACGTGCAGGGCAACGGAGTCTCGAATTTCGCGACGATCCTCGACACGGTGATCGATTCGAACGCGAACTATTCGATCCAGGTGTCCGGCGCCGGCAATACCGTCGGCGTGGCGCGCAGCTTTCTCGTGAACGCTCCGGCGGCGCTCGCCCTGACGGGCGGCGCCGTTGCGGCTTCGATCGGGCCGAGCAATATCGTGTTCGGAACCGGCTCGTTCACGTCCACGACGCCGTTCAAGTAATTCGCGCGTTCAAGATCACGGCGGCCGGTCATGATCGCCGGCCGCCGCCCACGCAGGCCGCAGGCTTGCGCAGGAGCCCGTCCGCCGACCACAATCGGGACGGCGAAGGGGGCTGCCTTGAACAGAATCGTATTTCTGCGCGCGCGATCGCGCGTCTTTTATTCGGCTTTTCTGGTCAGCTTCGCGACGGCGTTTGCAACGGCGGCCTGGGCGGATTTCGGTTTTCCCGCCGACATGCGTTTTCCGCCCCAGATCGTGATCGATCCTGACCAGTCTCTTCAGGTCGAGGCGGTGGGCGTCGCCGAGATTGCGACGAACCCCCAGGGCGACAAGCAGGAATTCAAGGGCAGACATTATGCGCGCTGGCTGCGCTACAAGCCCGCGCCAGGAGAACCCGCGCCCGGCTATTACAACGGAACCGAGGAGCGCATTTTCACGGCGATGCGATCCGTCCTGACGCGGGATGGTTGGGAGATCGTCCATGTCAGCGAGGCCAAGGACAGTTTCGCCATGCGCCGCGCGCGCGACGGCCGCGAATTGCGCGCCGCCGTTCGGATGGACGCGCCGCAGGCGCAGGTGTTCATCGAACTGATCGAAAGCGGCGCCGAGGCGGCGGCGCTCGTCATACCCGCGCCCTCGCCCAACCCGGAACGGACCGGCGTCAACGTCGATCTCGCCTGGCTGCCGCCATGGCCGGGATCGAAACGAACCGGCGGAGGCGGCGGGGGCTCGGGGATCGAGATCACGCCGCCCGGCAGTGGGCAGACGATCGAAATCGTCGGCTCCCGTGTCGAGACGCGCGACTATCAGGGGCCGCTGGACCTGTCGCAGATCCAGTTCATCGGCGGAATGCGCGCGGGCCTCGAGAAGGCGGGCTGGGAGATCGTCTACCCGAAGACCGCCGAGGCGGCCCGCGACTATGCAAGTCTCGTCGCCCATTACGCCAGGGGCAAGCGCGATATCTGGATCAAGCTGACCCACCAGCAGGGCGCCTATTCCTATACCGTGACGGACCTCGGCGCCGACGATTGGGCGGCCCGGCTGAAGGGGCAATGCCACGTCGCGCTCGAAGGCGTGTTCTTCGATTTCGACAAGGCGACGCTTCGGACGGAGAGCGGCGCGGCCCTGTCCCGCGCGGCGGAGGTTCTGTCGCGCGACCCGGGCTTGAAGGTCGAGGTGCAGGGCCATACCGACAATGTCGGCGGCGACGACTACAACCTCAAACTGTCCGACGCCCGCGCCGCGAGCGTCAGGACGTGGCTCGGGCGGCACGGCGTGGATCCCGGCCGCCTCGCCTCGCGCGGCTATGGCAAGACGACGCCGGTCGCCGACAATTCGACGGACCTCGGCCGCGCCCGCAACCGGCGCGTGGAGCTCGCCTTGCCGAACTGCCGGAAATAGCCGCGCCGCCCTTGCATTCGGCAACCATTGCCTATAGACAGCGCGCTTCGCGACGCTTCCGGCCGGGGGCTGAACGGAAGCTGCGTCTCGCGCAGATGGGATTTTTCCCAGTCTTCCCGTGTTCCCGCCTTCGAAAACCTCGTCGAGCCTTTCCCAGGCTCGAAGGGCTCCGCGCCGGAGACGCGAGCAAAAGAAAGGCTGGCCCATATGGCTCTCTACGAGCATATCTACATGGCTCGCCAGGACATTTCCGCCCAGCAGGTGGAAGCCCTGACCGAGCAGTTCAAGAAGGTCGTCGCCGGACTCGGCGGCTCGATCGAAAAGACCGAATATTGGGGCGTGAAGTCCCTCGCCTACCGGATCAAGAAGAACCGCAAGGCGCATTTTTCCCTCTTCAACATCAACGCGCCGCACGCCGCGATCGCCGAGATGGAGCGCCAGATGGGCCTGTCGGAAGACGTCCTGCGCTTCATGACGATCCGCGTCGAGGCGCTGGAGGAAGGCCCCTCCGCGATGATGCGCAAGCGCGACGACGACGGCGAGCGCGGCGACCGCCGCGGCCCGCGCGGCGATCGTGGCGACCGTCCGCAGGGCGAGCGTCGCCCCCGCCGTGAAGATGGCGCTTCCGAGGGAGGTTTCTGATGTCCGCTGGCGCTCGCCGTCCCTTCTTCCGCCGTCGCAAGACCTGCCCGTTCTCCGGCCCGAACGCGCCGAAGATCGACTACAAGGACACGCGTCTGCTCTCGCGCTACATTTCCGAGCGCGGCAAGATCGTGCCCTCGCGCATCACGGCCGTCTCGGCCAAGAAGCAGCG
>DAIRCS010000237.1:0-4963 GCA_036796555.1 Rhodoblastus sp. | reverse complement strand
CGACCGCCACCTGCTTGAAGGACTGGATCAGCTCGGCGGCGCGATGCAGGTTCGCGAGCAGCATGTTGGCGGCCTCGCGATTGCCGTCGACGAATTCGTTGAGGCGCGAGCGCCTGAGCTCGCCGCGGTTCAGTTCCTCGCTGAAAGTCTCGCACCGGCGCGCCAGCGTCGAGGCGACCGTGACGCTGACGCCGACGGGATTGTTGACCTCGTGCGCGACGCCCGCGACGAGGCCGCCGAGCGCGGCGAGCTTTTCGGCCTCGATCAGGCTGTTCTGGGTCGCGCGCAATTCCTGGTAGGCGGTTTCGGTGCGTTGCTTGGAGGCGAGCAGGTCTGATTCCGCCCGCAGTCTGGCGATGGCGTTCTCGCGAAAGATTTCGAGCGCGCGCGCCATCTCGCCGATCTCGTCGCGCGCTTCCGTGCCGGCCACGCGCGTGTCGAGCCGCCCTTCCGCGATCCGGCTCATGGAGGTCATCAGCGAGCGCAGCGGCAGGCTGACCGACCGCGCGAACACCATGCCGAAGAAGCCGATCACCGCCAGCGAGACGAGCGTGACGACGGCGATCACCAGGAAGACGGCGTTGAGCGCGCGGTCGAGCTGATCCTGCGCCAGCGTTTCGCGTTGTCGCATCTTGTCGGACAGGGTCGCCGCCAGTTCCGACATTTCCGCCTGGCTCTTGTCGACGACGTTCTGCAGCAGCCGGTTCTGTTCCTTGAATTCGGCGGCCAGCTTCTGCAGGCCGTCCTTCAATTGCCGCGCCCGCGTCTGCAATCTCTGCAGGGCGGCGCGCTGGATGTCGCCGTCCGCGAGATCCAGCATCACCGGGATCGTGTTGATGATCGTGTCGATATTGGCCAGCGCCTCGTCGGCGGGAGAGGAGGAGGTCGACAGGTAATAGGAATTGATCGCGACCGACGTGGTCGCGAAGGCCTCGCGCGATTTGCTGAGCGCCGGGGCGATCAGCGCGTTGCGATCCGAGAACGTGCTTTCCAGAATGGCGTAGAGCCCGCTCATCTCGCGCGAGGGTTTGAGGATCTGCTCCTCGTAGAGCGTCGAAATCTCCGACCGCGCGGCGCGCAATTGGTCGAAGCCCGAGACGAGCCGGTTGGTCAGGTCGCGCAAGGCGGGCGCGTCGGCCGAGAGCGCCGGGTCCGTCGATGCGCGCTCGAACAGGTCGCCGGTGATCGAGGTCCAGCGCGCCTCGACCTCCGCCAGCACTTCCGGCGTCGGCTGAATGAAATAGCGATGGATCAGCGACTGGACGCGGCTCGCCTCCGATTCGAACGTCGCGACGAGCCGTTCCGAGCTGCGCACCGATTGCAGCTCGCGCCATGTCTCGTTGAGCAATCGCGAGCTGATCCACAGGAGGATCGCCAGAACGACGATGACCGCGATGTTGACGGCCGCCACGAGGGAAATGCGCGTGCGGATCTGGAAACGGCGAACGAAGCTTTCGACGACATGAGTGGGGCCGCCCGAGGCCCCGCCGCCCGTCGATTGGCTTGCCGATCCCGATCGTCTCGTCATCTGGCGGCGCGAATCTTCTCGACGAGTTCGCGCATGCGCGCGTTCTTCATCGCCTCGTCGTAGATCGGTTTCATCGCGGCTTCGAACGGCGCGCGGTCGAATTCCTCGACGATATGATTGCCAGCCGACCGCGCCTCCTCGCGCGCCCGGTCCTCGAAGGCGCGCCATTGCAGATGCATGTAGCTGCCGGAATCGCGCGCCGCGTCCTTGAATATCTTCTGGTCTTCCGGCGACAGGGCGTCCCAGGCCTTGCGCGACATGACGAGGACTTCCGGCGACATCGTGTGTTCGGTCAAGGTGTAGTGCCGCGCGACCTTGTAATGGTCGGTCGTGACATAGGAGGGCCAGTTGTTCTCGGCTCCGTCGATGATGCCGGTCGCCAGGCCGGTCATCACCTGTCCGTAGGAAAGCGGGATCGGCTCGGCGCCCAGCGCCCTGATCATGGACTTCTGCAACTCGGACTGCTGCACCCTGATGCGCAGGCCCTTGAGGTCCTCGAGCTTCCGGATCGGCCGGACGCTGTTGTAGATCGATCGCGCGCCCGACTCGTAGAACGTCAGGCCGACGAGCCCGTGCGGATAGAGCGAGGCGAGAATCTGGTCGCCTATGTCTCCCTGAAGCACGCTCCACATCTGGTCCGTCGAGCGAAACAGGAAGGGCAGGCCGAGCGTTTCGACTTCAGGCGAGAGCGATGAGAGCGGCGCCGCGTTGATCCTGTTGATGTCGATGGCGCCCGCGCGCGCCTGCTCGATCGTCTCCTTCTCCTCGCCGAGCTGGCGCGAATGGAACACGATCATGCGATGGCGGCCCTGCGTCCGCTCCGCCACGAGGCGGCTCATGTATTCGAGCGCGAGCACCGTCGGATAGTCCGCCGTCTGATTGTCGGCGGCGCGGAAATCGCGGGCTGCGGCGGGGGAAGCGGCGGCGAGGCCGCACAAAGAGAGCGCAAGCGCGGCGCACCAGCATGCGAGCGTGTGGAGCGGCTTGCCCATGTCGCCTTTGAACCCCTTGACGGCATGCGCATATTGCGGAAGGCCAGACCGATTATCAACCTGCCTTCGGCCGCGCCCGCGTCCGCGCCTTGAAGTTTGCGCCGGCATGGGAGAAAACTCGGGCCGTCCGGAAGTCCGGGGCGCGTCCGCCGCGCCAGGGAGCAGTGCATGACCAGCAACGCAGCGGCCGATTGGCGGTTGGACGTGTTCGGCGTCCTCAAGCGGCATGACGTCCGCCACGTCGTCTACGTGCCCGACGCTGGTCACGCAGCCGCCATCGACATGGCCGTCGCCGATCCCGCCATCACGTCCGTCGCGCTGACGACGGAAGAGGAGGGCGTCGGCTATCTCGCCGGCGCCTGGCTCGGCGGCGAGCGCGGCGCGCTGCTGATGCAATCCTCGGGCGTCGGCAATTGCATCAACATGCTGGCGCTGCCCGCCGCCGGGCGCTTTCCGCTCCTGATGGTCGTGACCATGCGCGGCGACTGGGCCGAGTTCAATCCGTGGCAGAACCCGATGGGGCAGGCGACGGAGAAAGCGCTGAACCTGATGGGCGTGCTGACATGGCGCGCCGATCGCCCGGAAGACGTCGCGCCGCTGCTGCATGGCGCGGCCTCCATGGCCTTCAACGGCGATTGCGCCTGCGCCGTGCTTTTGGGCCAGCGTCTGATCGGCGAAAAGCAATGGGTGAAGAAATGAAGGGACTCGACCGCCGCGAGGCCGTTGCGCGTCTGCTCGCCGGGCGCAGTCCCGACCTTCTCGTCGTCACCGGTCTCGGCTCGTCGACCTACGACGTCATGGCGGCCGGCGACGACGACCGCAATTTCTACCTCTGGGGCGCGATGGGCGGCGCGGCCATGGTCGGGCTCGGGCTGGCGAAGACGCAGCCGGACAAGACCGTTCTCGTCGTCACCGGCGATGCGGAATTGATGATGGGCCTCGGGGCGCTCGCGACCATAGCCGTGCAGAAGCCCGCCAATCTCGTCATCGCCGTACTCGACAACGGCCATTTTGGAGAGACGGGCATGCAGGCGAGCCATACCGGCCTCGGCGTGGCGCTCGACAAGGTGGCGGCGAGCATGGGCTTTGCCTGGACAGGCTCGATTTCCGATCTCGCGGGCGTCGATGCCTTGCGCGAGAAGGTGAACGCTCGTCTCGGAGCCGGTCTCGCCGTGCTCAAGATCGAGGCCGAGAACCCGCCGCGAGTCCTGCCGCCGCGCGACGGCGCGCATCTCAAGAACCGGTTCCGCGCGGCGCTCGGTTTTCCGACGAACTGACACGACCCCCATTTCGCATGGCGGACCGGCGCGGCGGGCGTTTCATATCGCGCGCGGCTTCGCTAAGAGATGAACGGAAACGGACCAGGCCGAGGGCGGAAGTAGATCATGAGCGTCTCGAACAATTACCACGAAATCCGGGACGCCGTGCGTTCGCTCTGCGCGGAATTTCCCGCCGAATATCACCGCAAGGTCGACGAGGCGCGCGGCTATCCCGAGGAATTCGTGGACGCGCTGACCAAGGCCGGCTGGATGGCCGCGCTGATTCCGGAAGCCTACGGCGGCTCCGGGCTGGGCCTCACCGAGGCCTCGGTCATCATGGAGGAGATCAACCGCTCCGGCGGCAATTCCGGCGCCTGCCACGGGCAGATGTATAATATGAACACGCTGATCCGGCACGGTTCGGAAGCGCAGCGCCAGAAATACCTGCCGCGCATCGCCAGCGGCGAAATCCGGCTGCAATCCATGGGCGTGACCGAGCCGACGACCGGCACGGACACCACGCGCATCAAGACGACGGCGACCAAGAAGGGCGACCGCTACGTCATCAACGGCCAGAAGGTCTGGATCTCGCGCATCCAGCACTCGGACTTCATGATCCTGCTTGCGCGCACCACGCCGCTCGACCAGGTGAAGAAGAAGTCCGAAGGCATGTCGATCTTCATCGTCGACATCAAGGAGGCGATGAAGAAGGGTCTCGCCGTCAGGCCGATCCTCAACATGGTCAATCACGAGACCAACGAACTCTTTTTCGACAATCTCGAAATCCCGGAAGAGAACCTGATTGGCGAGGAGGGCCAGGGTTTCAAATACATCCTCACCGGCCTCAACGCCGAGCGCATCCTGATCGCGGCCGAATGCATCGGCGACGGCTATTGGTTCGTCGACAAGGTCACCGCCTATTCCAGGGAGCGCGTGGTGTTCGGCCGGCCGATCGGCCAGAACCAGGGCGTGCAATTCCCGATCGCGGAAAGCTACATCGAGGTCGAGGCCGCCAACCTCATGCGCTTCGAGGCCTGCCGTCTCTACGACGCGGGCGAGCCCTGCGGCGCGCAGGCGAATATGTCCAAATATCTCGCCGCCAAGGCGTCATGGGAGGCGGCGAACGCCTGCATCCAGTTCCACGGCGGCTTCGGCTTCGCCTGCGAATACGACGTCGAGCGCAA
>DAIRCS010000236.1:0-4975 GCA_036796555.1 Rhodoblastus sp. | reverse complement strand
GGGGCCGGGCGGAAGAAGCCGCCGCCCAGTTCCTCAAGGACGGGGCCAAGCGCGGCCGAAAGACCCCGGTCGTCGGCTCCATCCCCGGCCGCACCGCCCCTCCCGGACGTCGCATGGGCCACGCCGGCGCGATCATCTCGGGCGGCAAGGGCGGCGCAGAAGACAAGATCGCGGCCATGGAAGCGGCCGGCATCAAGGTTTCGCCGTCGCCCGCGCGCCTCGGCAAGACGCTCGCCGAACTGCTCAAGGGCTGATCGGCGGCTGTTCCCCGCCTGCGGGCGGGGAACCTGGAATTGTTGACGAAGACTTGAAGCGGACGCGCGGCGAAATCCTGCGCGTCCGGAGGCGCGCATTTTCCCCACGGCGCAAGTTTTGGGAGTGGAAGCATGGCCGATACAGGATCGAACGGAGCCGGCGCAGGCCGCTCGGCGCAGAACGTATCCTTCGCGGACACGTCGTTTCTCTACGGCGGCAACGCGACCTATGTCGCGCAATTGCAGGACGCCTACGAACGCAACCCGGCGTCCGTCGATCCCGAATGGCGCGCATTCTTCGATGCGCTGAACGACGACAAGGCCACGGTTGAAGAGAATGCGCGCGGCGCGCCATGGAAGAACAGGAACTGGCCGCTGGCGCCCAAGGGCGATCTCGTCAACGCGCTCGACGGCGATTGGCCGACGGCCGAAAAGGCGCTCGGCGACAAGATCAAGGCCAAGGCCGAAGCCAAGGGCGAACCGCTCTCCAACGCCGACATCGTGCGCGCGACCCGCGATTCCGTGCGCGCCATCATGATGATCCGCGCCTATCGCATGCGCGGCCATCTGCACGCCAACCTCGATCCGCTCGGCATCGAGGCGCGCGGCGATCACGAGGAACTGCATCCCTCGACCTACGGCTTCGAGGATTCCGACTACGATCGCAAGATCTTCATCGACCATGTTCTCGGCATGGAATACGCGACCATCTTCGAGATGCTCGCGATCCTGCGGCGCACCTACTGCTCCACCATCGGCTACGAATTCATGCATATTTCCGATCCGGCCGAAAAGGCCTGGATCCAGGAGCGCATCGAGGGGCCGGACAAGGAGATCGCCTTCACCAACGAGGGCAAGCGCGCGATCCTGCAGAAGCTGGTCGAAGCCGAGGGCTTCGAGAAGTTCATCGACGTCAAATATACCGGCACCAAGCGCTTCGGCCTCGACGGCGGCGAATCGATGATCCCGGCGCTCGAGCAGATCATCAAGCGCGGCGGCGCGCTCGGCGCCAAGGAAATCGTGCTCGGCATGGCCCATCGCGGCCGCCTCAACGTTCTCTGCCAGGTGATGGGCAAGCCGCACCGCGCGCTGTTCCACGAATTCAAGGGCGGCTCGTTCATTCCGGGCGAGGTAGAAGGCTCGGGCGACGTGAAATATCACCTCGGCGCCTCCTCGGACCGCGAGTTCGATTCGAACAAGGTCCACTTGTCGCTCACCGCAAATCCGTCGCATCTCGAGATCGTCGATCCCGTCGTGCTCGGCAAGGTTCGCGCCAAGCAGGACCAGCTCCGCGGCAGCGGGCCGGTGAACCGCCAAGCGGTGATGCCGCTGTTGATCCACGGCGATGCGGCCTTCGCGGGCCAGGGCGTGGTCGCCGAATGCTTCGGCCTGTCCGGCCTCAAGGGTCATCGCACCGGCGGCTCGGTCCATTTCATCATCAACAACCAGATCGGCTTCACCACCTATCCGCGCTACTCGCGCTCCTCGCCCTATCCCTCCGATGTGGCGAAGATGGTGGAGGCGCCGATCTTTCACGTGAACGGCGACGATCCGGAAGCGGTCGTGTTCGCCGCAAAGGTCGCGACCGAGTTCCGTCAGCGTTTTGAAAAGCCCGTCGTGATCGACATGTGGTGCTACCGCCGCTTCGGCCACAACGAAGGCGACGAGCCGGGCTTCACCCAGCCGCTGATGTACCGCAAGATCAAGACGCACAAGACGACGCTGGAAATCTACAGCGACAAGCTGATCGCCGAAGGCATCTTCACGCGCGGCGAAATCGACAAGCTGCTGGGCGACTGGCGCCATCGTCTCGAAGCCGAATTCGAGGCGGGCCAGGCCTACAAGCCCAACAAGGCCGACTGGCTCGACGGCCGCTGGTCCGGCTTCAAGGCGGTGACGGAAGGCGACGACGACCGTCGCGGCAAGACCGGCGTCGACATCGCGCAACTCAAGATGCTCGGCCTGAAGCTGAACGAAGTCCCCGAAGGCTTCAACGTTCACCGCACGATCAAGCGCTTTCTCGACAATCGCCGCAAGATGATCGAGACGGGACAGGGCATCGACTGGGCGATGGCGGAATCCCTGGCTTTCGCGACCCTGCTGTGGGACGGCCATCGCGTGCGCCTCTCCGGGCAGGACGTCGAGCGCGGCACGTTCTCGCAGCGCCATTCCATGCTGATCGATCAGGAGACCGAGCGCCGCTACGCGCCGCTCAACCACCTGAACGAGGGCAAGCAGGGCAAGTACGAAGTCATCAATTCCATGCTGTCGGAAGAGGCGGTGCTCGGCTTCGAATACGGCTATTCGCTCGCCGAGCCCTCGGCGCTGACCCTGTGGGAGGCGCAGTTCGGCGACTTCGCCAACGGCGCGCAGGTGCTGTTCGACCAGTTCATCTCGTCGGGCGAGCGCAAATGGCTGCGCATGTCCGGCCTCGTCTGCCTGCTGCCGCACGGCTACGAGGGCCAGGGCCCCGAGCATTCGTCGGCGCGCCTCGAGCGCTATCTGCAGCTCTGCGCCGAGGACAACATGCAGGTGGCGAACTGCACGACGCCGGCGAATTACTTCCACATCCTGCGCCGGCAACTGCAGCGCGACTTCCGCAAGCCGCTGATCATCATGACGCCGAAATCGTTGCTGCGCCACAAGCGTTGCGTCTCGGCGCTCGAGGAGATGGGCCCCGACTCCTACTTCCAGCGCTGGATCGCCGACGACGCCGAGCGCCTGAAGGACGAGAAGATCAAGCTCGTGAAGGACGACAAGATTCGTCGCGTCGTGCTCTGCTCGGGCAAGGTCTATTACGACCTCTACGAAGATCGCGAGAAGCGCGGGATCGACGACGTCTATCTCCTGCGCGTCGAGCAGCTCTATCCCTTCCCTCTGAAGTCGCTCGTCCAGCAGATGGGCCGCTTCAAGAAGGCCGACGTCGTGTGGTGCCAGGAAGAGCCCAAGAACATGGGCTCGTGGAGCTTCGTCGAGCCCTATCTCGAATGGGTGCTCGGCCAGGCCGGCATGAAGGCCAAGCGTCCGACCTATGTCGGCCGTCCGGCTTCCGCCGCCACCGCGACCGGCACCATGTCGCGCCATCTCGCCCAGTTGAAGGCCTTCCTCGACGAGGCCTTCGCGTAACGCTCACTGCATCGGCCCGAAAAGTCGCAGACGTTTCGGACAAGCTGATGCGTAGACGAAGTTTCTACAGGGACGCCGCAACGGCGAATGAAAACATGGCGACTGAAATTCGGGTGCCGACCCTCGGCGAATCCGTCTCCGAGGCGACGATCGGCAAGTGGTTCAAGAAGCCCGGCGACGCGGTGAAGGCCGACGAGCCGCTGGTCGAGCTCGAGACCGACAAGGTGACGCTCGAAGTCAATGCGCCGGCCTCCGGCGTGCTGGCCGAGATCGCGGCCAAGGACGGCGAGACCGTGACGCCGGGCGCGCTGCTCGGGCAGATCACGGAAGGCGCGGCCGGCGCCGCCTCTACGCCCGCCAGGAGCAAGGCCGAGGCCGCTGCGCCCGCGCCCGCCAAGGCTGCGACGCCGGCCCCCGCGCCCGCCGTCGGCGGAACGTCGATGCCGCCTTCGCCCGCCGCCGCCAAGGTCGCCGCCGACGCGGGCGTCGACGCCGGCGCGGTCGCCGGCTCCGGCAAGCGCGGCCAGGTGCTCAAGGGCGACGTACTCGCCGCTATCGCCAACCCGCCGGCGGCCGCCGCACCCGCCCCCGCTCCGGTCGCGGCGCGTCCGGCCTCCTCGGCCGCCGACGCTCCCCGCGAAGAGCGCGTGCGCATGACCAAGCTGCGGCAGACGATCGCGCGCCGCCTCAAGGACGCGCAGAACGTCGCCGCCATGCTCACGACCTTCAACGAGGTCGACATGGGCGCGATGATGGCGCTGCGCGCGCAATACAAGGACGCGTTCGAAAAGAAGCACGGCGTCAAGCTCGGCTTCATGGGCTTCTTCGTGAAGGCCTGCTGCCAGGCGCTTAAGGAAGTGCCCGCCGTCAACGCCGAGATCGACGGCACTGATATCATCTACAAGAATTTCTGCCACATCGGCGTGGCGGTCGGCACCGACAAGGGCCTCGTCGTTCCCGTCGTGCGCGACGCGGACCAGATGTCCATCGCGCAGATCGAAAAGGCGATCGGCGATTTCGGCCGGCGCGCCCGCGACGGCAAGCTCGGCATCGAGGACATGCAGGGCGGCACGTTCACCATCTCGAACGGCGGCGTCTATGGCTCGCTGATGTCAACGCCGATCCTGAATGCGCCGCAGTCCGGCATTCTCGGGATGCACAAGATTCAGGAGCGGCCGATGGTCGTCGGCGGCAAGATCGAGATACGCCCGATGATGTATCTCGCGCTCTCCTACGATCACCGGATCGTCGACGGCAAGGAAGCCGTTACCTTCCTCGTGCGCGTGAAGGAAAATCTGGAAGACCCGGCGCGTCTCGTGCTCGATCTCTGATCGAAGGAAATCATCCGCGTCATCCCCGCGAAAGCGGGGATCCAGTTCTTTCCGGTTCAGCTCGATCGGCTGGTTTCCCGCTTTCGCGGGAATGACAAATCGCCGGAACGCAGATTTTCGGAGTTCACATGGCCTACGATCTCATCGTCATCGGCGCCGGCCCCGGCGGTTACGTCTGCGCCATTCGCGCGGCGCAGCTCGGCATGAAAGTCGCCATCGTCGAGAAGCGCAAGACGCTCGGCGGCACCTGCCTCAACATCGGCT
>DAIRCS010000235.1:0-4989 GCA_036796555.1 Rhodoblastus sp. | reverse complement strand
ACGCAGTCATGCGCGCGCGCATGCAGCCGATGAGCCGCATCTTCGGCGCGCTGCCGCGCCTCGTGCGCGAGCTCGCCGCCCAACTGGGCAAGAAGATCGATCTCGTCGTCGAAGGCGCCGCCACCGAGCTCGATCGCCAGATCCTCGAACAGATCCGCGACCCCCTCACCCACATGATCCGCAATTGCGCCGACCATGGGCTCGAGGCGCCGGGCGATCGCGTGCGGGCCGGCAAGCCCGAGACCGGCGTCATCCGCGTCTCGGCCTCGCACGAAGCCGGCCAGATTTCGATCGAAGTGCTCGACGACGGGCGCGGCCTCGACTACGAGGCGATCCGGCGCAAGGCGGTCGCTCTCGAACTGGCGACCGAAGACGATCTCGCCGCCATGTCGTCGGAGGAGATCGCGCGCTTCATTTTCGTGCCGGGCTTCTCCACCGCCCGCGCCGTCACCAGCGTTTCGGGCCGCGGCGTCGGCCTCGACGTCGTGCGCGAGAACATCCAGGCGATCGGCGGCGTCGTCGCCGTCGCCTCGCGTCCGGGCGCGGGCACGCGCTTCCTCATCCGCATTCCGCTCACGCTCGCCATCGCGCCGGCTCTCATTGTGGCGGCCCGCGGCCAGCGTTTCGCGCTGCCGCAGGCCGGCGTCGTCGAAGCCGTGTCCGTCGGGCCGGAATCCGAGCACAAGATCGAAGTCGTGCAGGGCGCGCCGATGCTGCGGCTGCGCAACGAAGTCGTGCCGATCGTCGACCTGCACGATCTGCTGGGCGTCACGCCGATGGAGGCGGGCGCCGACGACGAGCGCCTCGTGGTCGTGATGCGCGTGGCCGCGGCGACCTTCGGCCTGATCGTCCAGGCGGTCGAAGACGTCCAGGAAATCGTCGTCAAGCCGCTCGGCTCGCCGCTCGCCCATCTCAAGGTCTATTCCGGCCAGACCATTCTCGGCGACGGCTCGGTCGTGCTGATTCTCGATTCGGGCGGCATCGCCGAGACGCTGGGCCTCGAGCGCGCGGCGTCCTATCGCGACGCGCGCCCCGACACGGCCGTCGCGCCCCGCCAGGCGCGGACCCGCGTCGTTCTGCTGCGCGCCGGCGAAGGCGCCCGCAAGGCCCTGCCGCTCTCGCTCATCACGCGCATCGAAAGCGTCGACACGGCCGCCATCGAACAGACCGGCGCCGGCTACGTGCTGCGCCATCGCGGCCAGCTCATGCCGCTCCTGCCGGCGGCCGAAGGCGTCGCGCCCACGCACGCCAGCCAGCCCGTCCTCGTCATCGGCTACGGCGGCGAGACTCTGGGTCTTCTGGTCGACGAGATCATCGACATCGTCGAGGATCCGCTCGAGATCCAGATCGCGCAGGGCTCGCCCGGCGTGATCGGCACGGCCGAATTCGGCGGCGTCGTGGCCGAGCTGCTCGATCTCACGCATTTCATCCGCATCGCGCGGCCCAATTCCGCATCGCGCGGCGTCAATCGCAAATTCCGGGTGCTGCTGGTCGACGATCGCCAGTTTTTCCGCGACATGCTGACGCCGGTCCTGTCGGCGGCCGGCTACCAAGTCACGACACTCGCCGGAGCGGCCGAAGGGTTGGCGCTCATCGACAGGGGCGCGCAATTCGATGCGGTCATCACCGACGTCGATATGCCCGACGTCGACGGCTACACGTTCGCGCGCGATCTGCGCGCCATGGCCGGCGGCGCGCGGATTCCGATCGTCGCGCTCGTCGCGCAGGCCGGCGACAAGGCGATGAAGGCGGCGAAAGCCGCCGGCGTCGACGCCGTCGCCGGCAAGTTCGACCGCCGCGCGCTGCTCGAAACGCTGGGCGAATTGCTCGACGAGGCGACGTTGGGCGCGCAGGCGCTCGAGGACAGGTTCCTGGCCGGAGCGGCCGCATGACCGCCGCCTCGCAAGCCTTCGCGCCGACCCAATTGACCGGCGCGGATTCGCGTCGCGGCTTTTTCACCGTCCAGGCGGCCGGCCAGCTCTTCGGACTGCCGGTCGACGCCGTGCAGACGATCTTCCGCCTTCAGGCGATCACGCTCGTGCCGCTCGGCCCGCCCGTGGTCGCGGGCCTGGTCAACCTGCGCGGCAAGATCGTCGTCGCGCTCAGCCTCGAGAAGCGCCTCGGCCTGCAATCGAGCGGCGGGGCCACGAGCGCGCTCGCCGTCGCCGTCGAGCGGCGCGGCGAGACCTTCGCGCTCATCGTCGATTCCGTCGGCGACGCGATCGAATGCGAGGAGCACGAGCGCATCGCCTCGCCGCGCCATATCCACGACGATCGCGCGCGCCTGACCGCCGCCTACTACCGCACCGCGGGCGGCATCCTGCCGATCCTCGACGTGGACGCGCTGTTCGACATGCGCGCCGACGCGCTCGCGACCCGACTTCCAGCCCAGCCATCCGTGAACGGCCATCCCGGAGCCAATCCATGAAACAGATATTGGTCGTCGACGATTCCGCAGTGATCCGAAAGATCGCCCGCCGCATCCTCGACGCGATGCGTTTTTCCACCACAGAAGCCAACGACGGCCGCGAGGCCCTGGACGCCTGCGGCGCGGCGATGCCCGACGGCATTCTGCTCGACTGGAACATGCCGGTCATGGACGGCTTCGAATTCCTGCAGCAATTGCGGCGAATGCCGGGCGGCTCAAAGCCGAAGGTCGTCTTCTGCACGACGGAGAACGACGTTTCGCAGATCGCGCGCGCGATGCACGCCGGCGCCGACGAATACATCATGAAGCCGTTCGACCGGCAGATCGTCCGCTCCAAATTCGAGGAGATCGGGCTGATCTGACTGCGTCTTGCGATTTCTCATGAAAGTCGATTGATGAGCAAACCGGTTTCAGCCCGCGCAACCGCCTCCGACACGCCGTTTTCCGGCGCCCGCGAGCAATTCCAACTGCGCCGCTTCTCCGTTCTCACGCCGCGCGTCCTCGTCGTGGGGGCCTCCACCGGCGGTCCCCAGGCCCTCGCCGCGCTTCTGCCGCGCATCGGCCCGCGCCTCAAGGACATTCCCGTCGTCGTCGTGCTGCACATGCCGACCAATTTCACCGACGTCGTGACGGGCCAGATCGCCGCGCTGACCGGCCAGCCCACCAGCGCCGCCATCAACGGCGAGGAGCTTCGCGCCGGCCGCATCTATTTCGCGCCCGGCGACATGCATCTCAAGATCGTGAAGGTCGGTCCCTATTACGCGCTCGCCCATTTCGACGGTCCGCCGGAGAATTTCTGCAAGCCTGCGGTCGACGTGCTGTTTCGCTCCGCCGCCGACGCCTACGGGCCGGGCGCGCTGGGCGTCGTGCTGACCGGCATGGGGTCCGACGGGCTCGAAGGCGCGCGCCGCATCGTCGACGCCGGCGGGGCCGTCATCGTGCAGGACGAGGCTTCCAGCGCCGTCTGGGGCATGCCCGGCGCCGTCGCGCGCGCGGGACTGGCGGCGGCCGTCGCGCCGGTCAGCCAGCTTGCCGACGCCATCGCCTTCCGCCTCGGCGGCTCGCAGAAATCGGAGGCGTCATGAACGCCTTCGACGAGCTCGCGCGCCTGCTGGGCGAACGGATCGGCATGGCGATCGACCCGCGCCGCCGTTCCGCGATCGAGGCGCGGCTGGCCGGCCTCATGGCCGATTGCGGCTTTTCGGATCCGCAGGATTTCCTGCGCCGCCTGCGCGCGGGCCTCGATCCCGCGCTGATGAACAAGACCGTCGACGCCATGGTGACGTGCGAGACGCTCTTCTTCCGCGACCGCGCGCCCTTCGAGGCCATGCGCGGAATCGTGCTCCCCAGGCTCAAGGAGACGCGGCGCGATTTCCGCAACCTGCGATTCTGGAGCGCCGCCTGCGCGACCGGCCAGGAACCCTATTCCATCGCCATGGTGATGGACGACCTGTCGCGCGAATTCGGCGGCTGGCGCGTCGACATCGTCGCCTCCGACGTCTCGCAATCCGCGCTCGCCGCCGCGCGCGCGGGCGTCTATTCGCAGTTCGAGGTGCAGCGCGGCCTGCCGACGCCCATGCTGCTCCGCTATTTCCGCAAGGATTCCGAAGGCTGGCGCGTCTCCGAGCATCTGCGGGCGGCGATCGACTTCCGCCAGGTCAATCTCGTGTCCGATTTCAGCGCGCTCGGTCATTTCGACGTCGTGCTGTGCCGCAACGTGCTCATGTATATGGACGTCGAGCGTCGCCGCGACATCCTGCGCCGCATCTCCACGCAACTCGCCCCCGACGGCTATCTGATGCTCGGCGCGACCGAGACCATCGTCGGGCTGAGCGACGAATTCGTCGCCGCGCCGGGCTTCGCGGGCCTGTTCACGCACAAGCCGCAGAAGCGCGGCGCCATGCGGCTCGTCGTCAACTCCTGATCCTGAGCGCCCGAAACGAAAAAACCCGCGGATCGCTCCGCGGGTCTTTGCTCAGCCTTGCGCAGGCCTCACGCCGTGATGCGCTCTTCGGCCTCGTTCGGCTCGCGCAGCACGTAGCCGCGGCCCCACACCGTCTCGATGTAGTTGCGGCCCTGGCTGGCGTTGGCGAGCTTCTTGCGCAGCTTGCAGATGAAGACGTCGATGATCTTGAGCTCGGGCTCGTCCATGCCGCCGTAGAGATGGTTGAGGAACATCTCCTTGGTGAGCGTCGTGCCCTTGCGCAGCGAGAGCAGCTCGAGCATCTGGTATTCCTTGCCGGTCAGATGCACGCGGGCGCTGTCGACCTCCACCGTCTTCTGGTCGAGATTGACGACGAGGTCGCCTGTCGTGATGACCGATTGCGCATGGCCCTTGGAGCGGCGCACGATCGCGTGGATGCGGGCGACCAGTTCGTCCTTGTGGAACGGCTTGGTGAGATAATCGTCAGCGCCGAAGCCGAGGCCCTTCACCTTGTCCTCGATGCCGGCGAGGCCCGAGAGAATGAGGATCGGCGTCTTGACCTTGGCGACGCGCAGGGTGCGCAGCACCTCGTAGCCCGACATGTCCGGCAGGTTCAGGTCCAGCAGGATGATGTCGT
>DAIRCS010000234.1:0-5081 GCA_036796555.1 Rhodoblastus sp. | reverse complement strand
AGGCGCGGGGACGTTGTCGTGCGCCCCTTCTCCCGTGAAACGGGAGAAGGTGTCACGCGGAGCGTGACGGATGAGGGACGCGCCGCTGCCCGAACGCCCGGCGCAATCGCGGCGCCCTCGCCCGACGCCGCGATTCACGCGCACGCCAGCTCCGCGCCCCGCGCGCTTGACCCCCTGCGCCCGCCGCGAAATCATCGCGCCAAAGGGAGAAGATCATGGGAGAGATCGTTTCGCTCGAGGAGCTTGCCGCGGAGGTCACGCCCGGCTGCAAGCTCGCCGTGCCCGCCGATTATTGCGGCGTCGCCATGAGCGCCACCGCCGCCATCATCGCCAACCGGCCGACGAACCTGCACGTCGTCTGCGTGCCGGTGACCGGCATTCAGGGCGACATGCTGATCGGCGAGGGCCTCGTCGGCACGCTAGAGACGAGCGCCGTGACATTGGGCGAAGCCGGCGGCGCGCCGCGCTTTCAGGACGCCGTGAAGAAGGGCGCGTTCAGGCTGTTGGACGCGACCTGCCCCGCCGTCCATTCCGGCCTCATCGCCGCGCAGAAGGGCGTGCCGTTCCTGCCGATCCGCGGCATCATCGGTTCGGATCTTCTGAAGACCCGCACCGACTGGAAGACGATCCAGAATCCGTTTGCCGACGAGGACGATCCGATCATCGTCGTGCCGGCGATCCAGCCTGATGTCGCCATCTTCCATGCGCCGGAAGCCGACCGCTTCGGCAACGTCCGCATTGGCCGGCGCCGCGAATTGCTGACCATGGCGCAGGCCGCGAAGGCGACGATCGTGACGGTCGAGCGCATCGTCGAGGAGTCGCTGCTGAAGACCGAGGATTCCGCCGCCGGCGTGCTGCCCGCGCTCTACGTGACGAAGATCGCGGTCGCGCCGCGCGGCGCCTGGCCGCTGCCGCTGTGGGGCGAATATGGCGTCGACACCGCCGAGATCGCCCGCTACGCGGCGATGGCGCGCACGGCCGAGGGCTTTGCGGCCTACATGGACGGCTTCGCCCGCCGCCTGCGCGAGGCCGCGTGATGCCCGGCTACAGCAATCGCGAACTGATCATCGCAACCATCGCCGACCTCCTCGACGGCATCCGCCACGTGGCGGTCGGCGCCTCCTCGCCCATGCCCGCCGCCGGCGCCATGCTGTTGCGCGCGCGCAACGAGATCGCCAGGCGCGAGCGCGTGCGCATCTCGATCCTGGGTTCCGAGGAGCATAATTTCTTCACCAACGGCGGTGTGGAGCTGTTCGACTGCACGGCGCAGGGGCGCGTCGACGCGTTCTTCCTCGGCGGCGGGCAGATCGACGGAGAAGCCAACATCAATCTCGTCGGGACGGGCGATTATCCGCAGACGGAGGTGCGCTGGCCCGGCTGCTTCGGCTCGGCCTTCATGTATTACCTCGTGCCGCGCGTGATCCTGTTCCGCGAAGAACATTCGCCGCGCGTCTTCGTGCCGAAGGTCGATTACGTGAGCGCGCCCGGCGTGAGCGACGGCATCGTGCGGCCGGGCGGCCCGCATGCGCTGCTGACGGGCATGGCGCTGTTCGACTTCGACAAGCAGAAGAAGCGTTTTGCGCTGAGGAGCGTGCATCACGGCTACACCGCCGCCGACGTGCGCGCAGCGACGGGGTTCGATTACGACGAGCCCGCCGTCGTGCCGGAAACGAAGGCGCCGAGCGCGGAAAACCTCGCGCTGCTGCGCGGGCGCATCACCGACGAACTGTCGGAGAGCTATCCGGCGTTCGCGGAAATGCTGCGGGGAGAGAGGAGAGAGGCGGCCTGATTCTCTCGCCGTCATTGCGAGTGGCGCAGCGACGAAGTAATCTATTCATCCGAAATTCGGGAGGAATTCGAGGCATCCGTGACTGAGCGAGATCAACTGGTTGCTCGACTTAAGATTGCGGAACATCAATTTCGATTGGCGTGCACGGTCAACTTGGCTGTCGCAAACGAGATGCAGACATTGGATGTGCCTGTTGAATGGACGTTCGGCAATCACCGCGTTT
Source organism: Rhodoblastus sp. (assembly GCA_036796555.1). Taxonomy (GTDB): domain Bacteria; phylum Pseudomonadota; class Alphaproteobacteria; order Rhizobiales; family Beijerinckiaceae; genus JAJXWB01. Next base: position 3,069 of record DAIRCS010000234.1, on the reverse strand, counting down.
CATACCAAGAGTTCGGCCTCCGACGAGACCAAGCTGAATTAGCTGCTGTCCAACTTGAAATGACTGCAACCTTCGTAGTTGCCGCGACGGTACGCGATGCAATTCTTGCGTACTTCCGTGAACCGAAGAACCACTCGAATTTGACGATTGTTGCAGCGTATCAGATTAGCCGAATGTTGCGGAATGCCTTCAGCCACTCGATGGTAACGCCGCGCTGGTCGATCGATGATGATTGCCGTAGTCGCATCTTTTCAATCGACGGTGTGATTTCATTGGACACGTCGCATCTGCATGGGCAGCCCGTTCAGTGGAGAGACTACGGGGGGCCACTTTCGATTTTCAGATTTGGTCGATATGTGCGAGAGTCTTTGCTTGAATTACCGGTAGATCCGAATCGGGAAAAGCCGCCGTATCCTTCCGTTGTTTGCTATCAGCAAGGGCGATTGATTGCCCGGAGAATTGATGAGTCGACAACAATTCATGACGAGGGAAACGGGTTCGATTTTCAGGGACATGGCGAGGAAGCTGTCCCCCCAAATTCGGAAAAATGAACTTTACTCCTTCGCCAGCTTCCGCAACTCGTACAGCGCCTCGAGGGCGGCGCGGGGCGAGAGTTCGTCGGGATCGATCTCAGCAAGTTTCTCACGCACGGAATCCTTCTTCGGCTCTGGCCTCGGCACCGGCGCGGGCCGCGCCGAAAACAGCGGCAGGTCGGCGATCAGCCTTTCCACCGGCGCGCGTCGGTCGCTCGCCTCGAGCTCGCTCAAGATGTGCTTCGCCCGCTCCACCACCCTGCCGGGAAGTCCGGCGAGTTTCGCGACTTGTATGCCATAACTGCGGTCGGCCGCGCCCGCGATGACTTCATGCAGGAACACGACCTCACCATTCCAGTCGGCGACGCGCATGGTGAGGTTCTTGAGGCGGTTGAGGCGTTGTCCGAGTTGCGTCAGCTCGTGAAAATGCGTGGCGAACAATGCGCGCGATTTGTTGGAATCGTGCAGATGCTCCATCGTCGCCCAGGCGATGGAGAGGCCGTCGAAGGTCGCGGTGCCGCGCCCGATCTCGTCGAGGATGACCAGCGAACGCTCGGTCGCCTGATTGAGGATCGCCGCCGTCTCGACCATCTCGACCATGAAGGTCGAGCGTCCCCGCGCGAGATCGTCGGAGGCGCCGACGCGCGAGAACAGGCGGTCGACGACGCCGATATGCGCTTTCGCCGCCGGCACGAAGGAGCCCATCTGCGCCAGGGCGACGATCAGCGCGTTCTGGCGGAGATAGGTCGACTTGCCCGCCATGTTCGGGCCGGTGACGACTGCGATGGCCCCCGCCTTCGCGCCGGAGAGATCGCAGTCGTTGGCGGTGAAGGCCTCGCCGCGCGCCTTCAGCGCGGCCTCGACGACGGGATGCCGCCCGCCGAGGATCTCGAAGGCGAGCGAATTGTCGATCTTCGGCCGGGTCCAGCCGAGCGCGTCGGCGAGTTCGGCGAGCGACGTCGCGACATCGAGCGTGGCCAGCGCTTCGGCCGCGCGCTTGATCTCGTCGCCTGCGGCGAGAATATCGGACGCCAGCGTTTCGAAATGCGCGATCTCCATCGCCAGCGCGCGGTCGGCGGCGGACGCGATCTTGTGCTCGAATTCGGCGAGCTCCGTCGTCGAGAAGCGCATGGCGCCGGCCATGGTCTGGCGATGGATGAAGGTCGCGTTGAACGGCTCCTTCAGCAGCTTTTCGCCCTGCGCCTGGCTGACCTCGAGGAAGAAGCCGAGAAAATTGTTGTGCTTGATCCTGAGCTGCTTCGTCTCGGCGAGATCGCAATATTTCGACTGGAGCGCGGCGACCAGCCGGCGGCTTTCGTCGCGCAAGGCGCGCGTCTCGTCCAGCGCCGCATCGTAGCCCGCGGCGACGAAGCCGCCGTCGCGCTTGTCGAGCGGCAGGTCCTGCGCGAGCGCCGCGGCGAGTTTTTGCGCCAGCGCGCGCGGCGGCGCGGCGAGTTCGGGCGCGAGCGCAGCGAGTTCGGACGGTAGGCCGACCGTGTCCGCGAGTTTCGCGCCGATGGCGGCGGCGGCGGATATGCCGTCGCGCAAGGCAGCCAGATCGCGCGGGCCGCCGCGCCCGAGCGCCAAGCGCGACAGGGCTCGCGCGAAATCCGGCGCGCCGCGCAGTTCGGCGCGCAGCGTTTCGCGCAGCCGCGCGTCGTCGATCAGGAAGGCGACGGCGTCGAGGCGACGGTCGATGGCGACGGCGTCGGTCAACGGCGCGGCGAGCCGCTCCGCCAGCAGCCGCGCGCCGGCCGGCGTCGCCGTGCGATCGACGGCGGCGAGCAACGAACCGTCCCGCGCGCCGCCGAGCGTGCGCGTCAGTTCGAGATTTGCGCGCGTGGCGGCGTCGATCTCCAGCGTCGCGCCGCGGGCCTCGCGCCGCGGCAGGGCGAGCGAAGGGCGCGCGTCGAGCTGCGTCTTTTCGACATAGAGAATGGCCGCGGCCGCCGCCGCGATTTCCGCGCGGGAGAGGCCGCCGAACCCGTCGACGGTCGCGACGCGATAGAAGTCGCAGAGTCGCCGTTCCGCGGAGGCGCCCTCGCCCGCGTCGCGGCCGACGGGCGCGAGCGGCGCCCGGGCGTCCTCGAGAATGCGGGCAATGGCGGGATCGCCTAGCAAGGCGTCGGCGGCGACGATCTCGCGCGGCTCGAGCCGCGCCAGCGCCGAACCGAGGCCGGCGAGCGCCGTCTCGCAGACCGAAAAGGCGCCGGTGGAAATATCGACGGCGGCGAGCCCGAACCGGTCCCCGGCGTCGGACGCGCGCACCCGCGCCACGGCCGCCAGCACATGCGCGCGGCCCGGTTCGAGCAGCCGTTCCTCGGTGATCGTGCCCGGCGTCACCAGCCGCACCACGTCGCGGCGCACGACGGATTTCGCGCCGCGCTTCTTCGCTTCGGCGGGATCCTCGAGCTGCTCGCAGACGGCGACGCGATGCTGAAGCGCGATCAGGCGCTGGAGATAATCGTCGGCGCGCTCGACCGGCACGCCGCACATGGGAATGTCGTCGCCCTGGTGCTTGCCGCGCTTGGTCAGC
>DAIRCS010000233.1:0-5121 GCA_036796555.1 Rhodoblastus sp. | reverse complement strand
GTCTTGTAGTCGCGCTGGTCGATCTTGGACTGGTTGTACCAGGTCGGCTCGTTCTCCTTGCGCTTCACCGGAACGCGCGTCACCGTCACGCGGTCGTCGGCGCCGAAGCCGATATCGAAGCCCTCGCCCGGCGCGACCGTTTTCAGCGCGCCCTGCCCGACGAAGGCGCCGTCGCGCTGCACGGAGACGGGTCCCGCCAGCAGGGGCGCTTCCTCGGCGTTGTCGAGATGCGCCTCGAGATAGGCGGTCGGATCGAGCGCGGGCGACGTCTTGATGACGAGCGCGGGCTCGTAGCGCTTCGACCCGAGCGCGAAATTCTTCGTCGCCCCGTCGGCCGGCACGTTGATGCGTCCGGGAACGACGAAATTCGCCTGCCATGCGTCGGCCTGCAACACGCTCTGCTGTTCGCTCGCCTGCACCGGCGGCGCGGCGGCGGGCGCGGGCGCCTCGTTCGCCGGCCGCGCGGCGTCCATCTGCATCTTCGCCATCGGCTGCGCCTCGCGGCGCGCCATGCCGGCGGCCATCGGGACCGGCGGCTCCCAGAAGGCGATGCGCTCGGGCTGCACGTCCGGGGCCTGCGCGCCGCGCAGCGCGCGCGTGGTCGAGACGGCGAGCGTCACGTCGCTCCAGTCCTCCCCGGTGCGCTGGTAGACCTGCGCGCGGCGCACGAGGTCGAGCGCCGGTTTGCGGCCGGCGCCGCCCGTGTCGAGCTTCGCGTCATAGGCCGGCCGCCACGAGGCGCCGCTGACGCGATAGGCGACGGCCAGCTTCGCCTTGGTCGCGGCCGCCGCGTCGAGCGCGATCGTCACGTCGCGCAGCGGGGGCTTTGCCTGCTGGCGCGGGCGGGCGGCTTCGGCGGCCTTGATCTCCTCGTCGATCTCGCGCGCCCGCGCCCGCGCCGCGCGCAGATCGTCGCCGACCTTGGCGAAGGCCGCGCCCACCGTATCGAAGGCGTTGTTCCACTGGCCGATGTCGAGCGGCTTCGATTCCGCCGAGAGCTTTTCCGGCGAGGATTGCGCGAAATGCTTGATCATGTCGCTCTTGACGGTCAGCGCGTCGATCGTCGTCTGCCAGCCCTCGCGATCGGAACGCAATCCCTTGAGCCGCGCCTCGATCGCCGTATCCGCCTTCGTATCCGCCGGCGCGAGCCGCGCTTCGACCGCGCCTATGCCGATGGCCGCGGACCCCTCCCCCGAAACGCGCATCGAGGCCGGATCGAGCGCCATCGGCAATCCCCTGAGCACGACATTCGACGCGCCGGCGGGAAGATCGACTTCCATCACGCGCGTGACGAGCGCTGCGTCCGGATAGACGGTGACGGACTCGATGCGCGAGCGCGCCTCGATATCCGCCGCCGCCGCGAGGCTCGCGGCGAACGGCGTCAACGCTGTTGCGGCCAGCATGAGTGTGCGCATGAAACCTCCCCTTGTCCCCGGAAGCGGAACGAACGCGCCGGGAATGAACCTGCGGCGCCATCAGGTCGGCGCATTGCGGAATTTTCGCGGCTAATGCTTGGCTGACGCAAGGCTCGCCGCATCAGGGTTTACGCGCGACTCGTCGTCGCGCATTGTGCGCGCCCCGATCACCGGAAACTTTGTTCCTTGTTCAAACGTATGACGTTGTGGGCCTACGACCGCGCCTGGCTCCTGATGATCCTGACCACGATGCTGTGGGGCGGCAACGGCGTCGCCTCGCGGCTCGCCGTCGGGCGCGTCACGCCCATGTCGCTGGTCTTCATCCGCTGGCTCGCCGTCTGCGTGCTGCTCGCGCTCGCGTTTCACCGGCAGGTCGCCGCGCATCGCGCCGAGCTCCACGCGCACCGCTGGCGCATCCTGCTGATGTCCGGGTTCGGCTTCACCGGCTTCACCGTGCTGTTCTACCTCTCCGCCTATTACACGACGGCGGTGAACATCACGCTGCTGCAATCCTCGATCCCGCCGATGGTGCTCGCCCTGTCCATCGTGATCCTCGGCGTGCGGCCGACGACGATGCAGATCGTCGGCATGCTCGTCACGCTCGTCGGCGTGTCGCTCATCGCCACGCATGGCGAGCCGCTGAAGATCTTGCAGACGAAATTCAACTACGGCGACATTCTCGTGCTGATCGCCTGCGTCTTCTATGCGGGCTACACCTTCTCGCTGCGCAACCGGCCGGCGCTGCCGCCGCTGGTCTTCTTCACCGCCCTCGCCTTCGCCGCGCTGGCGACGTCGTTTCCGTTCATGCTGGGCGAGGTCGCGACCGGCAATTTCCACTGGCCGACGACCTCCGGCTGGCTCGTGCTCGCCTTCGTCGCGCTCGGGCCTTCGCTCGCCTCGCAGCTTCTCTACATGCGCGCGGTCGAGCTCATCGGCCCCAATCGCGCGGGGCTGTTTTCAAACCTCGTGCCGATCTTCGGCGCGCTGTTCGCCGTGCTGATCCTCGGCGAGGAATTCCACATCTATCACGCGCTGGCGCTCGCGCTGACGCTGGCGGGAATCTGGCTCGCGGAGCAGCGGGCGCGTTGACCCCTCTCCCGTGAAACGGGAGTGGGTGGCCTCGCGGAGCGAGGTCGGGTGAGGGCGCCGCGATTGCGACGAACTCTCGCGTTTCGGCACAGCCCTCATCCTCGGACCGAAGTCGGCAAAAGCCGACTTCGTGTCGTCACGCTTCGCATGACACCTTCTCCCGCTCCGCGGGAGAAGGAGAGAACACTCAAAACGTCAAAACCTTCGCCTGCTTCACGCCCGGCAGCTTCTGGATTTCGGCCAGCGTCGCCTCCGGCGGATCGCTGTCGACCGCCACCAGCGCGATGGCCGAGCCGCCTTCCTCATCGCGGCCGAGGGCGAAGGTGGCGATGTTCACCTTCGCGTCGCCGAGAAGACCCGCGAAGCGGCCGATGAAGTCTGGCTTGTCCTCGTTCGACACATAGACCATGTGCGGCGAAAATTCCGCGTCCATCTTGATGCCCTTGATGGCGACGATGCGCGGCTTGCCGTCGTGGAAGGCCGTGCCCGAGACCGAACGCTCCTGCCGCTCCGTCGTCACCGACAGCGTGATCAGCGATTCGTAATCGCCGACCGCCGCGCGCGTCACTTCGTCGATGACGATGCCGCGCTCCTTGGCGACGATCGGCGCCGAGACGACATTGACGTCCGACAACAGCGGCCGCAGCAGGCCGGCGATGGCGGCGGCCGTGATCGCCTTGGTCTTCAGCTCCGCGACATTGCCTTCGTAGGTGATCGTCACTTTCTTGATGCCGCTCTCGGTGAGCTGACCCGCGAAGGAGCCGAGCTTTTCGGCGAGCGCGATGAAGGGCTTCAGCTTCGGCGCCTCTTCCGCCGTGATCGACGGGAAGTTGACCGCGTTCGAGATCGCGCCGCGCGTGAGATAGTCCGACATCTGCTCGGCGACCTGCAGCGCGACATTCTCCTGCGCTTCCGTGGTGGCGGCGCCCAGATGCGGCGTGCAGACGACATTGGCGCGGCCGAACAGCGGATTGCTGGTCGCCGGCTCCTCGATGAACACGTCGAAGGCCGCGCCCGCGACATGGCCGGAATCGAGCGCAGCCGCCAGCGCGACTTCGTCGACGAGACCACCGCGCGCGCAATTGACGATGCGCACGCCCTTCTTCGTCCTGGCGATGTTCTCGGCCGACAGGATGTTCTTGGTCTGCGCTGTCATCGGCGTGTGCAGCGTGATGATGTCGGCGCGCGCGAGCAGCTCGTCGAGTTCCACCTTCTCCACGCCGATGTCCTTGGCGCGCTCCGGCGACAGGAAGGGATCGAAGGCGATGACGCGCATCTTGAGGCCGATGGCGCGATCCGCGACGATCGAGCCGATATTGCCGCAGCCGATCACGCCGAGCGTCTTGCCGGTGATCTCGACGCCCATGAAGCGGTTCTTCTCCCACTTGCCGGCCTGGGTGGAGGCGTCGGCGGCGGGAATTTCGCGCGCGAGCGCGAACATCATGGCGATGGCGTGTTCGGCGGTGGTGATCGAATTGCCGAAGGGCGTGTTCATCACGATGATTCCGCGCCCGGTCGCCATGGGAATGTCGACATTGTCGACGCCGATGCCGGCGCGGCCGATGACCTTCAGATTCCTGGCGTTCTCGAGGATTTTCGCCGTGACCTTGGTCGCCGAGCGGATCGCGAGACCGTCGTAGTCGCCGATGATCGCGGCGAGCTTGTCCTTGTCCTTGCCGAGGTTGGGCTGGAAATCGACCTCGACGCCGCGCTCCTTGAAGATGGCGACGGCGGCGGGCGACAAGGCGTCGGAAATGAGTACGCGAGGAGCCATTGGAATGCGTCCTGGTTGAGGGAGGATGGACCGCGAGCCTTCAGGCCCGCAGTGAGGTTGCATGAACGGCGCGTCTCCCCTCCCCCTTGTGGGGAGGGGCGGGGGAGGGGGTCGGGGAATCCTGCGATTGCTGGGGACCGAGAAACGCCGGTCTCGCCAGTTACCCGACCCCCACCCTAACCCTCCCCCACAAGGGGGGAGGGAACAGGCGCGTGGATCGGATGCGCTACGCCGCCTTCGCCAGACCGGCCTTCGCTTCCGCAAACGCCCAGTCGAGCCATGCAGTCAGCGCCTCAACGTCGGCCTTCTCGACCGTCGCGCCGCACCAGATGCGCAGGCCGGGAGGGGCGTCGCGATAGGCGCCGATGTCGTAGGCGACCTTTTCCTTCTCCAGCAGCGTCGCGAGCTGCTTGGCGAAGGCCGCCTGCGCATCGGGCGAGAGCGCCGTGATCGCGGGATCGACCACCTTGAGACAGACGCTCGTGTTGGAGCGGATGTCTACGCTCGTGGCGAGAAAATCCACCCACGGCGTTTTCGCCTTCCAGTCGGCGATGGCCTTCGTGTTGGCGTCGGCGCGCGCGACAAGCGCATCGAGGCCGCCGAGCGACTTCGCCCAGTTGAGCGCGTCGATGTAATCCTCCACGCAGAGCATGGAGGGCGTGTTGATCGTCTCGCCCTCGAAAATGCCTTCGATCAGCTTGCCGCCCTTGGTCATGCGAAAGATTTTCGGCAGCGGCCACGCGGGCTTGTAGGTCTCGAGACGCTCCACCGCGCGCGGCGACAGGATCAGCATGCCATGCGCGGCTTCGCCGCCGAGCGCCTTCTGCCAGGAGAAGGTGACGA
>DAIRCS010000232.1:0-5155 GCA_036796555.1 Rhodoblastus sp. | reverse complement strand
GCTCGACGCCGTGCAGGCCCGGGCTCGCCGCGAACATCCAGCCCGAGAAGATGCGCTTGAATTTCTTGTCCTCGAGCAGTTCGTCGACCTCGACGAACCCGTCGGTCTGCGGCGCTTCGGTCGGCGGGCGCGTGTAGCAGACGCGCGGCGTGATCTGCAGCGATCCGAACTGCACGGTCTCGTCGATCGCCACGTCGAAGGCGATGATGCGGCCGGTGATCTTGTCGAGCCCGGCGAAGACGGCGGTCGGGTGCTTGATCTTGTCGGCGTGGGCGACGCCGGCGAAACCGGTCAGCGCAAGGCCGAGCGCAAGGCCGCGAAAAGTCGACGTGCTGAAATGGAGCCGCATTCTTGGTCTCGTTCGCCGGCGGGCCCCGGCGCGTGATGTCCCGTGCGCGTCAGCCTTGCAGGGCGGCGCGGGCGAAATCGTGGCGCCGCGAAAGCTTTCGCGTCACGCCCCCGGCGTCCAGGCCTCGTAATCGCCGGTCGCGGGGGGGCGCTGGCCGGAGCGGTAGAGCGAACCCGGCGGACGCCACGCATTGGCCGTGCCGGTCTGGTTGGCCAGATACGGCATTTCCCAATCGTAAGGCTTGTAGTTCTCGTCCGTCGGCGGGGTGTCGACCGTGTGGTGCAGCCAGCCGAACCAGCCGGGCGGCGTGGCGGAGGCCTCGCTTTCGCCGGCGTAGATCACCCAGCGGCGCTCAAAGCCAAGGCCCGGATGAATGCCGGGCTCCTTGTAATAGGCGTTGCCGAATTCGTCGTGGCCGACCAGCACGCCCTTGCGCCAGGTGTAGAAAAACGTGTTCCAGGTGCCGCCCTGCCACCAGGAGAAAAAGCGCTGGAGCCACAGCATCGAATAGCCTCCGGATTCGGCCGACAGCTATGGCCGATGCGACGCTGCGGCGCAACCCGATCTTTTGGCGCGCGAAGCTGCGCCGGGACCCTTGCCGAATCTCTCCGCACGCAGGAACCTGATGCGCCTGACGGTTAAAACTTTCCCCACAATCCACAGATTTACCCCATATATGGGGTCGGCCGTCATAAATCGCACAATATCTTGACGTCCCCTGACGACTCGCCCTAGTCTCGACTCAATCGCGACCGGGTCGGGCGAGGCGGGCCAAACGCCTCGGACCAGTCCGGTTGCGGCTCGCTGGAGAGCCGGCAACGGCCGAAGCGTGTTCTCAACAGGCGTCGAACGGAAACAGGCAGGGCTGTGCAACAGCCGGCGCAGGTCTATCTGCGCCAGAGGGGACGATAATGCGGATCGACAGACGTTATACCGAGGCAGGACGCTCCCCCTATGCGGGGCTGGAATTCCGCACGACCAAGAGCGAAATCAGGAATCCCGACGGCTCCATCGTCTTCTCGCTCGACGGCATCGAAGTGCCGGCCGGCTGGAGCCAGGTCGCCGCCGACGTGCTCGCGCAAAAGTATTTCCGCAAGGCCGGCGTGCCCGCGCGCCTGAAGAAGATCGAGGAGAACGACGTCCCCTCCTTCCTCTGGCGCTCCGTCGCCGACGAGGCCGCCCTCTCCGCCCTGCCCGCCGCCGAGCGCTACGGTTCCGAAAAGACCGCCGCCCAGGTCTTCGACCGCCTGGCCGGCGCCTGGACCTATTGGGGCTGGAAGGGCAAATATTTCGACGCCGAGGCGGACGCGCAGGCCTTCTACGACGAATTGCGCTTCATGCTGGCGGCGCAGGTCGCCGCGCCCAATTCGCCGCAATGGTTCAACACCGGCCTGCATTGGGCCTATGGCATCGACGGCCCCGGCCAGGGGCACTATTACGTCGACTACGCCACGGGCAAGCTGACCAAGTCCAAGTCCGCCTACGAGCATCCGCAGCCGCACGCCTGCTTCATCCAGTCCGTCGCCGACGACCTCGTCAACGAGGGCGGCATCATGGACCTGTGGGTGCGCGAGGCGCGCCTGTTCAAATACGGCTCCGGCACCGGCTCCAACTTCTCGCGCCTGCGCGGCGAAGGCGAGCGCCTGTCCGGCGGCGGCCGCTCGTCGGGCCTGATGAGCTTCCTCAAGATCGGCGACCGCGCGGCGGGCGCCATCAAGAGCGGCGGCACCACGCGCCGCGCGGCCAAGATGGTCGTGGTCGACGCCGATCACCCCGATATCGAGACCTATATCGACTGGAAGGTGAAGGAGGAGCAGAAGGTCGCCGCCCTTGTCACCGGCTCCAAGATCAACCAGAAGCACCTCAAGGCCGTGCTGAAGGCCTGCGTGAACTGCGAGGGTTCGGGCGACGACTGCTTCGATCCGGAAAAGAACCCTGCCCTGCGCCGTGAAATCAAGTTGGCACGCCGCGCGCTGGTGCCCGACAACTATATCAAGCGCGTCATCCAGTTCGCCAAGCAAGGCTACAAGGACATCGACTTCCCGATCTACGACACCGACTGGGATTCGGAGGCCTACCTCACGGTTTCCGGCCAGAACTCCAACAACTCGGTCTCGCTGAAGGACGATTTCCTGCGCGCGGTCGAGACCGACGGCGACTGGAGCCTGATCGGCCGCACCAACAAGAAGATCACCAAGACGATGAAGGCCCGGGAGCTCTGGGAGAAGATCGGCTACGCCGCCTGGGCCTCCGCCGATCCCGGCCTGCACTTCAACACCACGATGAACGACTGGCACACCTGCAAGGCGTCCGGCGACATCCGCGCGTCGAACCCGTGCTCGGAATACATGTTCCTCGACGACACCGCGTGTAACCTCGCCTCCGCCAACCTGCTGACGTTCTACAACACGGCCACCAAGCGGTTCGACATCGAGTCCTACGAGCACCTCTGCCGGCTCTGGACCATCGTGCTGGAAATCTCCGTCATGATGGCGCAGTTCCCGTCGAAGGCGATCGCCGAACTCTCCTACGAGTTCCGCACGCTCGGCCTCGGCTACGCCAATATCGGCGGCCTCTTGATGACCATGGGCCTGCCCTACGACTCCAAGGAAGGCCGCGCGCTGTGCGGCGCCCTCTCCGCGATCATGACCGGCACCGCGTACGCGACCTCCGCCGAAATGGCGGGCGAGCTTGGCACCTTCCCCGGCTACAAGAAGAACGCCAGCCACATGCTGCGCGTGATCCGCAACCATCGCCGCGCCGCGCATGGCCACGCCGACGGCTATGAATCGCTGGCGGTCAATCCGGTGCCACTCGATCATGCGAGCTGCCCGCAGGCCGACATCGTGGAGCGCGCCCGGCTGACGTGGGACCGCGCGCTCAACCTCGGCGAACAGCACGGCTTTCGCAACGCGCAGACGACCGTGGTGGCGCCGACCGGCACCATCGGGCTGGTGATGGACTGCGACACCACCGGCATCGAGCCGGACTTCGCGCTGGTGAAGTTCAAGAAGCTCGCCGGCGGCGGCTATTTCAAGATCATCAACCGCGCCGTGCCGGAGGCTTTGCGCACGCTCGGCTACACGCCGGCCGAGATCGGCGAGATCGAGGCCTATGCGGTGGGACATGCGAGCCTCGCCAATGCGCCCGCGATCAATCATTCCAGCCTGCGCACGCGCGGCTTCACCGACGAGAAGATCAAGACGATCGAGGATTCGCTGGCGTCGGCCTTCGACATCAAGTTCGTCTTCAACAAATATTCGCTCGGCGCCGACTTCCTGCGCGACACGCTGAAAGTCCCGGCCGAAAAGCTCGACGATCCCTCCTTCGAGCTCTTGTCGTTCCTCGGCTTCTCCAGGGCCGACATCGAGGCCGCCAACACGCACGTTTGCGGCGCCATGACGCTGGAAGGCGCGCCCTTCCTGAAGGCCGAGCACCTGCCCGTCTTCGATTGCGCCAATCCCTGCGGCCGCATCGGCAAGCGCTATCTGTCGGTCGAGAGCCATATCCGCATGATGGCGGCGGCGCAGCCCTTCATCACCGGCGCGATCTCCAAGACGATCAACATGCCGAACGACGCCACGGTGGAGGATTGCAAGGAAAGCTACATGCTCTCCTGGCGCCTCGCGCTGAAGGCCAACGCGCTCTACCGCGACGGCTCGAAGCTCTCGCAGCCGCTCAACGCGCAGCTCATCGAGGACGAGGCCGACGACGCCGAGGATGCGATCGCCGACATCATCGCCTCCAACGCGCCCGCGCGCGCCGCCGCCGTGGCCGAGAAGATCGTGGAGCGCGTGATTGAACGTGTTCAGGTCATGCGCGAGCGTGAGAAACTGCCGGATCGCCGCAAGGGCTATACGCAGAAGGCGGTCGTGGGCGGCCACAAGGTCTATCTGCGCACCGGCGAATATGGCGACGGGCGCCTCGGCGAAATCTTCATCGACATGCACAAGGAAGGCGCCGCCTTCCGCTCGCTGATGAACAATTTCGCCATCGCCATCTCGCTCGGCCTGCAATATGGCGTGCCGCTGGAGGAATATGTCGACGCCTTCACCTTCACCCGCTTCGAGCCGGCGGGATTCGTGCAGGGCAACGACGCGATCAAGAACGCGACGTCGATCCTCGACTACGTCTTCCGCGAACTCGCCATCTCCTACCTGCAGCGCAACGACCTCGCCCATGTCTCGCCCGAGGACATCGGCTACACGGCGATGGGCCGCGGCGAGGACGAAGGCAAGGCGCCCGAAGGCGCGCGCGCGGCCCCGACCTTCGTGTCCAAGGGCCTGGTGCGCTCCAAGACCGACCGCCTGATGGTGGTGGCCGGCGGCGCAGGCGCGCAGGTGGCGAACGCGCCGACCATGCTGGCGACGGACGGCGCCACGGCGCTGAAGCCGCAAGACGTCGGAACCTTGACGCACGAAGTGGCGGCGGTGGCGCACGACCTCGACAAGCTCGGCTGGGCGCAACCGAGCGAAGCCGACCTCATCGCCGAAAAGCGCGCGGAAGCGCGGATGAAAGGCTATGTCGGCGAGGCCTGCCCCGAATGCGCGAACTTCACACTCGTCCGCAACGGGACCTGTCTGAAGTGCGACACGTGCGGCAGCACCACGGGGTGCTCGTGAGCAGCAAACGCTAATCATTGTTCCCTTTTCCCCGCGAGCGGGGAGAAGGTGGCCGAAGGCCGGATGAGGGGCCCAAGCCGCAACATGGGTCCCAGTCGACTGGCCCCTCACCCCAGCCCTCTCCCCGTAAACGGCAGGGCTATCGCATTTGGGCGAGGAGGGCGAAGAGGTAGTCTTCTTGCCA
>DAIRCS010000231.1:0-5187 GCA_036796555.1 Rhodoblastus sp. | reverse complement strand
CGATGATCTCGGTCTTCATCCGCGAGCCGGAATTCCAGGGGCAGAACAAGAGCCGTCTGATGACGGTGGAAGCCTCGCGCCTCGTGGAAGCGACCGTGCGCGACGCGTTCGACCACTGGCTCGCGGGCTCGCCGACGCAGGCGACGCAGCTTCTGAATTTCGTGATCGAACGCGCGGAAGATCGCCTGCGCCGCCGCGCGGAGAAGGACGTCGCCCGCAAGACGGCGACGCGAAAACTGCGGCTGCCGGGCAAGCTCGCGGATTGCTCGAACTCGGGTTCGGCGGGCTCGGAACTGTTCATCGTCGAGGGCGATTCGGCGGGCGGTTCGGCCAAGCAGGCGCGCGATCGCGCGATGCAGGCCGTGCTGCCGCTGCGCGGCAAGATCCTCAACGTCGCGTCCGCCACGCGCGACAAGCTCGCCGCCAACCAGCAGATTTCCGATCTCGTGCAGGCGCTGGGCTGCGGCGTCGGCGCGAGCTACCGCCACGACGACCTGCGCTACGACCGCATCATCATCATGACGGACGCCGACGTCGACGGCGCGCATATCGCCTCGCTGCTCATCACCTTCTTCTACCGGCAGATGCCGCGCCTGATCGAGGAAGGCCACCTCTTCATCGCCGCGCCGCCGCTCTACAAGCTGACGCAAGGCACGAAGAGCGTCTACGCGCGCGACGACGCGCATCGCGCCGAACTGGAAAAGACCGTTCTGACGGGCAAGGGCAAGATCGAGGTCTCGCGCTTCAAGGGTCTCGGCGAAATGCTGCCGGCGCAATTGAAGGAAACGACGATGGACCCGAGGAAGCGCGTTCTTCTGAAGGTGATGATCGCCGCCGAGGACCGCGACGAGACGGCGGATTCCGTCGAGCGCCTGATGGGCAACAAGCCCGAGGCGCGCTTCCAGTTCATCCAGGAACGCGCGGTTTTCGCGCAGGAGCAGGATATTATCGACGTGTGATCGGGCGACCACGCGTGAATGTCATCCCGGCCGAAGCGAAGCGCAGAGCCGGGAGCCAGCGCATGCAGCCTCGGAGCTGTGTTCCGGATCGGCCTGCCGGCCGTCCGGGATGACAACGAGGCAGCGGAACTCACCGCCCCTTCGGCAGCACCGCATACAGCGCGGCGCCGGTTTTGCCCGAGCCCGGTTTCGGGCAAGCTCGTCCGCGTCGAGGAGAACGCGGGCAATGGCCGAAGAGGGATGGATCGTCGTCACGGAAGCGCAAGCGCGCGCCGCTGCTCGGGCGACGTTGATCGCCGCGGGCTGCGACGAAGCTCACGCGCGCGCGGCTGCGGCGGTTCTCGTGCGCGCGGAGCAGGACGGATGCGCCTCGCACGGCTTGTTCCGGCTGCCGGGCTTCGTCGCGGCTCTCGGATGCGGCAAGGCGAAGGGCGATGCGGCGCCGACCGTCGCGCAGCTTGCGCCGGGAATCGTGCGGGTCGATGGCGGGCGCGGCCTGTCGCCGCTCGCCACCGAGATCGCGCGCGAGGAGATCGCGCGGCTTGCGCGCACGAACGGCATAGCCGCCGCGGCGATCACGAATGTCCATCATTTCTCGGCGCTGTGGGTCGATATCGAGCCGCTTGTGGAGCAAGGCCTCGGCGCGCTGATCTGCACCGCCTATGTGCCCTTCGTCGCGCCGGCGGGCGCCCGCCAACGCTTCTTCGGCACCAATGCGATCGCCTTCGGATTTCCGACCGGGGACGGCGGTTTCATCTTCGACCAGGCCTCGGCCGCGACCGCGCGCGGCGAATTGCAGATTCGCGCGCGCGACGGCGGCCTCGCCCCGGAAGGCGCGGGCGTCGGCCCGGACGGCTCGCCCACGCGCGATCCCGCAGCAATCCTGCTCGGCGCGCAATCGCCGTTCGGCGGTCACAAGGGTTCGTCGATCGCGCTGATGGTGGAACTGCTGGCGGGCGTGCTGATCGGACAGCCCACGAGTCCGGAGGCGGGACGGGAGGAAGCCGCGCGCGGCGCGCTCGAGGATACCGGGCCGCCCAACGGCGGCGTGCTGCTGATCGCCTTCGATCCGGACAAGTTCGGCGACGCGCAGGGCTGGCGCGCGCATGCTGTGTCCTTCTTCGCCGAATTGCGCGCCCTGCCCGGCGTGCGCCTGCCCGGCGACCGCCGCAAGGCCGAACGCGCCCGGGTTTCGCGCGAAGGCGTGCGGCTGCCGGCGGCGCTCTGGCGGCAAGTCGTCGCACTTGCGGCCGGCCAGTCCTGATTTGGCGGGGAACACGGTTCACATGACCGAAGATTAACTGGCGGCGCGACGGCGGCCGCGCGAGCGTCGCGCGAGAAAGTCGAGGTCCCCGATCATGCAGACATCAATGCTTCCGCAACGTTACGATTCCATCGCGCGCAGCCTGCACTGGGCAAGCGCGTTCCTGATCGTCGCCGCCTTCGTGATGGGCCTGACGATTGACACGCTGCCGCGCGAACAACGCGCGCCCTATCTCAACGCGCATGCGCTGGCGGGCCTCGCCGTCGCCGCGCTGGCGCTCGTGCGCCTCGGCTGGCGCGCAGGCCACGCCGCGCCGCCGTCGCCGCAAGGTTCGAGCGCGTTTGCAATTCTTGCGAGCAGGCTTGGCCACGGCGCGCTCTATCTCATGATGTTCGCCGTTCCGATGATCGGCTTCGCGCCGCTTTTCGCACGAGGCAGAGGGATCGATTTCGGCCTGTTCCAGATCGCCTCGCCGATCGAGCGCGCCAAGGAATGGATCGGACCAACGACCGAGATTCACGAGATCGCGGCCTATGCGCTGATCGCGCTGGCGGTCGGCCATGTGGCGGCGGCCATCTATCATCACGTCGCGCTGAAGGACGGCGTTCTCCTGCGCATGATGCCGGAACGGCGCGCCTGAACGACCAGATCGGCCTGCGTTCGAGCGGAAGACCCGCATCCGCTTCTCGGCAGCGCGCTCCGGCGATACACGCTTCATTTACCATGATGCGCGAAAGTCCCGCGGCAGGAGACTGGCGCATGCGCGGGATCAGAGAGTTCGTTTGCGATACGAAGGGCGGTCTCGTCGAGCGCGTCGCGATCATGGCGGGAGCGGTCGCGCTCGCCAGTATCGGCGGCGCGCATTTCCTCGGCGTCGCCTCGCGCGATCCGCATTCGAAGCTCTACGCGCTGCTCGCCCCCTCCAAGCCAGGCGTCGGCAATCCGCCGGGTGGCGTCGATTACACGCCGACCGCCAGCATCAGGAAGCAGGCGGGCCAGGTCGTGCTCGATCCCTGCACCGGCAAGCCGAAATAGTCAGCCGGCGAGCCACGCCGCCAGCGCCTCGTTGACCGCTTCGGGCCGTTCCATGCTCGACATGTGCCCGCAGTCTGGCGTGATCACGAGCGTCGCGCCCGCAATTCCCTCCGCCATCTCGCGCGCTTTTTCCGGTGGCGTCAGTTGATCCCTGTCGCCGGTCAGCACCAGCGTCGGAACCTTGATCCTCGCGAGATCGGGACGCGAATCCGGACGGTCCATGATCGCCGCGCAATGGCGGAGATACGTCTCGACGCCGGTGTCCAGCGCCATGCGGCGCACGTCATCCTTCAGCTTCGCATCGTCGTAGCGCATGGGATGGACGAGCTGCTCCCATTGCAGATCCGCGAGCGCGCTCATGCCGCCTTTGCGCGCGGCCTCCATGCGGGCGTAACGATTGGCGCGCTGCGCCTCGCCCTCAGGCGTCGCCTGCGTGTCGAGCAGCGCAAGTTTTCGCACGCGCTGCGGCGCCTGGCGCATGATCTCGAAGGAGAGATAGCCGCCCATCGACAGGCCGCAGAGCGCGAATTGCGGCGGCGCCTGCACGAGAATGTTCGCCGCGATTTCGGCCATGGTCGCGCCGTTGCGGTGATCGGCGACGCGGCAGTCGTAGCGGCCGCCGAAGGCCGCGACCTGCGGCGCCCAGAGATCGGCGGTGCAGGACAGGCCGGGGACGAGGAGGAGCGGTTCGGACATGCGGGAATCCTTTTCGCCGTTTAGATCACAGCGTCCGCGCCCCTGTCATCCGTCCGAAGCGCAGCGGAGAGGCAGGGCGGCGGCTCATCGCCGAAACGCGAACACCCCCGCCCTGCCCTCGCCCGCGCCGCTCTCGCCGAAGTCGCGCGCGGCGTATTCGGCCAGCAGCGACAGCCGGTCGAGCGGCAGGAAGGCGCGGCCGGGATCGCCGACGAGGACCCGCGCGCCGCCGGCTGCGCAGCGGTCGAGAAAAGCGGTGACGCGGGCAGCCACGGCGCGGTCGTAGAAGAGGTCGCCGACCAGCACGACATCGGCGGCGGGCGGTTCGCCGTCGAGCGGATCGGCGTGCAGCGCCTCGACCGCGACGCTATTGGCTGCCGCATTGCACTCTGTCGCCGCGACCGCCTCGGCGTCGCTGTCCACCGCAAGCGCATGCGCGGCGCCCGCGCGCATGGCCGCGATGGCGACGAGGCCCGAGCCCGACCCCAGATCGAGCGCGCGACGCCCGGCGACGATGTCGGGATGAGCGAGGATGTGGCGCGCAAGGGCTAGACCGCCGGCCCAGCACCAGGCCCAATAGGGATTTCGCCCGGCGACGAGCCGGCGCAGGCCGCTCGAGGGCGTCGCGGTGTGAATTCGAATCTCCGGCAGGCCGGGCGCGGGCCTCAGCGGCAGATTGGCCGTGATGAAGGCGCGCGCGGACGCCCGATTCTCTGTCGCGCCTTCGGTCAATTCCAGATTTTCCTCGTCTCCGTAAGGCAAAATCGCCGTTTCCCGGTCGGCTTCGCCCCTAAATCCTTGACTTTCGGGAATTTCAGCATATTGCATAGCGGCGGAAGCGGGCAGGCTCCTCGGGGCTGGACGACCAAGCGGCGCATCGAGCGCTCGCAACGACCCCGCCCTCCCGGCAATCTGGCGCTCAAGTCGCGGCCTGCGCCTCTTTTTCCGACAATACGACGCCGCGCTCAGGAAATTTGATGCAATTCAACGAATTGGGCCTTTCCGAAAAGGTCCTCCAAGCGGTCGAAGCATCCGGCTATACGACCCCCACCCCCATTCAGGCGCAGGCCATCCCCGAAGCGCTCGCCGGCCGCGACGTGCTCGGCATCGCCCAGACCGGCACCGGCAAGACCGCCGCCTTCACGCTCCCCATGCTGTCGCGCCTCGAACAGGGCCGCGCCCGCGCCCGCATGCCGCGCACGCTGATCCTCGAGCCGACGCGCGAACTCGCCG
>DAIRCS010000230.1:0-5347 GCA_036796555.1 Rhodoblastus sp. | reverse complement strand
CGCATGGCGATCTTCGCGCTGAACATCATGCCGTATATCTCGGCGTCGATCATCATCCAGCTTCTGACCTCCGTCATACCGTCGCTCGAGGCGATCAAGAAGGAAGGCGAGAGCGGCCAGAAGCTGCTCAACCAATACACGCGCTACCTCACCGTCGTGCTCGCCGCCTTCCAGGCCTATGGCATGGCGGTGGGCCTCGAGGGGCAGCAGGGCGTCGTGACCGATCCAGGCTGGTTCTTCCGCATTTCCACCGTGCTGACGCTGATGGGCGGCACGATGTTCCTGATGTGGCTCGGCGAGCAGATCACCAGCCGCGGCATCGGCAACGGCTCCTCGCTGATCATCTTCGCGGGCATTGTCGCGGCCTTCCCCTCGGCCATCGCCAACACGCTGGAGCTCGGCCGGCAGGGCGCGATCTCGACCGGCCTGATCCTGGCCGTGATCGTGATGTCGATCGTCGTCGTCGCTTTCATCGTGTTCATGGAGCGCGCGCAGCGCCGCCTGCTGATCACCTATCCCAAGCGCCAGCACGGCAACCGCGTCTACGAGGGGCAGACCTCGTTCCTGCCGCTGAAGCTCAATACGTCGGGCGTCATTCCGCCGATCTTCGCCTCCTCGCTGCTGCTGCTGCCGACGACGATCGCCAATTTCTCGCAGAACGCCGCGCCCTCGGGCATTTTCGGCACGATCGCGCAGCTTCTCGGCCACGGCCGACCGCTCTACATGCTGCTCTATGTCGCGCTGATCGTGTTCTTCGCCTTCTTCTACACGGCGATCGTGTTCAATCCCGTGGACACGGCCGACAATCTGAAGAAGCACGGCGGCTTCATCCCGGGCATCCGGCCGGGCGAGCGCACCGCGCAATATATCGACCAGGTGCTGATGCGCATCACGGTCATCGGCGCGGCCTATCTGGCGGTGATCTGCCGCATACCCGAATTGCTAATTTCCCAGGCCGGCATGCCGTTCTATTTCGGCGGCACGTCGCTGCTGATCGTGGTCAGCGTGACCATGGACACGGTGGCCCAGATCCACGGGCACCTGCAGGCGCATCAATATGAAGGGTTGGTCCGCAAGGCCAAGCTTCGGGGGAGGAAGAAATGAGGCTGATACTTCTGGGACCGCCCGGCGCGGGCAAGGGCACGCAGGCCGCGCGTCTGGTCGAGAAGTATGGCATTCCCCAGCTTTCCACCGGGGACATGCTGCGCGCCGCGGTGAAGGCCGGCACGCCGGTCGGACTCAAGGCCAAGGCGGTGATGGAGGCGGGCGGGCTCGTTTCCGACGAGATCGTCATCGGCATCATCAAGGACCGGATCAAGGAGCCGGACGCCGCCAGGGGGTTCATCCTCGACGGTTTTCCGCGCACGGTGGCGCAGGCCGAGGCGCTGCATGAACTGCTCGCGGCCGAGAAGATGCAGCTCGACGCCGTGGTCGAGCTCAAGGTCGACGAAAAGGCGTTGCTCGCCCGCATCGAGAACCGCGCGAAGGAGACTCTCGCGGCTGGTGGCGTGGTCCGCGCCGACGACAATCCGGAAAGCTTCAAGATCCGCCTCGACGCCTATCGCGAGCAGACCGCGCCGGTCTCGGCCTATTACGCTGGTATCGGCGAATTGAAGACGGTCGACGGCATGGCGCCGATCGACGCGGTCACGAAGGCGCTGGACGGGGCGCTGGCGGGGTAGTCGCCCGGCTGCGCATTTCCGGGCTACGGACACGCTTCGCGTCGCGCGCGATCCACAACGTCGCGCGCGCCGGATCGAAAGCCGCCTCCTCGATCTCGAAGGCGAGATTGTCGAGGTGCGTGAACGCGAAGAGCGTATAGAAGAACTCGTGCCGCAAGGCGCTTCTTCGCCGCGTCGCGCCGCATCGCCGATCGACGTCGGCGATCAGCGTGCGGACGATGGCGGCGACGCGCTCCTGCGTCAGCCTCCAGCTCGCCAGCGCGGCCTCGGTCTGCGCTGCGGCGGCCTGGTTCTTCGGCTGGAAGCTGGCGCACATGTCCGCGGTTTGGTCGTCGTCCTCGCGGCGCGGCAATTTGCCGTGGTGTGCGAGGCGGTTGCGCAGGAGCCGGCAGGCGTCGGCCAGAACGACGGTTTCGCCCCGCGGGCGCAGGTCGGTGCGCAGCGCCGGCAGGTCGGCCAGCGTGCGGACGAAGGGTCCGTTCCTGACGCCGAGGCGCGCGGCTAGATAGGCCTCGAAGGCCGCGTAATAGCTCACCATGACCTGACGGTGCATCAGGTCGAGGTTGCGCGCGACGTCGCGCAGGAAAGCGTGGCCGCTCTTTCGATATTTGACGAGGCCCTTCACGTTTTTCGTCCAGGCCTGGGTCTCGACATGCGCAAACAGCGCCTGGACCGGCTGATCGGCGTCGATGCCGCCGTTCAGGACGTGGCCGTAACAGATTTCGCTGCTCCACAGCATCGCGTTCAGCCGCGTTTGGACGTCGCGCAGGCTGCGCATCGGCGCGGACACCGGCACCAACAGCGGAACACGTTCGTTCGGCATGGCGCGCCCCCGTGCGCATGCGTCGGAATGAAAGGCGGAGCGCCTCATCATAGGCCATGTCCGCCTTGTCGGCGATTCGTGGGCGGCGCGCATTTTGGGCTTGACCCGGCGCGCGACGACGACTATCCACCGGCATCCGCCTTGAACCGCCCACGGCCCTCGTTCTGCGAGGACGTTGGGTCTTTTGCGTTTTCAGGGCGGAATCACACATCCCGCATGGGCCGGCCTCCACCGGACGCGGGGACAACAAACTGAAGCGCTTGCGGAAATCGTTCGCGCTTCCCACATGGAGAGACGAAATGGCTCGTATAGCGGGCGTCAATATTCCGACGAACAAGCGCGTCGTCATCGCGCTTCAGTATATTCACGGCATCGGCGCCCAGAAGGCGAAAGAGATCTGCGAGAAGGTCAACATTCCCGCCGAGCGCCGCGTGTCGCAACTGACCGATGCCGAAGTGCTTCAGATCCGCGAGACGATCGACCGCGACTATCTCGTGGAAGGCGACCTGCGCCGCGAAGTCGCGATGAACATCAAGCGCCTGATGGATCTGGGTTGCTACCGCGGCCTGCGCCATCGTCGCCAGCTGCCCGTCCGCGGCCAGCGCACGCATACCAACGCCCGCACCCGCAAGGGCAAGGCGAAGCCGATCGCCGGCAAGAAGAAGTGATCGCCCGCTAGGGCGATCATCCCCGGACCTGATCCGGGGGCCTTTCTCCGCGTCATGGCCGGATCAAGTCCGGCCATGACGCGGTTGGAGGCGCAGACAACCTCCATCCCGAGCGCCTGGGATCACGGGCGCGCCAGAAGGACCAGAACATATGGCCAAGGACACCACTCGCGTTCGTCGTCGCGAACGCAAGAATATCGTTTCGGGCGTCGCCCACGTGAACTCCTCGTTCAACAACACGATGATCACGATCACCGACGCGCAGGGCAACACGATCTCCTGGTCGTCGGCCGGCACGATGGGCTTCAAGGGCTCGCGCAAGTCGACCCCCTATGCCGCCCAGATGGCCGCCGAGGACGCCGCCCGCAAGGCGGCCGAGCACGGCATGCGCACGCTGGAAGTCGAAGTCTCGGGTCCGGGTTCGGGCCGCGAATCCGCGCTGCGCGCGCTGCAGGCGGCGGGCTTCACCGTCACCTCGATCCGCGACGTGACGCCGATCCCGCACAACGGCTGCCGTCCGCGCAAGCGTCGCCGCGTCTGATTTCTTCAGAGAGATTCGCGCGCGGGACCGACGGGTTTCGCGCGCGAAAAATGCGAATGCAGCGCCCAAGCCAGGGTCGACGGACCGATATGCCGGCGCGCAACAGCACAGGAAGACCATGACCATTCAGAAGAACTGGCAGGAACTGATCAAGCCGAACAAGCTCGAGATCGCTCTCGGCGACGATTCCAAGCGCATGGCGACCATCGTCGCCGAGCCGCTGGAGCGCGGCTTCGGCCTCACGCTCGGCAATGCGCTGCGGCGCATCCTGCTGTCGTCGCTGCAGGGCGCGGCGATCACCTCCGTCCACATCGACGGCGTGCTGCATGAATTCTCGTCCATTCCGGGCGTGCGCGAGGACGTGACCGACATCGTTCTCAACATCAAGGACATCGCCATCAAGATGCAGGGCGATGGGCCGAAGCGCATGACGCTGAAAAAGCAGGGCCCGGGCCAGGTGACGGCCGGCGATATCGCCACGCCCGGCGACATCCAGGTCCTCAACCCGAACCTGGTGATCTGCACGCTCGACGACGGCGCCGAAATCCGCATGGAATTCACGGTCGCGACCGGCAAGGGCTACGTGCCGGCCGAGCGCAACCGCGCCGAGGACGCGCCGATCGGCCTCATCCCGGTCGACTCGCTCTATTCGCCGGTCAAGAAGGTTTCGTATCGCATCGAGAACACCCGCGAGGGCCAGGTTCTCGACTACGACAAGCTGACGATGACGGTCGAGACCAACGGCGCGATCTCGCCGGAGGATTCGGTCGCCTACGCCGCGCGCATCCTGCAGGACCAGCTCAACGTCTTCGTGAATTTCGAGGAGCCCCGCCGCGAAGAGGCCGCGTCCTCGATCCCCGAGCTCGCCTTCAACCCGGCGCTGCTCAAGAAGGTCGACGAGCTCGAACTGTCGGTGCGTTCGGCGAATTGCCTGAAGAACGACAACATCGTCTACATCGGCGACCTCATCCAGAAGACGGAAGCCGAGATGCTGCGCACGCCGAACTTCGGCCGCAAGTCGCTCAACGAGATCAAGGAAGTGCTGGCGCAGATGGGCCTGCACCTCGGCATGGAAGTCACCGGCTGGCCGCCGGACAATATCGAAGAGCTCGCGAAGCGCTTCGAGGAGCATTACTGAGCCATTAAATTCCTTCTCCCGTGAAACGGGAGAAGGTGTCACGCCGCAGGCGTGAGGGATGAGGGCGGCGCCATTACCCGATAGTTTGTGGTGATCGCAAGTCCCTCACCTCAGACCGAAGTCGGCAAAAGCCGACTTCGTGTCGACCCCGCTGACGCGGGGCCACCCTCTCCCGTAAACGGGAGAGGGGCCAAGCAGAGCGGCCGTTCCTTGGCACGGCGGCCGCAGACCCGAAAAGGAGAAAGCCATGTACCACGGACGCGCAAAGCGCCGTTTCAACCGCACCGCCGAGCACCGCAAGGCCATGTTCGCGAACATGTGTCAGGCGCTCATCAAGCACGAGCAGATCGTCACCACGCTGCCGAAGGCCAAGGACCTGCGTCCGGTCGTCGAGAAGCTGGTCACGCTCGGCAAGCGCGGCGACCTGCACGCCCGCCGCCAGGCGATCGCGCAGATCAAGGACGTCGCCCTCGTCAAGAAGCTCTTCGACGTGCT
>DAIRCS010000229.1:0-5372 GCA_036796555.1 Rhodoblastus sp. | reverse complement strand
GCAGCTTGCCGTCGGCCGTGCGCACGCGCGTGATGATGTGCGGCTGCACGCCGATCCCGCCGTTGGCGAAGGGCGCGTAGGCGGTCACGAGTTCGAGCGGCGTCACCTCGCTCGTGCCGAGCGCGATCGAGGCGTTGGGCTGCAGCTCCGACTGGATGCCGAGCCGCCGCGCCGTCGCGACGACCGCCTTCGGCCCGACCTCAAGCCCGAGCCGCACCGCGACCGTGTTGAGCGACAGCGCCAGCGCGTTGGTGAGCGTCACCGGTCCGAAATATTCCCGGCTGTAATTCTCGGGCCGCCAGCCCTTCACGTTGATCGGGCCATCCTCGCGCACCGTGTCGGGAGTCAGGCCGCGCTCGAGCGCCGTCAGATAGACGAAGGGCTTGAACGACGAGCCCGGCTGGCGCCGGGCGGCGACGGCCCGGTTGAACTGGCTTTCGGCGTAGTTGCGGCCGCCGACGAGCGCGCGGATCGCGCCGTTCGGATCGAGCGCGACGAGCGCGCCCTGCGACACGCCGAATTTCGCGCCCTTCTTGTCGAGTTCCTCGGTCAGCGCCTGTTCGGCCGCCTTCTGCATGTCGCCGCTCAGCGTGGTCGTGACGACGATGTCCTCGTCGATCGCGCCGACCGTGTCGTTGAGCGCGTCCATCACGTAATCGGCGGCGTAGTTGATGGAGCCGCCGCCGCCGTCGCGCTGCGCGGTCGCGGGCCGCGCCAGCGCCACTTTGGCCATGGCCTCGGTGATGTGGCCTTCCTGCGCCATGGCCGTGATGACCTGCGCGGCGCGCTCGGCCGCGCCTTCCGGGTTGCGGTTCGGCGCGAGCTTGGTCGGCGCCTTCATCAGGCCTGCGAGCACGGCCGATTCGGCCAGCGTCGCCTGCCGCGCGCTGTGGCCGAAATAGCGTTGGCTCGCCGCTTCCACGCCATAGGCGCCCGAGCCGAAATAGACGCGGTTGAGATAGAGCTCGAGAATCTGGTCCTTCGAGTAGCGCTGCTCCAGCCACAGGGCGAGGATCGCCTCCTGGATCTTGCGGCTGAAGGTGCGCTCCTGCGTCAGGAACAGGTTTTTTGCGAGCTGCTGCGTCAGCGTCGAGCCGCCCTGCATGCCGCCGCCGCGCCGGAGCACGTTGGAGACGACCGCGCGGCCGATGCCCATGGGGTCGATGCCCCAGTGCGAATAGAAGCGCCGGTCCTCGATGGCGATGAAGGCCTTGGGCAGGTAGGGCGGCAGTTCGGCGAGCCTTATGGCGGGTCCGCCCGTGTCGCCGCGATTGGCGAGCACGTCGCCGTCGATGCCGAGGATGGCGATGTTCGGCGGCCGTTTCGGCACGGCGAGCTGGTCGATCGGCGGCAGTTGCGCGGCGTAATAGGCGAAGACGCCCGCGGCGCCGATGGCGCCCCAGACGCCGAGCACGAGCGTCCAGTAGACGAGCTGGCCGATGAGCGAACGCGAACGCCGCCGGCGCCGCGTCTTGCCGCGCGAACTGCTCGCCTCGTCGCTTTTCTTGCGGCCCACGGCTCTCTCCTGCGGATCGGCGCGCAGGTCGCCGTCTGCGCTCAGGCGCGGCTCGCGGCGGCTGTCGGGCGCGCGCTTGCCCTTCCGTCCGCCGGAAATGCGGTCGTCAGGCGCGGCGCGCAGGCCGCCGCCGCGCGGATCGTCGAAGCCGGGCTCCCGACGTTCGCCGCGCGCCGGTTTCTTCCCCGATCCGCCCAAGCCCCACATATCCGTCCTTCGCCCTTTCGAGACGGCGTTGATGAGGAGTAACGAAGGCGGATTAAGGGCCGGTTAAGTGTTTGGCCCGGCGCGAGGCGCGGTTATTCTTCGCCCAGCGTGAGGTCGACCATGATCTCGCCGGCGAGCTTTTCCAGCGTGCCCTTGAGTTCGCTCAAGCGAAGCGTTTCCGGCAGGCCGACGCGGATATTGGCGCGGAACAGGTCGCCGCCGGTGAAGGCCGCGCTTTCCACGCCGCTCGAAAATTCCTCGATATTCGCGCCGAGGTTTTTCAGCGTCTGCGTCAGGTCGCGCACGATTCCCGGCCGTTCGTTGCCGACGATCTCGATGTCGATGTGACGCCCGTGCGCCGATGGCGCCGCCTGCGTCGCGCCGCGCTCGACCGCGATCTTCAGGCCGGCGCTTTCGAGCGCGCGCAGGGCCTCGGTCAGCGCGGAAGTTTTTTCGTCCGGCGCCTCGATCAGCACGATGCCCGCGAATTTGCCCGCGAGCCGCGCGAGCCGGCTTTCGAGCCATGTGCCGCCATGCGCCGCCACCGCCGCGGACGCCGTATTGACGAGGCCGGGCTTGTCGTCGCCGATCAGCGTCAGCACCATGGGCGTCATCGGGCGTCTCCAGTCGTTTTGCGGCGATCCTGCCGGTCGCTTCGGGAAATGGCAAACCGCCGCGTCAAAGGACTCCCGCGCGGCGGCAAACCGGTATAGTTTACGCCTAAACAACAAAAGGGGAGGCAGGCCGTGGAAGAATACGACTTTCTCGTTCTCGGCGGTGGATCGGGCGGCTGCGTGGTCGCCGGCAGGCTGAGCGAAGATCCCGGGACCAGCGTCGGCCTGTTCGAGGCCGGCGACGACGGCAAGCACTGGATGGTGTGGACGCCGCTGGCCGCCGCCATCATGCTGCCGCGCAAGATCCGCAACTACGCTTACGAGACGGTTCCGCAGAAGGGTCTCGGCGGGCGGCGCGGCTATCAGCCGCGCGGCAAGATGCTCGGCGGCTCCTCCGGCATCAACGCCATGGTCTACATCCGCGGCCACGCCTGGGATTACGATCACTGGGCCTCGCTCGGCAATCCCGGCTGGTCCTACGCCGACGTGCTGCCCTACTTCAAGAAGTCCGAGAACAACGAGACGCATGCCGACGAATTCCACGGGCGCGGCGGCCCGCTCAACGTCGCGGAACTGCGCACCGGCAATCCCTTCCAGCAGCGCTTCCTCGACGCCGTCCGCGAATGCCAGCTCCCGCTGACGTCGGATTTCAACGGCGCGCAGCAGGAGGGCTGCGGCGTATATCAGGTGACCCAGATCAACGGCGAGCGTTGCAGCGCCGCGCGCGCCTACATCCATCCCTATATCGGCAAGCGTCCCAACCTTTCGGTCCAGACCGGCGCCCAGATTCGCAAGATCCTGTTCGACGGCAAGCGCGCGGTCGGCGCCGAAATCCGAATCGGCGGCCAGACGAAGACCGTGCGCGCGCGGCGCGAGGTGATTCTCGCCGGCGGCGCCTTCGGCAGCCCGCAACTGCTGATGCTCTCGGGCGTGGGCGACGCGATCGCGCTGCAGAGGATCGGCGTCGCGCCCGTCCACCATCTGCCGGGCGTGGGCGGCAATCTGCAGGATCATCCCGACGCGATCTTCAACTACACCACCAGGTCTCTCGACACCATGGGCTACAGCCTGCGCGGCGCCTGGAAGATGATCGGAGATATTTCCCGCTACAAGCGCGAGCGCACCGGCTGCGTCTCCAGCAATTTCGCGGAGGCCGGCGGGTTCCTGAAGACAAGGCCCGACCTCGACATTCCCGACGTGCAATTGCATTTCGTCGTCGCCACGGTCGACGATCACGCGCGCAAGATGCATCTCGGACACGGCTTCTCCTGCCACGTCTGCCTGCTGCGCCCGAAAAGCCGCGGCGCGGTGGCGCTGGCGAGCGCCGATCCGTCGGCGCCGCCCCTCATCGATCCGAACTTCCTCGGCGAGGTCGAGGACCTCGAGGCGATGGTCGCCGGCTTCAGGCTCACGCGGCGGATCATGGAGGCGCCGGCCCTCAAGTCGCAGGCCACGGGCGAGATGTTCAGTGAAGGCGTCGAGAGCGACGACCAGATCCGCGACTTCCTGCGCCGGCGCGTCGATACGGTCTACCATCCGGTCGGCACCTGCATGATGGGTCCCGATCCGCGGACGGCCGTGGTCGATGCGCAATTGCGCGTGCACGGGCTCGAGGGCCTGCGCATTGTCGACGCCTCGATCATGCCGACGCTGATCGGCGGCAACACCAATGCGCCGACCATCATGATCGGCGAGAAGGCCGCCGACATGATCCGCGCGGCCTGAGGCCCCCAGCGCCTTGCCCGCACACTTGCCGGCTTGTCATGGCTCGGTCATGAATATGTCACGGACCTGAAGAGGGCGGTCGCTAGAAGCCGCCCCGTGAGACTTTAGGGAGTTCGACATGAAACGCTTCGCCTTGGCCGCCCTTCTTCTGTCCGGCGCCAGCCTGCCGGCGCTCGCCGCCACGGAAATCCAGTGGTGGCACGCCATGACGGGCGCCAACAACGATCTCATCGTCAAGCTGTCCAACGACTTCAACGCGGCGCAGAGCGACTACAAGGTCACGCCCGTCTACAAGGGCGGCTACGCCGACACGATGAACGCCGGCATCGCCGCCTTCCGCGCCGGCCAGGCGCCGCACATCCTGCAGGTGTTCGAGGTCGGCACGGCCACGATGATGGCGGCCAAGGGCGCGGTGAAGCCGGTCTACCAACTGATGGCGGAATCCGGCGAGAAGTTCGACCCCAAGGCCTATCTGACGACGATCACCGGCTATTACTCGACGCTGAAGGGCGAGATGCTGTCGTTTCCCTTCAACTCGTCCTCCATGGTCATGTGGCTGAACAAGGACGCGCTGGAAAAGGGCGGCGTCGATCCGGCCAAGCTGCAGACATGGCCGGAGGTCTTCGAGGCCGCCAAGAAGCTGCACGCGACCTCGCCGACCTGCGGCTTCTCCAACGCCTGGGCGCCGTGGGCGATCGTCGAGCAATTCTCCGCCTGGCACAACGTCCCGATCGGCACGAAGGCCAACGGCCTCGACGGTTTCGACACGCAGCTCAAGTTCAATTCGCCGCTGCACGTGAAATTCCTGTCGACGCTCGCCGAATTGCAGAAAGACAAGACCTACGATTATTCGGGCCGCGCCAACAGCGGCGAAGGGCGCTTCACATCGGGCGAATGCCCGATCTTCCTGACCTCGATCGGCTTCTACGGCAACGTGAAGGCCAATGCGAAATTCGCCTATACGGCCGCGCCCATGCCCTATTATCCCGACGTGCCTGGCGCGCCGCAGAATTCGATCATCGGGGGCGCCTCGCTCTGGGTCATGGGCGGCAAGTCGGCGGAGGAATACAAGGGCGTCGCGAAGTTCCTGAGCTTCCTGTCCGAGACCGATCGCCAGATCGAATTGCACAAGAAGTCCGGCTATCTGCCGATCACCAAGGCGGCCTACGCCAAGGTGAAGGCGGAGGGCTTCTACAAGGAGAACCCGATCCTCGAAGTGCCGCTGCTCGAGCTCACCAACAAGGAGCCGACCGAAAATTCGCGCGGCCTGCGCTTCGGCAACATGGTGCAGATGCGCGACGTCTGGTCCG
>DAIRCS010000228.1:0-5448 GCA_036796555.1 Rhodoblastus sp. | reverse complement strand
TGGGCATGTCGGTTTCCAAGCAGATCGCCTATCTCGAGGAGCTCGACCGCGCCGGCGTGCCGCGCGCGCCCGACATGGGCATCGTCATGCTCGGGCCGCTGCTCATCAACTACGGCAGCGAGGAGCAGCGCCAGACCTATCTGCCGCGGATTCTGGCCTGCGAAGACGTGTGGTGCCAGGGCTATTCCGAGCCGAACGCTGGATCCGACCTCGCGTCGCTCCGTCTGGAAGCGGTGCTCGACGGCGATCACTGGGTCGTCAACGGCCAGAAGACCTGGACGACGCTGGCGCAGGACGCCAACTGGATATTCCTGCTCGTGCGCACCGACAAGCAGGCGAAAAAGCAGGAAGGCATTTCCTTCCTGCTGGTCGATCTTTCGACGCCCGGCGTGACGCGCCGGCCGATCATGACGCTCGGCGGGCATGAAGAATTCTGCGAGACCTTTTTCGACAATGTGCGCGTGCCGAAGGAGAACATCGTCGGCAAGGTCAACGAAGGCTGGACGATGGCCAAGGCGCTGCTCGGCTTCGAGCGGATTTTCCTCGGTTCGCCGAAACTGTCGCAGGTCGCTCTCAACCGTCTCGCGCTGCTTGGCCGCGCGACCGGCGCCTTCGAGGACGACCGGTTCCGCGACAAGTTCACGCAATTGCGGCTCGACGTGGCCGACCTGACGGAAGCCTATTCGCGCTTCGC
Organism: Rhodoblastus sp.; assembly: GCA_036796555.1. Classification (GTDB taxonomy): domain Bacteria; phylum Pseudomonadota; class Alphaproteobacteria; order Rhizobiales; family Beijerinckiaceae; genus JAJXWB01. The sequence continues at coordinate 4,754 of DAIRCS010000228.1, read as the reverse complement.
CGATATTCTGCGGCGCGGTGAGGCGCTCGGGCCCGACGTGTCGATCCTCAAGATATTCGCGACCGCGACCTATCAAAAGATCACCGAGGCGCTGGTGGAAATGTCCGCCGAAAACGGCTCGATCGACGAGGCTGTCACCTATGGCAACGACAGTCTCGATGCGCTCGCGCATTACTGGCTGTCGCGCCCGGCGACGATCTACGGCGGGTCGAGCGAGGTGCAGCGCAATATCGTCGCCAAGCAGGTGCTGGATCTGCCGGGTTAGCAGTCAACACGCCGCGTCATTGCGGGCGAAGCAATCTATCCACCGGAGACTGATCCAGAGTCGAGGATGGATTGCTTCGTCGCATGATTCGAAGTCGGATATATCCGACTTCGCGTTATGCTCCTCGCAATGACGGCCAAGGATAGATGATGATTTTCACGCAAGAACACGAAGAACTCCGCCGCTCCATGCGCAAATTCGTGCAGACGGAAATCGATCCGTATGCCGACGCATGGGAGGACGCGGGCATTTTTCCCGCGCATGAATTGTTCAAAAAGGCCGGCGCGGCGGGCTTTCTCGGCATCTCCAAGCCGGAGGCGTTTGGCGGGCTCGGGCTCGATTATTCCTATTCGATGATCGCGGCGGAGGAATGGGGCCGTGCGCTCGCCGGCGGCGTGGCCACGGCGCTCGGCGTGCAGACCGACATGGCGACGCCGGCGCTCGCCAAGCATGGGTCGGATGAATTGCGGCGCGAGTTTCTCGCGCCTGCGATCGCAGGCGAGATGGTGGCCTGCGTCGGCGTGTCGGAAGAGGGCGCCGGCTCGGACGTCGCCTCGATCCGCACGCGGGCGGTACGCGACGGCGACGATTACGTCATCACCGGCTCGAAGATGTGGATCACGAATGGCGTGCAGGCCGATTGGATGTGCCTGCTGGCCAATACATCCGACGGCCAGGCGCATCGCAACAAATCGCTGATCATCGTGCCGATGAAGACCAAGGGCGTGGAAGTCGCGCGCAAGCTGAAGAAGCTCGGCCTGCACGCCTCCGACACGGCGCAGATCTTCTTCGACAACGTGCGCGTGCCCGTGCGGCATCGCATCGGCCAGGAGGGGCGCGGCTTCACCTACCAGATGGAGCAGTTCCAGGAAGAGCGACTCTATGCGGCGGCCAAGGCCGTCGCCATGCTGGAGACGGCGATCGGCATCACCATCGACTATGTGCGCGAGCGCAAGGCCTTCGGCTCGGCGCTGATCGACATGCAGACGATCCAGCACAAGCTCGCGGCCATGCATTCGGAGGTCGAAGCGCTGCGCGCGATCTCCTGGAACGCGGCTGAACTCTACATCGACGGCGGCGACGTGACGGAAAAGGCGTCGATCGCCAAATATCTCGCCGGCAAGCTGGCGCTGGAGATTCCCAACGCCTGCATGCAATTCTGGGGCGGCCAGGGCTACATGTGGGAATCGCGGATTTCGCGCATCATGCGCGATATCCGCCTGACCGCCATCGGCGGCGGCGCCAACGAGATCATGCTTCAGGTGATCGCCAAGCAGATGGGCCTGTCGAGCGGCAAGGGCCGCAAGGCGCAAACGGCGCAGTAGGCGAATCTGTCATCCCCGCGAAAGCGGGGATCCAGCACGACGTCTCTCGACATTGGCTCTGGATCCCGGATCAGCCCTGTGGGCTGTCCGGGATGACAGGTGGCGTCACTTGTATTTCCGCTCTTCCCACCACGGGAAATAGGGGGGCATGTCCTTCGAGACCTTGTCCGGGAACCTGGCTGGCCGCTTTTCGAGGAAGCTCATCACGCCTTCCTTCACGTCGGCGGAGCGGCCGCGTTCGAAGATGCCGCGCGAGTCGATCTTGTGCGCCTCCATCGGGTCGTCGGCGCCGAGCATGCGCCAGACCATCTGGCGCATCAGCGCTATCGAAACCGGCGATGCGTTGTCGACGATTTCCCTGGCGAGCTTTCTTGCTTCCGGCAGCAACTGGTCGGGCGGCAGGACCCTCCGTACAAGGCCGCCGCGCAGCGCTTCCTCGGCATTGAAGACGCGGCCGGAATAGACCCATTCCAGCGCCTGCTGCGGACCGACGAGACGGGGCAGGAACCAGCTCGAGGCCGCTTCCATCACGATGCCGCGCCGCGAAAACACGAAGCCCATGCGCGCCTCGGTGGAGGCGAGGCGGATATCCATCGGCAGGGTCATGGTCGCGCCGATGCCGACGGCCGGGCCGTTGATGGCGGCGATGACGGGTTTGAGCGATTTGAAGATGCGCAACGTCACGCGGCCGCCGCCGTCGCGGATCGCTTCGTCGGAATAATTCGTCTTGCCGTCGCCGGTCGCCTTCGGCTGGGCGCGGTCCTTGCGTGCGGAAAGTTCGAACGTGCTGGCGCCAGCCGACAGATCGGCGCCGGCGCAGAAGGCGCGGCCCTCGCCGGTAACGATGACGACGCGCACGTCGTCATTGGCGTCCGCCTCGTCGAAGGCGGCGATCATCTCGTCCATCATCTGCCGGGTGAAGGCGTTGAGCTTGTCCGGACGATGCAGGGTGATGGTCTGGATATGGTCTTCGACTGAGACGCGGATCGTTTCGTAGGCCATGGCGTTTCCCAATTTGTTTCGCCGCACAGAATCGGGACGCAGGGCCTGTTGTCAATCGCCGGCGATGCAGACGGGGCGGACGCAATTTGCATCCGTCCCGTTCTGATTCAGGCGTCAGCGGCCTCCGCCTCCGCCTCCGCCGCCGCCTCCACCAGCCCCGCCGCCGGCGGCGACGGACCCGTTGCCTTCGGGATGGATTTCGATGCGCGGAATCTCGGGGTCCGGACGCGGCGGCGGCGGAACGTAGAGGATACGGCGCACGCGCGCGCTCGTCGTCACGCCGTCCGTCGTGCATTGATGGTTCTGCCAGCCCTGCTGGCATTCGAACCAGCGATCGGCGCGGGGCGCGGCGTTGGCGCTGGTCAATACGGCGGCGCTCGCACAGGCCGCCGCGATCGCGGTGGTGGTCAGAATCCTGATCATGATGTTTCCCCAATTCGAACGGCGCCGATCAGTCGTTCGCCGTTGCAAGGAAACGCGTAGCATTTGACTGGCCAAGGCGAGGCGCCAAAGGGCACATGGCGCATCCTGCGCGTCGCGAGCTTCGCGTTTGCTCATTTTTCCGTCGCAACTAAAATGAGGCGGCAAGAATCCATTTCAGGAGGAACAGGTGTCGCTCTTCGATCTCACAGGCCGCGTCGTCATCGTCACCGGCGGCAATGGCGGCATAGGCCTCGGCATGGCGCAGGGCATGGCGGCGGCGGGCGCGGCCGTTTCCATCTGGGGCCGCAACGAGGAGAAGAACGCCGCCGCGCTCAAGACGCTCGCCAACGGCAAGTGTGAGGCGCGCCAGTGCGACGTGTCCGATCCCGCCTCGATCGAACGCGCCTTCAACGAGACTCTTGCGAAATACGGGCGCGTCGACGGATGTTTCGCCAATGCCGGCATCGGCGGCGGCGGACGCAGCTCATTCATCGACCGGCCGCAGAGCGAATGGCGGCAGATGCTCGCCACCAATCTCGACGGCGCCGTGCTGACCCTGCAGCACGCCGCGCGCCACATGCGCGACCGGGCCGGCAAGGGCGACGCTTTCGGGCGGCTCGTCGCCACATCGAGCCTGGCGTCCATATCGGGCACGGCGCGCAACGAGCATTATGCGGCGACCAAGGGCGCGTTGAATTCCATTATCCGCGCGCTGGCGGTGGAACTCGCCCGCTACGGCGTGACCGCGCATTGCGTGCTGCCGGGCTGGATCGAATCGGAAATGACGGGCGGCCTGTTTGCGAACGACAAGTTCGTGTCCAACGTCATGCCGCGCATTCCCATGCGCCGCTTCGGCAAGCCGGAGGATTTCGCGGCGGTCGCGGTCTACATCATGAGCGCGGGCTCGTCCTATCACACGGCCGAGATGTTCCTCATCGACGGCGCCTATTCGATCTTCTGATCTCGAATTTTTCGCGCGCGGATTCATATTCGTCATGGGGCCGCGCGACGAGATCGGCGACGTTGCGGCTGGCGCTCCATATGTCGCGCCGCGATCAGCGGCGGCGTCAGGCAGGCGGCGAGATTGTCGCACCATGCGTCGGCGACGACCTGGCCTCAGAGGTCGAGCGCGTCGGCGGCTTCGGCGAAGGAACGTGCGGGGTCGGCGACGTCGAAGTGGATCGCGATGAGCCCGGCTCGCCTCGCGCCTTCCACATTGCGCGCCTGATCGTCGACGAAGACGACATCTTGCGGCGCGAGGCCCAGCACCTCGCAGCCGAGCGCATAGGCGCGCGGATCGGGCTTGAGGATTTTCGTGTGCGTGGCGTCGACGAGACCGTCCATCAGTCTCAATATGTCGAGCCTGGCCATTGTGTCGGCGCCGTAGAACAGTTCCAGTTCGTTGGAGAGAACGCCGACGCGGCGGCCGGCGGCCTTGGCCAGAAAAACGAAGTCGCGCGCCTCCGGCCGGATGTGCAGATTGGGATCGTCGCCCATCGTGCGGCGGATCATGGCGAGCATGTCCCAGTTCTCGCCGACGCGATCGCCGGTTTCCTTCGCGCGCAGGGCCCAATAGTCGCGCTCGCTGATGCGGCCGTCCAGCATATCGCGCCAGAGCGCGTCGCCCTGCGGATCGAAGGGGCCGCGCCAGGTCAGCGTTCCCTCGGGCAGGCCGAGCAGGCGTTCGCTCAGGCGATGGCGCTCGAACAGCGTGACCGAGATCACGCCGCCGAAATCGA
>DAIRCS010000227.1:2335-5460 GCA_036796555.1 Rhodoblastus sp. | reverse complement strand
CCGTAGATCACTGCGGGAATGCGGCCTTCTCGGCGTACGCTGCGGGCGGCCCCCTTGCCTGTCCCGCTGCGGACCGAGGCCGCGAGAATCTTCGTCTCGGCCATCGTTCAGTCCTTCGGTTGCACGCATAGGCCCGCAAAAGTTGCAAACTTTTCGGACAAGCCCATGCGCAGAAAACGCGCCCACGCCTCCAGGGGTGTCGGAAACGGGCGCGCGCGGCTTATAGGGGAAAGGGCGACGGGTGGCAAATGCGATGGATGACGCCGCTATTTCGGCGCGACCTTGCGCAACGCCTCGTTGATCCGGCTTTGCCAGCCTTCGCCGGTCGATTTGAAGGCGTCCACCACCGCCTTGTCGAGACGGATGCTGATCAGTTGCTTGGTCGGCGCCTTTTGCCTGCCCCGCCCTCGCCTGATGCTGTCGGCGAGCCCTGGGAACGCCTCGGCAAACGGCCGGGCCGACGCCATTTCCTCCGGAGAAATCTCGCCGTTATCCGAAACGTCGTCGAGATCGGCGCGGGCGTAGTCACGCGCGGCCGGCTTCTCGCCTCCACTAACGGTTCGCTTGCCGCTCATCGAACAGAACCCTCTCGTTTCTGCTGGCTGCGCGCATCGAAATAACGGCGATCGCCTCGGTCCCCAGCGGCGCGAACACCACGACAAGGACTTGATCGGCAAGCCGACCGACAGCCTTGAAACGTGACGAGCGCGCCGGAATAACCAGAGACCGCTCGAAAAATTCGAGCGTCAGCATGGAAAAATCGAGGCCGTGTTTATCTAAATTGGCGAGCCGCTTGGCCTCGTCCCATGTGATGATCATGTCTGTGCCCGAAATACGAGCCTGCGTCAACTATATTGTAGTTACAAAATAAATTCGACCGGCCTCGGAACGCCCGATCTGGGCGCTACCCCAGAAACGCCTCCCGCTCCGACGCCGGCATTTTGAAGGCGTTGGCCTCCGCCGGAAACGCGCCGGACTTCACGTCCGCCACATAGGCCGCCGCCGCCTGCCGCATCGCCGCGCCAACCTCGGCGTAGCGCCTGTTGTGCTTGAAATTGGCGTCGGTGAAGCCGAGCACGTCGACGATCACCAGCACCTGTCCATCGGTCTTGCGGCCGCCGCCGATGCCGATCGTCGGCGCCTTGATCGCCTGGGTCACGGCCTCGCCGACATCCTCTGGAATCACTTCCAGCACCAGCATGTCCATGCCGGCTTCGTCGAGCGCCCTGGAATCCTCGACCAGCTTGCGCGCCTCGTCCGCCGTCTTGCCCTTCAGCCGCTTTTCCTCGTGGTTCTGCGGCTCGAGGCCGAGGTGGCAGCACACCGCGATCCCGGCGCCCTTGATGGCGCGCACGATCTCCGGCAGCGGCCCCTCGAACTTGACCATGTCGGCGCCGGCCTCCACCAGGATTTTCGCATTGGCGACCGCCTGCTCCGGACCCTGGTAGGTCGCAAACGGCAGGTCGGAAACGACGAACATGTCCGGCGCGCCGCGCCGCACGGCGCGGGTATGGTGGGCGATGTCGGAAAGCTGGACCTCGCGCTCGCTCGCATAGCCCAGCATGTTGGTGCCGACGCTGTCGCCGACCAGGATGAGGTCGACCCCGGCCGCCGCCTGCGCGCGGGCGGTCGGCGCGTCGTAGGCCGTCAGCATGGCGATCTTTTCGCCCTTGCGCTTCATTTCGAAAAACCGGGCGGCGCTGCGCATATTTCTCATCCCTCGACCTGTTGAAAGCGGGGACGGAACCCGCCTCGTGCTTCGCGGCTGTTATATAGGGATGGCGCAATCGTTGCGCGAAAAGGTTCCATGCGCTTTCCGCCGAGCTTTCTGGAGGAGATCAAGGCCCGCCTGCCCATGTCGCAGGTGGCCGGCCGGCGCGTGCGCCTGAAGAAGGAAGGCCGCGAATGGCGCGGGCTTTCGCCCTTCACGGCGGAAAAAACCCCCTCTTTCTACGTCAACGACCAGAAGGCGCGTTTCTTCGATTTTTCCGCCGGCAAGAACGGCAACATCTTCGACTTCGTCATGGAGACGGAGGGCGTGAGCTTCCCCGAGGCGGTCGAGCGCCTCGCCGCCGACGCCGGCCTCGCCCTGCCGAAAATGACGGCGGAGGAGGAAGCCCGCGAGGCCCGCCGCGCCTCGACGCACGAGGCGCTGGAACTCGCCGCCCGCTGGTTCGAGACGCGGTTGCAGGCGCCCGAAGGCGCCCGCGCCCGCGGCTATCTCGCCGACCGCGGCCTTGGCCCGGCGCTGCAGAAGGAGTTCCGCCTCGGCTACGCGCCGCGCGAAAAATTCGCGATGCGCGATTTCCTGGCGAGCAAGGATGTCGACGGCCCCACCATGATCGAGGCGGGCCTGCTGGTGCACGGCGAGGACATCGCCGTCCCCTACGACCGCTTCCGCGATCGCGTGATGTTTCCGATCTGCGACCGCTCCGGCCGCGTCATCGCTTTCGGCGGACGCGCCTTGGACAAGGAAGCGCAGGCCAAATACCTGAATTCCCCGGAGACGCCGCTCTTCCACAAGGGCCAGTGCCTCTACAACCATCATCGCGCGCGGGCCGCCGCCCACAAGTCCAGCCGCGTTATCGCGGTCGAGGGCTATGTCGACGTCATCGCCATGCACACGGCGGGCTTTCCCGACACGGTCGCGCCGCTCGGCACGGCGCTGACGCCCGAGCAGGTCCAGTTGCTCTGGGCCATGGCGGAAGAACCCATTCTCTGCTTCGACGGCGATCGGGCCGGCCGCAAGGCGGCGTTCCGGGCGATCGAGACCGCCCTGCCCCTGATCGGCCCCGGCCGCTCGCTGCGCTTCGCCTTCCTGCCCGACGGGCAGGACCCCGACGATCTCGTCCGCTCGGCCGGCCCCGCCGCCGTCGAGGACGTAATTTCCGAGGCCAAGCCCCTGGTCGACGTGCTCTGGCAGCGGGAGCTGGAGGCCCAGCCGCTCGACACGCCCGAGCGCCGCGCCTCCTTCGAGTCCCGCGCCTTCCAGTCCCTGCAGGCGATCGGCGACGAAAACCTGCGCCGCCATTATCGCGAGGAATTCTCGGGCCGCGTCTCCGCCCTGTTCGGCCGCGACCGGACCCGCGGCGCTGGGCGGGGCGGCGTTCGGGTTCTCGCCAGCG
>DAIRCS010000227.1:0-2325 GCA_036796555.1 Rhodoblastus sp. | reverse complement strand
GGAATTCTGGGCCCGGGCCCCCGCCCTGTTGGGCCGCGCCCGGCCGCGCGGCGCCCGCCGGGGGTGGGAACCCCGCCAGCGCGGCGGCTCGTTCGGCGGCCAGAACGGCGGCTGGCGGCGGGAGGCGGCGCCCCTCATCGTCAGCCCGGCGCTCGCCCGCTCCAGCCTGTTCGCCGGCGGACCGAAAGCCATCGCCCCGCGCGAAGCTTTGATTCTATTGCTGATTTGCAATCACCCCGATCTTGCTGTCGAGCAGCCCGAAGAGCTGGCGGCGCTCGAGATCGGCAATCCCGACCTCGCGCGGCTCCGGGATTTCGTCTTGTCCGCGGCCAGCGCGGGCGAGGCGGCGGCGGACCTGCGCGCCGAGATCGAGCACGGCGGGCTGAGGCCCGTCCTCGACCGGCTGGACGCCATGGCGGCCATCTCGACCCTGTGGTCGGTTCGTCCCTCGGCCGATGTGTCCGACGCCCGGCACGCCCTCAATCAGGCTCTGGCCTTGCATCGCAGGACCAAGGCGTTACATAGGGAATTGGTCGCCGCGGAAGCCGCTCTGGCGGAGGATGCGACCGACCGCAATCTCGCGCGATTGCAGGACATACAGGGTCAGCTCTCCACATTGGACGGGGCAGAGGCGGTCATCGAAGGTTTCGGGACCCCGTCGGGACGCTCGTCGAAAGAATTGTGAGGCGGCCGCCTTCGGGCTTTGACCACGCGCGCGGATTGGTGACGAGGAGTCTTTCGGCGCGCAGGCGCCAAGGGAATTTTTCGGGCGCGATAGCGTCCATGGTTAAGAGGCGGTTAGGCGTCGGCCTGCGATTTTCGCTCCGAGCGATTCGACAGGGCCGCGCGGCCGCCTTTCGGCGTGACCGACCGGCGCGTATGCGGACGCGCCGGCTGCGCCCCACAGCGGGTTCGGAGTGCACTTGATGGCGAAAAAAGACGAAGAGAAGCCGGAAGGCGAAGGCGCGGCTGTCGCGGAGACGACCGACAGCCCATTGCTCGACCTGAGCGACGCCGCGGTCAAGAAGATGATAAAGGCCGCCAAGAAGCGCGGCTTCGTGACCTATGCCGAATTGAACGCCGTCCTGCCGTCGGAAGAGGTTTCCTCCGACCAGATCGAGGACGTCTATGCCATGCTCTCGGAGATGGGCATCACCGTCACCGAGGATCAGGACAACGACGACAGCGAAGGCGAGGAAGGTGGCGACGACGACGAGGCCGAAGGCGGCGATCTCGTCGAGAGCAATCCGCGTCCGGCTGTCGTGGCGACGCGCGCCTCGGAGCCGGCCGACCGCACCGACGATCCCGTGCGCATGTATCTGCGCGAGATGGGCTCGGTCGAGCTTCTGTCGCGCGAGGGCGAAATCGCCATCGCCAAGCGCATCGAGGCCGGCCGCGAGGCGATGATCGCGGGCCTCTGCGAAAGCCCTCTGACCTTCCAGGCCATCATCATCTGGCGCGACGAGCTGAACGAAGGCAAGGTTCTGCTGCGCGACATCATCGACCTCGAGGCGACCTACGCCGGCCCCGACGGCAAGAACACGCCGAAGACCGACGGCGCCGTGGCCGCGCCCGCGACCGCGCCGGAAAATCCCCCGCCCGGCCTCGACGGCGAGACGCCCGAAGGCGAAAGCAATTTCGACGAGGAAGACGACATGGAGAATTCCGTGTCGCTCTCCGCGATGGAAGCCGAACTGAAGCCGCAGGTGCTCGAGACCTTCGACCGCATCGCCGACGCCTACAAGAAGCTGCGCCGCCTGCAGGACCAGAACGTCGAGAACAAGCTGAAGAACGAGGCGCTGACGCCCGCGCAGGAGCGCAAGTACAAGTCGCTGAAGAAAGAGATCGTCGGCGACGTGAAGAGCCTCTCGCTCAACCAGAACCGCATCGACGCGCTGGTCGAGCAGCTCTACGACATCAACAAGCGGCTCATCGGCACCGAGACGCGCCTGCTGCGCACGGCCGAAGGCCATGGCGTCGGCCGCGAGGATTTTCTGAAGAATTACCAGGGCTCCGAGCTCGATCCGAAATGGACCCTTCGCGTCGGCAAGCTCGGCGCCAAGGGCTGGCGTGAATTCGTCGGCAAGGAGAAGGAAGCGATCAGGGACCTGCGCGGCGAGATCCATGCGCTGGCCACCGAGACAGGCCTGGAAATCCAGGAATTCCGCAAGATCGTGCAGATGGTGCAGAAGGGCGAGCGCGAAGCCCGTCAGGCCAAGAAGGAAATGGTCGAGGCCAACCTGCGCCTCGTCATCTCCATCGCCAAGAAATACACCAACCGCGGCCTGCAGTTCCTCGACCTCATCCAGGAAGGCAACATCGGCC
>DAIRCS010000226.1:0-5465 GCA_036796555.1 Rhodoblastus sp. | reverse complement strand
CATGGTGTTCGGCATGTTCATGTCGATCCTCGACATCCAGATCGTCTCGGCCTCGCTCGGCGAAATCCAGGCTGGCCTGTCGGCCGGCGCCGACGAAGTCACCTGGGTGCAGACGAGCTACCTGATCGCCGAAGTGATCATGATCCCGCTGTCGGGATATCTGTCGCGCGCCTTCTCCACGCGCATCGTCTTCACGGTCTGCGCCGGCGGCTTCACGCTGACGAGCTTCCTGTGCGCCCAGTCGACGTCGATCGACCAGATGATCTTCTTCCGCACGCTGCAGGGCTTCATCGGCGGCGGCATGATCCCGACGGTCTTCGCCAGCGCCTTCACGATCTTCCCGCCGGAGAAGCGCATCATCATCCAGCCGGTCATCGGCCTCGTCGCGACCTTGGCGCCGACCATCGGCCCGACGGCGGGCGGCTACCTGACCGACGTCTTCTCCTGGCATTGGCTGTTTCTCGTCAACATCATTCCGGGCGTCGGCGTCACGCTGATTTCGTGGTTCCTGATCGACTTCGACGAACCCAATCTCAAACTGCTCGAGGGCTTCGACTGGAGCGGCCTGATTTCCATGGCCGTCTTCCTCGGCGCGCTCGAATACGTGCTGGAGGAAGGCCCCTCGAAGAACTGGTTCGAGGAAAGCGCCATCGTCTACGCCGCCTTCGCGTCGGCCCTCGGCGCCTGCATCTTCTTCTGGCGCTCCTACGTCTCGAAAAATCCCGTCGTCGATCTCAAGATCCGCAACGGCAGTTTCTGGGCCGGCAGCACCTTCTCCTTCGTGCTCGGCATCGGCCTCTACGGCCTCACCTACATCTATCCCGTCTATCTCGCCCGCGTGCGCGGCGACACCGCGCTGCAGATCGGCGAGACCATGTTCGTCACCGGCATGACGCAGATGCTGTCCGCGCCATTGATCGGCCGCGTGATGACGCGCGTGGACGCGCGCATCCTGCTGGCGATCGGCTTCATGAATTTCGCGATCAGTTGCTGGATGATGAGCTATGTGACGAAGGACTGGGATTTCTGGGAATTGTTCATTCCGCAGATTTTCCGCGGCTCCTCGCTCATGCTGTGCATGATCCCGATCAATTCGGTCGCCATGGGCACGCTCGCGCCGCACGAGATGAAGAATGCGTCCGGCCTGTTCAATCTCACGCGCAATCTCGGCGGCGCGGTCGGCCTCGCCATCATCAACACGTTCATCAACAATCGCTGGGACCAGCATCTGACGCGCCTGCGCGAGCAGGTGACCTGGTCGTCCGAACGCGCGCAGCAATGGATGTCGACGCTGACGGGCGCCTATGCGCCGATGGGCTCCGACGCCAATGTCGCGGCGATGAAGAAGCTGATGGGCTTCGTGCGGCGCGAGGCGCTCGTCATGGCGCTGGCCGACGTCTTCGTCCTGATCGCGCTCATTTTCGCGGTCATGCTCGTCTTCATTCCCTTCGTGAAGCGGCCGCCCAATCTCGGCGTCGGCGGCGACAGCCACTGACGAAGGCCTGCGAGGACGCGGACCTTACTGCGGCTTGCGCGCTTCGCTCTCTGGCGACATCCGCGCCACGCGCGCGCCTATATCCACGATCGCCTCGCGCAATTGCGCCATGTCCGCATCGCCGCCGCGCGCCTCGCGCGCCGCGGCCAGCGCGCCCGTCAGCCGCGCGATCTCCGCGCGCAATTCCTCGGCGCGATCGGCCGCCGTGCGATTGGCGGCCTTGGCGTCTTCGCGCGCGGCGGCGAGGCGCTGCTGCAATTCGTCGGCCTCGCTTCTCGCCTGCCCAAGGGCGCGCGCCGCCGTGTCGCGCGCGCGCTCGGCCTGCCGTTGCGCCTCGTGGGCCGCGTCGAGATCGGCGCGCGCTTTCTCCACCTCGTCCTGCATCTGCGCGATGCGATCGCGTTCCGCCTCGAACCGCGCTTGTGCGGCCTGCGTCATCTGCTCGGCGGACCGCATGTCCTTCAGGAGCAGATCGCGTTCCTCCATAAAACCCTGTGCGCGTTCGGTCTCGTTGCGCGCGGTGCGCGCATGAGCCTCGATATCGCCTTCGAGCCCCCGGATTTGCGCGTTCAGGCCTTCCTGTTTCGTCTCCAGCGCGACGATCGCGACGCGCCGGTCTTCGGCCAAGCTCAGCAGGTCCTCATGCGCGGCCGACAAGGCGTCGTGACGGGCCCGCATGTCTTGGTGCAGGCCCGTGGCGTCGTTCAACTCGACGATCAGCGCGCCGCGCTCGCCGTTGGCTTCGGCGAGGTCGCGCACGGTCGCGTCGTGCCGGAAGCTGAGATCGGCGTGCTCCCCGCGCAGCCTGGCGAGATCGTTCCGCAGACCGACGATCTCGGTGGCGCGACGGCCAAGTTCGGCGAGGTCGCGCGCATGCGCGTCGGCCTGCGTTTCCATGCGCTGTTCGAGCCGGCGCCGCTCGGCGGCGAATTCCGCGCGCAGGAGATCGCGCTCGGCGACCACCTCGTCCATCGACAGCGGCGTCAGCATTTCCAGCCGCCGGCGCGTCAGCCGCAGGGCCCGGCGCCAGAAGGCCGGCAGCGTCAAAAGCGCCAGCAGCCCGGCGGACAGGGCGCCGAGCATGAAAATCATGATCTGTTCGATCAAAACGGCAAAGTCCCAGCCGATCGAAAACGCGCGACCATGCCACGCCGTCGTCGCGCGCGCAAAGCGTCGCGGCGCACGCGCCGCTCAGGACGCGCAACCCGTGCAAACCGGCGAAAGCGGCCCGTCAGAGCGGGTTCCAGGTCGAGGTCGGCGTGAACTTCAGATAACCGAGATTGAGCCCGAGCCGCGCGCCGAGACCGGAGCGGATCGGCACCACCACCACCTGGTCCGCCGTCAGCGCGGTGAAGCCGAAGCCGCCGACCAGATAGGCCGACCCGTCGAGCCCGCCGAAGCGCCGATAGATGCTCTCGACCGCCGGCAAGTTGTAGACCAGCATCATCGTGCGGTCGCCGTCGGCGCCCACGTCGAAGCCGATGGAGGGGCCTTGCCAGTAGACCTTCCGGTCGCCGGCGTTGCGCGTGTACATCTGGCCCTCGCCGTAGCGCAGGCCGCCGATGAAGGCGCCGCCGCCCTCCTGGCCGAGAATATAGGCGTTGGGCCGGCCCCAGCGCCGGGTCGCCTTCTCGATGCCCTGCGCCAGGCCGCGCGACACCGAGCCGAAGAAGCGGTGGCCGTTGTTGACGATCTCGTTGGAGGAAAACTCGCCCGGCGCCTCGCGCGCGAAGGCGAGCGAAGGCGTCGCCGCAGCCGCGGCCGCGCCGATGGACTGGATCAGAATTTCGCGACGTGTCCTCGTCATCGCCCGCTCCTCTCGCCGCAGTCGTCGTTTCGCCGAATCTGCCGCCGGAAAATGGTGAACCCGTGACGCGACCGCGCCCAAGGGAGGGCGGCGCGCTCTGGCGCGACAGACTGCGCCCGCATGGTTAACGAAAGGTTGACGGGAAATTCAGGCGGCCCTGCCCCAGGCCACGAAGGCGCCGTTGCGGAAATCCTGCGCCGCCTTGCCGTAGCGCAGCGGCGCGCCGTCCGGCCCCAGAACCCGGCCGCCGGCCGCCCGCAGCACGGCCTCGCCCGCGGCTATGTCCCATTCCATCGTGGGGCCGAAACGCGGATAGACGTCCGCCGCTCCTTCCGCGATCAGGCAGAACTTCAGCGACGAGCCGGCGTTCACGCGCCGCGCGATCCTGTGTCCGGCCAGGAAATCCTCCGTCCCGGCGTCGCCGTGCGAGCGGCTGCACAGCGCCACGAGCCCCTCAGGCCCCGGCGGCCGCGCCGCGATCCGGCGCCATTCCGCCTGCGGCGGCAGGTCGCCGCTCGGCGCGGCCGCGCAGGCGAAGGCCGCCGCGCCGCCGAACCACAATTTCGACAGCGCGGGCGCATAGACGACGCCCGCGACGGGCGCATGCGCGTCGACCAGCGCGATATTGACCGTGAACTCGTCGTTGCGCGCGAGAAATTCGCGCGTGCCGTCCAGCGGATCGACCAGGATGAAGCGCGATCCGCAACGCGGAACGACCCCGCGCGCGACGGATTCCTCCGCGATGACCGGCAGATCCGGAAACTGCGCTTTCAGGTCGGCGAGGATGACCGCTTCAGCCCGCACGTCGGCTTCGGTGACCGGGCTCGAATCCGCCTTGGCGCGCGCCGCGCAATCGCCGGCGTAGACTTCCATCACCGCCTGCCCGGCGGCAAGCGCGATGCGCGCGAAAGCCTGCGCGCAGGCGTCGCGCTCGGCGTCAGTCAGCGGCGTGCCTGGCTCGGTCATGCCTCTGACATGCACATTCCGCCGCGAGGGATCAAGCGAGCGCGGGGCCTTCGTTGCGATTTCCTTCCCGCGGGAGCGCGGCCTTAACGCTGCGTTAACGGCCAAACCGCACTCTGGCGGCGCTTTCCAGCGCTGGCGGGCCGGGCTATTTCTCGATTCGCGCAGGCTGCGAATGATTCGCGGCGCGCAAGGCTCTGTTTCAGGCCGCGTCCGCGTAGCGCTTTTCGTGCGGCGTCCTTCCGGTCGCCGAGCCTCGCGTCCAACCCGTTTCCGGATCGCCTCATGACCGACCAACCCTTCGTCTTCTCGCTCGCTCCGCTCGATCTCGCAGCCCTGCTCTGCTCGCGCGTCTGCCATGACGTGATCTCGCCGGTCGGCGCCATCGTCAACGGCCTCGAAGTGCTGGAGGACGAGAAGGATCAGGACATGCGGACCTTCGCGCTCGACCTCATCAAGAAGAGCGCCCGCACCGCCTCCGCCCGCCTGCAGTTCTGCCGCCTCGCCTTCGGCGCCGCCGGCTCCGCGGGCGCGGCGATCGACACCGGCGACGCCGAGAATGTCGCGCGCGGCCTGATCGCCGACGAGCGCACGAAACTCGAATGGAACGCGCCGCGCATTCTCCTGCCGAAGAACAAGGTGAAGCTCGTCCTCAACATGTGCCTGATCGCCGCTGCGGCCGTGCCGCGCGGCGGCGTCATCACCGTGACGATCGCCGACGAGGGCGCGACCCTGTCCGTGGAGTCGAAGGGGACGAACGCCCGCGTCGCCGCGCATGTGCCGCTGCTGCTCGCCGGGACGCCCGAAGGCGGTTCGGTCGACGCCCATGGCATCCAGGCCTATTACACCGGCCTCGTCGCGCGCGAGATCGGCTACGGCGTCGAACTTTCGAGCGCGCCCGAGCACGTGGCGCTGCGCGCCGCCAAGGCCGTCGAGGCTACCGGCGAAGACGCGGCCCCCGCCAGCGATGCGGCGTGATCGAGGGCGGATTTCAATCCTCCCTTAACCCCGGCCTTTCATAATTCCGCCTTGCGGCGTCCGCGCGCCGCGGTTCGGAGCCGGATCGATCCGGCTCCGCGTTGGGCGGATCGATGGACGATATTCTCAGGGACTTCCTGGTCGAAACGGCCGAGCACATCGACGCCGCGGGCGAACAGCTCGTGCGCCTCGAGCGCGACCCGTCCGATGCGGAGATGATCT
>DAIRCS010000225.1:0-5531 GCA_036796555.1 Rhodoblastus sp. | reverse complement strand
CGGAATTGACCCAGCCCGGCTCGACGAACGCGCCCTTGTTGTGCTCGTCCATCATGTAGCCCGAGAACACGCCCGGACCCGCCATCGCGACGACGCCGATCTCGTTCACGCCGCAATCGCCCGCGTAATTGCCGTCCGCGTCGATCTTGACGATGCGCACCTTTGAATACGGCACGGGATGTCCGACCGAGCCGAGCCGCACGGGACGATCCGCATAGGAGATCGTGTGCACGCTCGACGTCTCGGTCATGCCGTAGACTTCGAGCACCGGCACGTTGTGACGCTGGTTGAGCGCCGTGCAAACGGCGACCGGAATGGCCGATCCGCCGCCGGATGCGATCTTGAGGCTGGAGAGATCGAAGCCGTCGGTCGGCACGGCGAGCGTGGCGGCGAGAACGGTCGGCACGGAGCCGAGCACCGAAGGACGATAGCGCTGCACGAGCGGCCAGATGTTGCGCACGGCGTTAGGGTTGCGCCAGCCGGCCGGCGAGAGGATGACGAGGCAGCCGCCGCCGGCGAGCGTAGACAGCGCCTGCGTCAGCGAGCCGCCGACATGGAACAGCGGCATGCCGAACAGGATGTTCGCGCCCGGCTCGCTCTTGAGCATGACATTGCAGACCCAGGCCTGATAGACCTGATTGCCGTGCGTGTGGCGCACGAGCTTCGGCGTGCCGGTCGTGCCGCCCGTGTGGAAATAGGCGGCCGTGTCCTCGGCCTTGATCGTGCGCCCGCTGACGAGCCGGTCGTGCGGCTGCCGCGCCACCAGCTTGTCGAATTCATAAATTCCGTTCGCCTCGTCGCCGGGGCCGGCGACGACGACGATGGCCTTCAAATTCTTCAGGCCGCCGCGAATTTTCATCACCTTGTCCCAGATGTCCGTTCCGGGCAGCGGGCCGAGCGTGACGAGAACCTTGGTGTTGGCGGCCTCCAGGATTTCGGCGATCTGGTGCGGCTCCAGCAGCGGATTGACGGGATTGGCGATGCCGGCCGCCTCCGCGCCGAACAGGGTGAAGAAGGCCTGGGGCAGCAACGGCAGCATGAAGCTGACGACGTCGTTGGGCCCGACGCCCAGTTCGTGCAGGGCGTTCGCCGTCTGCGTGATGCGCGCGACGAGCTGCGCGTAGGTGATGACGACCGGCTCGTCCTCGTGGCTGGCGTTGGGCAGGAACTGGATCGCCGGCGCATTGGGATCGACGGAGGCGCCGAGCTTGATCGCGTCGAAGGTGCTGGCCGCCGCGATACGCTCCGAATAGGGGATTTTCTCGAACGCCGCGACGTCGGCGGCGCCGCCGAATTTCGGATGTTCCGCGCCGATCGAGCGGTCGATCGGAACGGCGCGTCGCGCGCCGCCGCCCGTGGATGTGGAATGCGAATCCTCGCGCGCCTGCGCGCCTGCGCCCTCTGTCATGATTTTCCTCCCTTGCGCCGGCGGCGTCTGCGCGCCGTCCGGTCGTTCGATGGCGCAAGACTAGCGTGGCCGCGGGCCCGGCGCCAGCGCGACGACGGCGCGAAACGCGCGACTCCGTCAACCCCGAGGCTTGCGCGCGACCGCCTTGAAGAAGGTGTAGCAGAAGACCCCGTCCGGCGCGGCGGCGCGAAGGAGATCGGCGACGCCGCGGTCGAAATCCTCCGCGGTCGCGAGGCCTGCGGCGAGCGCGGGCTCGCGGACGCCGGCAACCATGGCGGCGAAGGTCTTCCTCGTGAAGCCGTCGATCAGATGCGGGCGGCCGCCATCGACATAGACCATGCGCGGCGAGACGCGCGCGTCCGAAAAGCCCGCATCGACGAGCAGGGGATAGAGACGCCGCCCGATAAGGGCGTCGCCGCCGCTGCGCGCCTGCAGTTCGACGAGAATATCGACGGCGCGGTCGGCGAGGGCGCTCCGCGGATGGAAATAGGTCGAACCGTGATCGCCCTCGATGACGGTGATCGTGCCGCCGGGTTTGAGAACGCGCGCGAGCGCCGCAAGCGCGGCCGCGGGATCGCGGATATGTTCGAGGACGAAGCAGACGAAAACGTGATCGAAGCTCTCCGAGGCGAACGGCAGGTCGAAAATGTTCGCCTGCATGAAGGCGACGTTGGAGAGGCCGGCCGCCGCGATGGCCGCGCGCGCTTGCGCGAGCGAGGTTTCCGAAATGTCGATCGACGTGATTTTCGCCTCCGGGGAATTCGCGGCGAGCGTCACCGTCTGCGCGCCGACGCCGCAGCCGGCTTCGAGCACGCTGCAGCCCGCCGGATAGCCGGTGTCGCCGTGCAGGAGATCGACGAGGGTCGCCGCCTGATCCTGCAGGCGCTGCTGTTCGGCGGCGTCATAGCCGTGGACGTAGTCGCGAATCATGGCGCTCGGAAAACCTCCGGACACAGGCGCGCCGGCGGCGCGCTAGAATATTTCGGGAACCCACGGCGCGCCGCGCCGCTCGAACACGCGGTCGGCGCGGGCGATCGCTTCTTCGCGCGCGGCTTTCGCGCGCGAGGACGCGACGATCTGCGCCCAGGAAAAGCCGCCGAGCCAGGCGGACGCCAGCGCGGAGACGTCGCAGGAAATATCCGCCGCGCGATCCGTCCGCGCCGCGCCGCCGTCGCCGATCAGCCAGCGGCCCGAGTTCCATGGACAGAAGCCGTCCGCGATCTCGATGACGATCTCGCCCGCCCCGTATTTGCGCGCGCGCAGGGCCTGATCGACGTCCACCAGCCGCGCGAAGCAGCCGTCGCGCAGGCCCGCGCGCATGCGGCGCGGCTCGGCCGACAGCAGGAACAGCGGATGGTCGACCGGCAGGAAGCCGGCCTTGATCGTCGCGCACCAGTCGAGGTCGAGCAGATAGCGCCAGATCGCCCGCATGGCGTCGGGCGTCGTCGCCATGGCTTCGACCACGCGCACGACGCCGGCCGGGATATTGCGCTCCCATTTGGCGTCGAAGCGATAGAGCGCATAGGCCGCGGGCGCGCCGTCGACCTCCAGCAGCGCGCAGACGAGTTCGCCCCCGCCCGCGCGCATCCATGGGGAGTCCGCGAGGGTGCGGCGCTTCAGCCATTCGTCGGAGCGCGCGAACATGCCGGGGCGGGAGGCTGCGACTTGCCCATAGATGGCGCGGACGGCTTCGAGGGCGTCGGCCGGCCGCAGGAGCCGCACGCGGCCGGCCGTAGGCGCCTTGGTGAAGAAATCCGCGCGGTCGCGCGAAATCTCCACGTCGGCGGCAAGACCGGTCAGCCCGTAGCCGAAGCGCCCGTAAATCCGCTCCTCCGACGCCCAGAGATAGGCGACCGGCTCGCCGCGCTCCCGGCAATCGTCGAGCTGGCGGCGCATCATCGCCGTCAGCACGCCGCGCCGGCGATGGGTCGGCTGCACGCCGACCATGGTGACGCCGGCCGTTTTCACCCGGCCGCCGGGCGTCGTCAGCTCCATCGGAAACGAGCAGCACCCGCCGGCCAGCGCGCCGTCGTCGCGCGCGACAAAGGCGCGCTCGGGTCCGACCAGGGTAGCGAAATTGCCGACCGCTTCGTCTGTCGGCGGCAGGCCGAAATAATGCCAGATCGAGGACATGGAGGCGCGCAATCCGGCCTCGTCGGCGCATCTGGTGACTTCGATCGACATTTTCGCTCCCGGTTTTCTTTCGGGAGCTTAGCCCGGGCGGCCGGGCGGAGCGAGCCGTCGCCTCTAGGCAGAATCGCAGCCGCGTCTATGCTGTCCTCCGGGCTGACGGTTTCGGGGGGCGATCATGGCGGCTTACTGGTATGTCGGGGCGGACAATGCGAGCAAGGGCCCGCTGGAGCTCGAAGAGCTCGCACGGCTGGCGCGCGAGGGCGTCGTGCAGCCGACGACGCTGGTCTGGACGGACGGCATGGCGGAATGGACGCCCGCCGGCTCGCTCGCCGCGCTGACGGCGCTGCTCGGCGCCGCGCCCGCCGCTCCCCCGCCGCCTGCGCCTCCGCCGCCAGCCGCGCAGCGGCTGCCGGGCGCCGTGCCGTCCTTCAGGACCGCGCCGGTCGGAGACGTGCCCGCAGGGCCGCTCGTCTCCACTGTCGAGACGTTCCCCTTGTTCGGCAGGGCCGTGCTCGCCTGGCTCGGCAACATCTTCGTGATTCCCGCGCCCTGGACCAGCGCGATGTACTGGAAATACCTCGGCGAGACCACGCGGCTGCCGAACGGAACGCCGTTCGCTTTCGAAGGCCAGTGGCGCGACATCTGGTGGGTCTTCGCCCTTCAGGCCCTTCTCATCTATTCCAACGCCGTGACCGGCGACCACGGCTTTCTCGCGCTGCTCGGCGGAACCGTGCTGCCCTATCTGGTTCTGCGCTGGTTCTGCGAGAAGCTGCGGGTCGGGCCGGGCGGCCCGTTCCTGGCGTTCAAGGGCGAATTCCTGCCCTATCTCGGCTGGATGGCGCTCATCGTCGTGTCGTTCGTCACCGTCATCGGCTGGGCCTGGGCGATGCAATACTATCTCGACTGGGCCTGCCGCAACGTCGCCGGCCCCGTGCGATTTTCCTTCAAGGGCAGGGGGCTCGAAATCCTCTGGCGCTGCGTCGTCGCCGGGTTCGGCATGTGCCTGATCGTCCCCATTCCCTGGCTTCTCGCCTGGCTGACCCGCTGGTTCGTGTCGCAGATCGAGGCGCAGGCGGCCTGAGCGCCCGCGACCCCGCGTTTCCTTGATCGTCCCGGCCAAATCGGGCACAAGGCGGCGCCGCCGCTCGGGCGGGCGGAGGTGAGAGGAAATGGCTGAGATTTTGCGGGTGGGCATCGCCGGCGTCGGCACGGTCGGCGCATCCGTGGTGCGCCTTCTGGCGCAGCAGGACGAGGCGCTGCGGGCCCGCACGGGCCGCCGGATCGTCGTCACCGCCATGTCCGCCCGCGACCGGGCCAAGGATCGCGGTTTCGACGCCTCGGCGATCGCCTTCTTCGACGATCCGGTCGCGCTCGCGGCCAGCGAGGACATCGACCTCTTCGTCGAGCTGATCGGCGGCGACGAAGGCCCCGCGCGCGCCTCGGTCGAGACCGCGCTCAAGGCCGGCAAGGGCGTCGTCACCGCCAACAAGGCCCTGCTCGCTAAACATGGCCTGACGTTGGCCGCGCTGGCGGAGGAAAAGCGCGTCCCGCTCGCCTACGAGGCCTCCGTCGCCGGTGGCATTCCGATCGTGAAGACGCTGCGCGAAGGGCTCGCCGGCAATTCGATCGAGCGCGTCTACGGCATTCTCAACGGCACCTGCAATTACATCCTCTCCAAGATGGAGACGGAGGAAATGCCGTTCGAGGTCTGCCTGAAGGAGGCGCAACGGCTGGGCTATGCCGAGGCCGACCCCACGTTCGACATCGGCGGCTTCGACACCGCCCACAAGCTGGCGATCCTCGCCTCGCTCGCCTTCGGCACGGAGATCGACGCCGACGCCATTTCGGTCGAAGGCATCGAGCATGTGACGCTCGCCGATCTCAAGGCCGCCGACGAACTCGGCTACCGCATAAAGCTGCTCGGCGTCGCCCAGCGCACGCCGCATGGCGTAGAGCAGCGCGTGCATCCGACCATGGTGCGCAAGACGAC
>DAIRCS010000224.1:0-5539 GCA_036796555.1 Rhodoblastus sp. | reverse complement strand
GGCGGCGTCACCGGCGGCTTCAACTGGCAGGCCACGCAGAATTTCGTGCTCGGCCTCGAAGGCGACTGGGATCTGACGGGGATCAACAACCACACGCAGCTCCCCTTCTTCGGCTTCAATGGCGGCGGCAAGCTGACCAGCCTCGCCACCATCCGCGGCCGCGCCGGCTTCGCCGCCGACCGCGCCCTCATCTATCTGACGGGCGGCCTTGCGATGGGCTCGGTCAGCGTCAACGTCAACGATTGGCGCGCCGTGCCGTTCTTCGGCAATTCCTCGAGCTTCTCGGCGGGCTGGGCGCTCGGCGCCGGTCTCGAATACGCCTTCACCGACCACATTTCGGGCAAGGCCGAATATCTGTTCACCTCGCTCGGCTCGAAGGATCTCTTCACCTTCTCGCCGGACTGGGTCAATGCGGGGCTCAACGTCTCGCAGGTTCGCGCGGGCGTGAACTATCATTTCTAGAAGCTTCGCCAAGAAACCGCCCTCCAGCGACTGGCCCGGCGCAAACGCCGGGCCTTTTTGCGTCACGCCGGGAAGGACTCTATGGTGAAGACGCCCATGCCCGGCGCGCGTTCGAGCAGGCGCGCAAGCGCCGGCAGCAGGATGCGCGCCTCGGCCGCGAGAATATAGGGCGGGTTGACGACGACGAGCCCGGTGCGCGCGAGCCCGGTCGCGCCGGGCGGCGCGACCGCCAACTCCAGCCGCAGCGCGTCTTTCGCGCCGCTCGCGCGGACCGCCCGCCACAGGCCGTCGGCGTCGCGCGGCTCCTTCACCGGATACCAGAGCGCATAGACGCCCGTGCTCCATTTGGCGTGGGCGGCGGCGAAGCCTGCCGCCAGCCGCGCGAACTCGTCGCGCGCCTCGTAGGGCGGATCGACCAGAACGAGCCCCCGCCGTTCCGGCGGCGGGACGAAGGCGCCGAGCGCGGTCCAGCCGTCGAGGTCGAGCGCCTTCACGCGACGGTCGCGCGCAAAGCGCGCCTTCAGCGCGGCGAAGGCCTCCGGATGCTTTTCGCAGAACACAAGCCGGTCGGTCTTGCGCGCGAGATTCTGCGCAATCAGCGGCGAGCCGGGATAGACGAGCGGACGGCCGTCCGCGTCGCAGGCGCCGACGATGTCGAGATAGGGGGCGAGCAGCGCGCCGGTCTCGGTCGCGCGATCGAGCATGGCCAGCCTTCCAATCCCCTCGCGCCACTCGCCGGTGCGGTCGACTTCTTCGCGTGAAAGATCGTAGGCGCCTTCCCCCGCATGCGTGTCGATCACGCGATAGGGCGCGTCCTTGCGATTGAGATAGAGGAGGATGCGCGTCAGCAGCGCATGCTTGAACACGTCGGCGAAATTGCCGGCGTGGAAGACGTGGGCGTAGTTCATGAGCGCATCACGCGCGCGCTACAGCGGCCCCGGCACGTCGAGGTTGCGCATCCGGCAACTCGAGCGCGCTACCTCGGGGCAGGGCCGGAAGTCGCGCAGATCCTTCGACAGGCAGAAGCGCACTTCCTGCAGCACGCCGGAACGGCAGCCGACGGCGGCCATGCCCGGCCGCAGCCGCGGGTTGGCGTCGCCGAACGCGCGCAGGATATCCTGCGGGCTCATCGACTGATCGCCTTTCGCGCTCGAAAACTGCGCGGGGATCACGACCATGTCGCGGGCGCGACGCACGTCGCCGAAATAATCCGCCGGGCTCTTGCCCGAGCATGTGCCGTGCTTGCGCCATTCGTAGCGCGCGAGCCCCGTGTCGGGGAACAGGCCGCGCGCGGCGTCCAGCGCGATCGAGGACACCGGGCCGCCGCCGCAATCGGAGGGATAGCCGCGCTCGTATTGCGGCCACAGGCCGTGCACGACGAAGCCGAGGCCCGCGCCCGGATCGCATTGCGACTTGCCCTTGCCGGCGCCGCTGGTGGCGCAGAAGCCCGACGACCAGGACAGCGATAGAACGTAGAAGTCGAAATCCCCGCCGCGGCTCGCGCCGCGCGGCGCGGGTTGAGTACGGTCCCGATAGCGATCGTAGCCGCCGTCGTCGCGCTGGCCGCCGTCGGCGCCCGGGCGCGGCGGCCGCTTGTCCGCGCAATTGTCGAGTATGCAGTCGGAGCGCTGCGCGACCGCCGGCGTCGCCTGCGCGGCGAGGACGAGGGCGGCGGCGGCCAGCAAAGGGCCGCGCAGGGCGGCCGCCAGGCGAAGAAAAGCGATCATCGAAATCCCGTCTGTTCGCGCGCCCTCACGGGCGCGCGGCGCGGCAATTGGCGCCGTAGGCGCGGTTGCGGTCGAGGCCGTCGACGCACCATTCCACGCCATACCCCAGCACGCCGAGCCAGCCGAGATCGCTGGCGATGGCGTAGGTCACCTTGCGCGCGCCGCCGTCGGAGAAGATCGCGCGCGCCGTGCAATAGCGGCGCGGGACATAGTCGAGGCCGTTCGAGCGATAGCCGATCTCGGCCACGCGGTCGAAGCCGGCGATCGAAAGGCCGGAATCCCAATATTCCCCCTCGCGCGCGTCGAAGCGCGACGAGATGCGCGCCAGAACCATCGGGTCGGCGCAACCGGGCATGTCGGCCGACAGCGGAAGATCGCGCCGCTCGGCAGGCGTCATCGGCCGCGCATGCGCCGGCGGCGCGAGAAAGGGCAGCGTTGCGCCAAGGGCGAGGATCGCGGCGAAACCGGCGAAGAACAAGCGTGAACCCATGCCCGTATCGACCTCCAGGGGCGAACAACCGAACGCGACGATGCGTCCGCGCCAGGCGACCGTCAAGCCTGCCGGCGCGCCTTCGTCACGACCAGATTCGCGCTATATTGACGCCATGTCCCGCCCGCGCCTTCTCCCGCTCCTGCGCTGCGCCCTCGCGGCGGCGATCGCCGCCGGGGCCTGCGCGGGCGTCGCGCAGGCGCAGGATTCGGCGCAGTCCAACGCGTCCTTCTGGCTGCAGGAGCGCGCGCGGACCGAACATGTGCGGCCCGCCCTGCGCCAGGCGCCGCGCATCCGCCGCCTCGTTCCCAATCGGCAGCTCGCGCGGCCGACGATCTGGCGCCAGCCCGAATCCCATCCCGCCGAAGGGCGCCCGACGACGCCTGCCGCCGCGCCGCAGGAACCGCCGGCCGCCTCGCCGGCGCTCGACCCCGCGCTCGCTGCGCCCGCTCCCACGGAGCCCGCTGCGCCGCAGCCGCCTGCGACGGCCGACGCGACGCCTCAGGCGCCTGCCGGCGCAGCCGCGCCCGCCGCACCGCCGCCGGTCGCGCCGGCCGTGGCGAAGCTCCCCGTCCTCGTCGTCGGCGACAACATCGGCTACCACCTCGCGCAGGGCCTGATCGACACCGAGGCGGACGGCGGCGTCGGGCTGGCGATCACGCGCAAGACCAAAGACAGTTCCGGCCTCGTGCGCGAGGATTTCTACGACTGGCAGAAGAACCTGCGCGACATTCTCGCCGCGCCGGACGTCTACGCCGCGATCGTCGTCATGATCGGCACCAACGACCGCCAGGAGCTGCGCGATTCCGCCGGCCGCTACGAGCCGCTTACGCCGCGCTGGAAGGAACTTTACACCGCCCGCGTCGACGGCGTGATCGCGCAGCTCAAGGCCAAGGGCGTTCCTTTCTTCTGGATCGGCCTGCCGATCATGCGCAGCGAACGCTATTCGAGCGATCTGCAGCAGCTCAATGAAATCTACCGCGCCCGCGTCGAGGCGGCCGGCGGCAGATATGTCGACGTCTGGGACGCCTTCGCCGACGAAAAGGGCCAATACAACGTGTTCGGCCCCGACGTCAGCGGCCAGATCGTCAAGATCCGCACGAGCGACGGCGTGCATTTCACCAAGTCCGGCCAGCGCAAGCTCGCCTATTTCGTCGAGCAGGCGATGCGCGGCCTCACCGATCGCGCAAGGCCCGCGCCGGACGCTGCGGTCGCCGCGCTGCCGCCGCAGCCGGCCAGCCCCGGGGCGACGCTTCCGGCTCAGCCGGCGCCCGGCGCCGGCGCGCCCGGCGTTTCGCAGCAGGCCGCCCTGCCGCCGCCGTCCGTCCCTGCTCCGCCGCCCAAGCCGGAATTCGGGCCCGTGCAGCCCCTCACCGCGCCGCCGCTCGCCGCCAACGGCGAATTGCTCGGACCGTCCGGCCCGAAGGCGGCTCGTGCCGAAGCGCGCGCGTCGATCGCGCCGGACCTGGCGTCCGGCAAGGCGCTGGCCGCGCCCGCGGGACGGGCCGACGACTTCCATTGGCCGCGCCGCTGATCATCTTCCGGCCGCATTTTCGCCACGTGCCGTTTCTCACAGCGGGAACTCGGGCGCGCTCCTAGCGTTCGGATATCGAACGACTGGGAGGCAGCGTCATGAAGTCCAGGCTTTCAGCTTTCGCCGCGACCGCCGCGATCGCCATTCTTTCCGCCGGATCGGCGTCGGCATTCGGCCTCAATTCCGCCTCGGAGCGCGACCGCCAATATGTCGCGAGCTACAATCCTTCGGCGACGCAGGACGACAATCTGTCGCTCGGCCGCGAACTTCCTTCGACGACGCGCGTCGTGGTCGCCGATCCGACCGGAGAGGCGCCCGGGACGATCACGGTCGATACGGAGAACCGCTACCTCTATCTGTCGATGGCCGGAGGGCGCGCCATGCGCTACGACGTCGGCGTCGGCCGCCAGGGCTTCGAATGGGGCGGCGTCGTGCATGTCGGCCGCAAGGCGGAATGGCCGGGCTGGACCCCGCCCGCCGCCATGCTGAAGCGCCGGCCCGACCTGCCGCGCCACATGGCGGGCGGCGTCGACAATCCGCTCGGCGCCCGCGCCATGTATCTCTATTCCGGCCAGCGCGACGTCGGCTATCGCATCCACGGCTCGAACGAGCCCGACACGATCGGGCAGGCCGTTTCGTCCGGCTGCATCCGCATGCTCAACGCCGACGTGGAAGACCTCTACGAGCGCGTGCGCGTCGGCGCCAAGGTCGTCGTGCTGCGGTGATGGCGAGCGAATAGCGAGCAGGGTTTCTCTATCCGCTGTTCCCTATTTCGCCCTTACCGGGGCAGGTCGGTGCGGCCCATCAGCTTCTTGTCGATGGAATGCGCGGCCTGGCGTCCCTCGCGGATCGCCCAGACGACAAGCGATTGTCCGCGCCGCATGTCGCCGCACGCGAAAACCTTGTCGAGCGAGGAGGCGTAGCCCAGCGTATCGGCCAGCACGTTGCCGCGCGGGTCGAGCGCGACGCCGAGTTCCTTGAGCATGCCCTCGTGGATCGGCGAGACGAAGCCCATCGCCAGCAGCACGAGATCGGCCTTGAGGTCGAATTCCGAGCCTGGGATCGCCTGCATCTTGCCGTCGACGCGCACGCAGCGCAGCTTCTTCACGACGCCATTCTCGCCTTCGAACGAAGAGGTCATGACGGCGAAGTCGCGCTCGGCGCCTTCCTCGTGCGAGGAGGAGGTGCGCAGCTTCAGCGGCCAGTCCGGCCATGTCAGCAGCTTGTTCTCCTTGACCGGCGGCTGCGGCATGATTTCGAGCTGCGTGACCGACAGACCGCCCTGGCGCACCGACGTGCCGATGCAATCCGAGCCCGTGTCGCCGC
>DAIRCS010000223.1:0-5586 GCA_036796555.1 Rhodoblastus sp. | reverse complement strand
TGCGGCCCTTGGTGAGGTCGTAGGGCGTCATCTCGACCAGAACGCGGTCGCCGGTCAGCACGCGGATGCGGTTCTTGCGCATCTTGCCGGCCGTATGCGCGATGATCTCGTGGTCGTTCTCGAGCTGGACGCGAAAGGTCGCGTTGGGCAGGAGTTCGGTCACCACGCCGGGAAATTCGAGCAGTTCTTCCTTCGCCATCTGTATCCTTTTCGCGCCGGTTTCTGACGCAGAAATGCCGGGTCACGTGGAACGCCCGGCAAGTTGCGGCGGACCCTAATCGAGAAAGTCGGATTTGTGAACTGCGCAGCGACCGCTTTCCCCGCTCAGGCGGCCGGCTCGCCCGCCGCCGCGGCCCGGGCCGCCGCCTCGTCTTCCGCCACATAGCGGTTGTGGCGACGCACGGCGACCGGGATCAGCGCGAGATAGACGACGCAGAGCGCGGCCAGCATCTCCATCGGATAGGTCGCCAGCAGCAGCAGCACCGCCGCGACGCCGAAGAGGACGAAGACCACGTATTCGCGCGGCACACGGCCGATCTTCTTGCCGGAAAAATGGGGGATGCGGCTCGCCATCAGGAAGGCGACGAAGAGCAGGAAGGCGATATGCCAGGGGGCGTAGGCCTTGCCGGCCGGCACGTTCAGTTCCGACAGGTTGAGGTAGAGCGGCAGCAGCGCGAGGCATGCGCCGGCGGGCGCGGGCATGCCGACGAAGAAATTGGCGGTCCAGGCCGGGCGATCGGGATCGTCGATCATGACGTTGAACCGCGCGAGGCGCAGCGCCGCCGCGGTGGCGAAGACCAGCGCCGCGAACCAGCCCAGGCTTTTGATTTCGTGGAGGTTCCACATGTAGAGGACCAGCGCCGGGGCGACGCCGAAATCAACGAAATCCGCCAGCGAGTCGAGTTCCGCGCCGAAGCGCGAAGTTCCCTTCAGCGCGCGCGCGATGCGGCCGTCGAGCCCGTCGAGAATGGCGGCGGCGATGATCGCCAGCACGGCCGTGCGGAACCTGCCCTCGATCGCGAAGCGGATGGCGGTCAGCCCCATGCAGAGCGCCAGCAGCGTGACGAGATTGGGCAGGATGACGCGCACCGGCACCGCCTTGAAGCGACGGCGGCGTAGCGGCGGCTCCTGCGCGCCGGGCGGCGCATCGCTTGGCGAATACTGGTCCATCGGCGCGGACAATAGGCGGCGCCGCCCTGCCCGACAAGGCGGCCGCCAGCGCCTCAGCGGATCGGCGGCGCGTACTGGATGCCGCCGCGCGACCAGAGCTGGTTCAGTCCGCGGGGAATGCCGAGGTTCGAAAAGGTTCCGACGTTGCGCTCGAAGCTCTCGCCGTAATTGCCGACCGCGCGCACGATGCGCACGACCCAGTCCTTCGTCAGGCCGATCTGCTCGCCGTAGGCGCCGTCCGCGCCGACGAGGCGCCTGACGTCGGGTTTGGCGGAGGCGAGCGCGGCCGGCAGCGTCCGGGTCGATACGCCGAGCTCCTCGGCGTCGAGCATGGCGAAATGCGTCCATTTGACGATCTCGAACCATTGCGAATCGTCTTGGCGCACGACCGGGCCGAGCGGCTCCTTGGAGATGACGTCGGGCAGGATCACCGCGGCGCCGGGCTTGGCGAGCCGGATTTGCAGGGCGTGCAATTGCGACGAGTCGGCGGTCATGACGTTGCAGCGGGCGTCCTGATAGGCCGCGACCATCTCGTCGGGATTGCCGACCTCGACGATCTCGTGTTTCACGTTATTGGCGGTGAGGAAGTCGACCGCATTGTCGCGATTGGTGGTGCCGGCCTGCGCGCAGATTTTCACGTCGGCGAGATCGAGCGGCGACATGACGGCCGGTTCGCGCGCAACGAGAAATCCCTGGCC
Organism: Rhodoblastus sp.; assembly: GCA_036796555.1. Taxonomy (GTDB): domain Bacteria; phylum Pseudomonadota; class Alphaproteobacteria; order Rhizobiales; family Beijerinckiaceae; genus JAJXWB01. The sequence goes on along the minus strand of DAIRCS010000223.1, from coordinate 3,718 downwards.
GTCGTAATAGGTCACGCCCGCAAATCTCAGGCCGAGCGCGGCCTCGCGGCCCATGGTCCAGGTCGAGTTGCGCGAAAGCACGTCGATCTCGCCCTTCTTCAGCGCATCGAAACGCGCCTCGGCCGAGAGCGGCTTGAAGCTCACCCTGTTCGGATCGTCGAAAATGGCGGCGGCGATGGCGCGGCAGAAGTCGACGTCGAAACCGCTCCACTTGCCGGAGGCGTCGGCCTGCGAGAAGCCGGCGAGGCCCTGGCTGACGCCGCAGGACAGCGATCCGCGCGCCTTGACCACCGACAGCGTCGCCTGCGCCTGCGCGGCGCCGAATTGCGCGACGAATCCGAGCAAGGCGAGCGCCGCGGTGCGAAGGATGCGAGAGGCCATGGCCGGTCTTTCCGAAGCTTGAGAATTCCGGGACGAAATCAGAGCGTGGGCGATTGCAGCACGACGACCCGCGTTCCGACGGGAACGCGGTCGTAGAGATCGCTGACGTCGTTGTTGAGCATGCCGAAGCAGCCCGACGATACGGCCGAGCCGATCGTCTGCGGCTGGTTGGTGCCGTGGATGCGGTAGACGGTGGCGCCGAGATACATGGCGCGCGCGCCCATCGGATTGCCCGGGCCGCCGGCCATGAAGCGCGGCAGGTAGGGCTGGCGCTGGATCATTTCCGGCGGCGGGCGCCAGTCCGGCCATTCCTGCTTGCGGGTGATCTTCTGCAGGCCCGACCAGCGGAATCCGTCGCGCCCGACGCGAATGCCGTAGCGGATGGCGCGGCCGTTCGGCGCGACGAGATACATGAAGCGGTTGGCGGAATCGACGACGATCGTGCCCGGCGGCTCGTTGGTGCGATAGTAGACGACCTGCCGCTGGAACTGTGGCGGCAATTCCTCTTCCTCGGCCGTCGGCACATGGCCGGGATCGTCGAGCACGTCCATCTGCTCGGCGGGGCGCGGCTGCGCAAAAGCCTGCGGCGCGACCGCCGCCAGCGTCAGGCCGGCCGCGCCCGCGAGCGCCGCGAGACAGGATTTCGTCAATGAATTCGTCATGCCGGAATCGCTCCGAAAATCAGGCGCCGCAGCGCACGTAGATCGAGGCGCCGTAGCGCTTGATCACGTCGGGATCCATGAACTTCATGACCATCACGCGGCCGTCGTTGGAGACGATCTCGCGATCTTCAGCCATCGGCGCGGGCCCCGCCGGCCCGAGATAGGTCTTGCCGCCATTGGTCTTGAGATAGAGCTCCTCGGGCTCCTTCTCGTCGGCCAGATGCATGATGGCGCCGCCGTTCGGGCCCTTCTTGATAACGTAGGGATTGGAGCATTGCGCGCGCGCCTCCCGTTCCGTGCGCGCGCGGTCGCTGTCGCGCAGATAGGCGCCGAGACCCCATCTGCCGACGAGGCCGTCCGCCGGCACGGTGGGCGCAGGCGGCCCGAGCGCCGCCGTTCCGCCGGACGGCGGCGCGGCGGGCACCAACGGGCGTTCGGATGCGCCGCCGGCGAGCAGGGTCGCCGCCGCGAGGACTACGCAGACGATACGCGCGCGGTCGGTCAAAGCTGAACTCATACCCCGCCCCTCTCGCAGCGCCGCCCACGCTCACGCGGGCGCATCGGCCAGTTCGCGAAAGGTTCGATATCGCCGGCGCCGAGTCAAGCCGGCGGCCACGAACGCGGCCGTGCGGTCAGCCGGAGCTCAATACGCGTTCCTGGTCGTGAAGAGCGCGAGCGGCGTCATGACGAGAATCTTCAGGTCGAGCCATGTCGACCAGTTCTCGATGTAATAGATGTCATGCGCGACGCGCTGCTCGATCTTCTCGAGCGTGTCGGTCTCACCGCGCCAGCCGTTGACCTGCGCCCAGCCGGTGATGCCGGGCTTGACCTTGTGCCGCGCGAAATAGCCCTCGACGACATCGTCGTAGATGCGTCCCTCGGCCTTCGCCTGCATGGCGTGCGGGCGCGGGCCCACGAGCGAGAGCTCGCCCTTCAGCACGTTGAGGAGCTGCGGCAGCTCGTCGAGCGAGGTCTTGCGCAGGAAGGCGCCGACGCGCGTGACGCGCGGATCGCCTTTCGTGACGAGTTTCGTCGCGTTGGCGTCGCACTGGTCCACATACATGGAGCGAAACTTGTAGACGCCGATCGGCTCGTTATTGAAGCCGTAGCGCTGCTGGCGGAAAAAGACCGGCCCGCGCGAGTCGAACTTCACCGCCAGCGCGATCAGCGCCAGCAGCGGCGAGAGCGCCAGCAGGCCGAGCGCCGCCAGCGTGCGATCCTCGATCGTCTTGACCGCCACCGACCAGTCGGACATCGGCTTGTCGAAAACCGGAAGGAACGGCACGTCGCCGATGTAATTGTAAGCGCGCGAGCGCAGCTTCAATTTCGAGCCGAGCGCCGCGATGCGCACGTCGATCGGCAGCACCCAGAGCATCTTGAGGATGTGCAGGATGCGATCTTCCGCGACCGTCGGCAGCGCGATGATGAGCAGGTCGACTCGCTGGTCGCGGCAGAAGGCTTCGAGGTCCTCGAAGCGGCCGAGTTTGGCGTAGCGGCCGACCTGCTCGGGCGAACGATATTTGTCGCGGTCGTCGAAGATGCCGAGAATCTGGATGGCGCTCGAACCGGCGCGATCGAGACGTTCGATGAGATCGAACGTCGGCTTGCCGCCGCCGACAATGATTGTGCGGCGCGCCATGCGGCCGGCCCGCGACCACGCGCCGAGCATGCGCGCGAGCACGAGACGCAGGCCGAGACATGCGGCCAGCGCGACGAGGAACCAGTGCAGCGCCCAGTCGCGGATCGAGGCAATATCGACGCCGGCGACGATGTTGACGATGAGCAGCCCGCTGATCGACGCGAACAGCGCAATTGCGAGCTCGACGATCTGCTGCGCGACCGACGAAAGCGCGGGGATCGTGTAGGCCCAGCGCGATTTGAGGACGACGGGCGCGACCGCCGCGACGAGGAGAACCGAGACGAGGGCCCCCGGTCCGAACACGGTCCCGGACCACATCCAGAACGTGAAAAGACCCGCGCCGACGATGACCGCGACGTCCGCGGCGAGCGTCAGGGCGATGACGGCCGGCTGCGAAATCAGACGGTCCGGGGACTGCGCCGCGCTCGGGCGCGGGGCGGCCGCGCCGCGCGAGGCGGCGGTCTGGTTCGACGAAGCGAAAGCGGCGCGCATGGATGCGGAATTCCGAACGAGGCCGCGCGCCCCGAAGCGGACGCAGGCCGCCGCAGATTGCGCGGCTTGCGTAAACGACGGCTTAGGGAAGTCCGGCCGCCACGCCGCCGCGCGCGCCTTCGCGCAACAGGATTAACGCTTTCTGGACGCGCGCCTCACCTGTCGAGCGCGGCATGAAGCCTGGCGTAGAGCGGCTGGAGGCGCTCGTACATATGGGCGTAGACGTCCGAATAGAGGCGCTCGTAGAGCGCGACGCGGCCGGCGTCCGGCTCGAAGGTGCGGCCGATCCGCGTCATGGCGGCGGCGGCCGTCTCGAAATCCGGGTGCAGGCCGAGGCCGACCGCGCAGGCGATGGCCGCGCCCAGTCCCGACGTCTCGAACGTATGCGGGCGCGACGCCGGCAGGTTGAAGATATCCGCGGTCGCCTGCATGGCGGCGTCCGATTGCGAGCCGCCGCCCGATACGCGCAGGCTCGAAATCGAGACCTTGGCGCGCTTCTCGATCCGCTCCTTGCCCTCGCGCAGGCTGTAGGCGATGCCCTCGA
>DAIRCS010000222.1:0-5620 GCA_036796555.1 Rhodoblastus sp. | reverse complement strand
GGGCAGGCTCATCAGCGGCGGCATGACGAGGCGCAGCGGGTCGCTCGGATGCACGTGATGCACGCCGTGCAACAGGAAGTGGATGCGCTCGCCGATCTTGCCCGGAAATTCCGTGTGGAACAGCCAGCGATGGAAGACGTATTCGCTGAGCGTCCAGGCGAGATAGCCGAAGGCGAGCGAGGCGATGGTGGTGAGCGGCGACTGCGCCATCGCGCCCTTCCAGCCGATCCAGGCGGCGAAGGGCAGGTAGAACAGCGGGAACCACCACGGCACGCGCGACAGCTTGTCGAGGATCGGATTGTCGAAAATGCGCGGCGAGGCTGCGAGCAGCTCCGCCTTGCTCATGCCCTGCGTCGACATATGCGCGTAAGGATCGCGCGCGTCCCGCGTCGTGTCGCTCATGGCTCCCTCATTCCGCCGGCGCCATCGGCGGCGTCGCGGCGAGGTTTTCCGTGCGCGACATCAGCGAATAGCGCGGATTGAAGATGAAATCCAAAAACAGTTTCACCCATGATTTATGCGCGTGCAGGTCGTCGTAGAATTCCGGCGCCATGGCTTTCAGCTTCGGCAGTAGCGTCCAGGGAATCTCCTGAAAGTCGTGGTGCTCGTTGTGATAGCCGATGTTGAGCGCGAAGAAGTTCAGCGGTCCGTAATAGTCGAACGTGCCCTGTCCCGGCCAGGCCGCGTAATGCTCCTGAATCCAGCGCGCGCCGAGCGGATGCAGGCCGACCGAGAACCAGAAGGAGGCGAAGAGGTAGAACAGCGCATTGCCGCCGAGGAAATACCAGACGGCGAGATCGAAGACGGCGATGCACGCGAAATTGACGTAGGTCCACTGGCCCCAGATCGGCACGGTGCCCTTGAGCCGATAGATGCGGGTGAGCTGCATCACCGGGAAGAAGAACAGCCACAGCGCCTTGCGCCACCAGACGTTGCCGACGAGTTTCGCCTCCCAGTCGCTCGGCACGTCGGCGTCGTAGTCGTAGCTCGACAGGTGCGAATGATGCTTCACGTGGTAGCAGCGGAAGCCCATGGCGGTCGGAAACGCATTCGGCAGGTCGGCGAGGATCGCGTTCCACTTGTTGAGCGTCGGGCTCTCGAACACGGCGTTGTGGATGGAATCGTGGATGATGACGAACATCGCGTGATTGGCGAAGGCGCCGACGCCATAGGCCAGCAGCAGCGTCGCCCACCAATAGCTCATGCCGAGATGGCCCATCCAGGCGGCGATGGCGACCTGCAGCGCGAAGATGCCGGCCGTGATGTAGAAGGTGCGGATGTCGCGCACCATCAGGGTGGCCACTTCCGGATGGGCGGCGAGGATCGCCTTGCGGCGCTCGACATGCGAGCGGTCGACGCCCAGCGCGGTGACGGGAACGGTCATGTTCATGTCTGTCTTTCCGGGCCTCGCGCGGGCTGCGCCGGCGCGGTCGCGCCGTCGAGGCTTCTCTCGTAGATACGATGAATCTTGTCGATTTTAGCGCCGCTCATCTCGATCGGCTTCCGCATGCCGGCGTTATCTTCCAGAACCCAGCCGAATTCTACATGATCTAGCGCAATTTTCCGGCTGCGCAGGCGCAGTTCCTCGATCATGGTCAGGATGATCATGCCGCCCCGCGCGCTTCTGTGCAGCGCCTGGCTCATGCCGAACAGCGCGAGCCGGCCCGATTTGTAGGTGCCCTTGCGGATGCGGCCGATGACCTTGGGCAGGCCCGTCGGAAACAGCCGGCCGCCGAGATCGGCGGTCACTTCATGCAGGTTCGGCACGACGATGCCGAAGGCGACAGGCTCGCCGTCGAGTTCGGTGACGAAGCCCCAATCCTCGGTCATCAGGAATTTCAGGCTGTCGGCCATGGACTTGAACTCGTCCCGGGTGATCGGGACGAAGCCCCAATTGCCGGCCCAGGCGTCGTTGAACAGCCGGGTCATCAGGTCGACCTCGGAGGCGAGGTCGTTCATGCGCAGCGGCCGGAATTTCAGCCGGTCCCGCCATTCCGGCCGGTTGAGCAGCAGCGGCTCGGCGGCGCGGTCCCTGTCCGACAGTTCGTAGCCGTAGGAGACGAGGTCGCGCGCCTTCGTATAGCCAAGCGCCTCGACATGCCGGCTGAGATAGGGCGGATGCCAGGGCATGAAGACCATGGGAATGGCCTCGAATCCCTGGACCAGCAGGCCGCATTCGGCGTTGATCGAGGGCGAGAAGGGACCATGGATCACGGTCGCGCCCTGCGCCTTCAGCCAGTCCTCGGCGGCTTTCAGGAGGGCGGCGACCACGTCGCGGTCGTCGATCGCGTCCAGCGTCCCGAACTGGAAGGGCGAGGCCTGGTTCGGGCGGGCGTCCGTATAGACCTGCGCCTCGATCCGGCCGACCGTTTCGCCGTCCCGCTTCGCCAGAAACGCCTGCGAGCGCACCAGCTTGTAGTGCGGATTGAGCTTGTGCGCGTACATGGTCCAGCGCTCGGCGTCGAGCGAGGGAGAAAATCCGACCTGGCCCCGGTAGAGTCGGCGCGGGACGCGGCAGAATTCCATGAAGGAGCGCAGGCCGGAGACCGGAACGATCTCGACGGCGCTGGGGCGGGCTGGGGCCTCTGACATTGCGCCGCAATAACACGGGGCGACGCCCGGGCCAAACGCCGGGCGGCCGATTTGGAGCGGTTCTATCGCGGGATCAGAGCGCGGCGGCCGGCTGTTCGCCCGGCAGGGCGAGGCCGCGCGGCGGCTCGACCACGGGCCGGTCGACGATGAGCTGGACCACCTGCCGGATCTCGTCCTCGGTATGGTTGGCCGAGATGAAGAAGCGCAGGCGCGGCTTGTCCTTCGGGACGCCCACCTGCACGACCGGCGGCACGTAGATTCCGTGCGCCAGCAGGTGCTGCGAAACGGCCATCGTCTCCCAGACCGAATTGAACAGGATCGGGACGACGGCCCGGCCGATGGCGGGGCCGGTGTCGAGGCCGGCCGCCTGGGCGGTGTCGCGCAGGAATTCGGCGTTGTGGGCGAGCTTGGCGATGCGCCAACGCTCCGTCTGCATCAGCTCCAGCGCCTTGGCGGCGGCGGCCGTGATGACCGGCGACAGGCCGACCGAATAGACGAAGCCCGGCAGGGTGAATTTCATCCAGTCGATCAGCAGCCGCTTGCCCGCGACGAAGCCGCCGCACGAGGCGAAGCTCTTCGACAGCGTGCCGATGATGAGATCGACGCGGTTCGGATCGACGCCGCAATATTCGCACAGGCCCGAGCCGCGCTCGCCGAGCACGCCGATCGAATGGGCCTCGTCCACCAGCAGCCAGGCGCCGTGCTTTTCCTTGAGGTCGCAGATGCGGGCCAGATCGACCGTGTCGCCGTCCATGGAATAGAGGCTTTCGACCACGATCAGCGCGTTGCGGTATTTTTCGCGGTGCTCGGTCAGGAGCTGGTCGAGGTGGTCCAAATCGTTGTGGCGGAAGACGATCTTGTCGGCGTCCGCGTGGCGCGCGCCGGTCGCCACGCTGTTGTGGGACAATTCGTCCAGGAAGATCGCGTCGCGCTTGGCCATCAGATGGGTGATGACCGTCAGATTGGTCAGATAACCCGAGACCAGCGACAGCGTCGCCTCCGTCCCGAGGAATTTGGCCAGATCGTCCTCGAACTTCTGGTGGGTCGAGCGTTCGCCGCCGACCAGGCGCGAGGCCAGGGCGCCGACGCCCAGAGTGTCGATCGCCGTATGGGCGGCCGCCTTCACGTCAGGATGTTCGGCGAGGCCCAGATAATCGTAATTGGCGAAGGAGACGAAATGCCCGTTGCCCCGGGCCTGGATTTCCGCCTTGAGCGTGTCCGTGGGCGCGAAGAACGGATTGCCGTGTTCGTCGAGGATGGCCTTGCCGGCGAGCCGGTAGCGCCGGAGCGCATAATCTGAAAGGCTTTGGTGCTTTTTCGCCACGCAGAGACGTTCCGATTGCGGGACGAGCCGCCCCTGGTTTCGCCGGCGCGCTTCCCTCGCCGCGCAGTCCGACTGCTGACCCTTACCACCAACCCCCGGCCTCGCGCCAGTAGCGGGCGATCCGCTGGTCGTTTTCAGCTAAACCGTTGGCGGGCCATGCGTCAAATCCTCGGGGCGGGCCGGGTCCCGAAGGCCTTGAACGCGTCGGCGAATCGCCCATATCCTTGGACGAGCGGCGCGCCATAACGGGCGCCGCGGACCGAGGCGCCTGAGGGGCTTCCGACATGTCGCGTACGCCTACCCTGAATTCCCCCTTCCTGCTGGGGTTCGAGACGATCGAGCGTGCGCTCGACCGCGTCACCCGGGCCGCCAGCGACGGCTATCCGCCCTACAATATCGAGCGCCTTTCCCGCACCGAGAGCGAGCCGGACCGCCTGCGCATCACGCTGGCGGTGGCGGGTTTCACCCGCGACCAGCTCGAGATCACGGTCGAGGAGAACCAGCTCGTGATCCGCGGACGCCAGCAGGACGATCGCGAGCGCAATTATCTGCATCGCGGCATCGCCGCCCGGCAGTTCCAGCGCGCCTTCCTGCTTGCCGAGGGCATGCAGGTTCTCAGCGCGGACCTGTCCAACGGACTTCTTTCGGTCGATCTCGTCCGGCCCGAGCCGGAACGAATCATCCGCAAGATCGATATTTCCTCGAGCGAGTGACCTCGGCGGGGAAGTCAGCGGGCCCGAACGGGCCGCAAGGAGTGTAGTATGACCCAATCGCCCTTTACCCCCGAACAATTCGCCAAGCTCGGCGCGGGTCAGGTCGCCTATGTCCGCGAAATGACCTCGGACGACGTCAAGCGGCTGTTTCCGCAGGCCAACGAGCTGCAATCCGGCCTCAAGCTGTTCGCGCTGCTGTCGGCCGAAGGCGCGCCGATCGTTCTGGCGGATTCGCGCGACACCGCGATCGCCAGCGCCTGGGAAAACCAGCTCCAGACGGTGAGCGTGCACTAAAGGGGACCGCGAGCCTTCAGGCTCGCGATCCATCAGCCGCCGAACAACTTCTCGAGGAAATTCTTCTCGCGCGGTGCGGCGTCCGCGGCGCGCGAACCCGTCACGTCGCCGATATCGGCGGGCGGCAGCAGATCGTCGGCGGGGCGTCGCGGCGGTCGGCCGAGCTGGACGGGCTCTTGCGCCGAACGGGCGGGTTGCAGGGCGCCCGGCGCGCCTGAAGGCCCGGCCGGGTCCGGCCCGCGCGCCATGGGAATGGTCGAAGGCGGCGTCGGCAGATTGGCCGGGCGCCAGGCGCCGCCGGGCAGCGCCGCCACCGGCTGGCCTTTCAGCGCGGCGCGCATGAACCTGCTCCAGACGTCCACCGGCAGATTGCCGCCCGACGCATGTTTCGTCGGCGACGAATCGTCGTTGCCGAGCCACACGCCGGCGACCAGCGCGCTGGTATAGCCGACGAACCAGGCGTCGCGGAAATCCTGGCTGGTGCCGGTCTTGCCGGCCGCCTGCCAGCCCGGCAGCGAGGCCTTTTTCGCCGTGCCGGTCTGGAGGGTTTCCTCCATCATCGTGTTCATCATCGCCACATATTGCGGCTCGATCAGCCGGCCGTTCGACGAGCCCCGCCCCTGGTAGAGCAGCTTGCCGTCCGCCGTGCGCACGCGCGCGAGGATGTGCGGCTGCACGCCCATCCCGCCGTTGGCGA
>DAIRCS010000221.1:0-5673 GCA_036796555.1 Rhodoblastus sp. | reverse complement strand
GCACCATGCAGATCGCCCAGCGCCTGTATGAGGGCGTGGACATCGACGGCGAGACGGTCGGACTCATTACTTATATGCGCACGGACGGCGTCGACATGGCGCCGGAGGCGGTGGCCGCCGCCCGCAAGGTGATCGGCCAGGAATACGGCGCGGAATACGTCCCCGGCGCGCCGCGAAAATATACGGTCAAGGCCAAGAACGCGCAGGAGGCGCACGAGGCGATCCGCCCGACGGACATGGCCCGTCTGCCCCGCCGCGTCGCCAAAATGCTCGATCCCGAGCAGGCCAGGCTCTACGAGCTGATCTGGATCCGCACCATCGCCAGCCAGATGGAATCGGCGGAGCTGGAACGCACGACGGTCGAGATCGAGGCCAAAGCGGGTGCGCGGACAATCGACCTGCGCGCCACCGGCCAGGTCGTGCGCTTCGACGGCTTCCTGAAACTCTATCAGGAAGGCAAGGACGACGATCCCGAGGACGAGGAATCCGGCCGCCTGCCGCCGATGGCCGCGGGCGAACCCTGCACGCGCGAAAAGATCGAGGCGACGCAGCATTTCACGGAGCCGCCGCCGCGTTTCACCGAGGCGACGCTGGTCAAGCGGATGGAAGAGCTGGGCATCGGCCGCCCCTCCACCTACGCCTCGACGCTCGCCGTGCTGCGCGACCGCGATTACGTGAAGATCGACAAGAAGCGCCTCGTGCCGGAGGACAAGGGCCGCCTCGTGGTCGCCTTCCTCGAGAGCTTCTTCCAGCGCTATGTCGAATACGATTTCACCGCCGGGCTGGAGGAGCAGCTCGACCGCATCTCCAATTCGGAGATCGACTGGAAGCAGGTGCTGCGCGACTTCTGGCAGGATTTCTCCACCGCCATCGCAGCCACCACCGACCTGCGCACCACGCAGGTGCTCGACGCGCTCAACGATCTGCTCGGGCCCCACATCTTTCCCGCGAGAGCCGACGGCGGCGACCCGCGCGGCTGCCCGTCCTGCGGCAATGGCCAGTTGTCGCTCAAGATCGGCAAGTTCGGCGCCTTCATCGGCTGCTCGAACTATCCCGAATGCCGTTTCACCCGCACCTTGTCGCCGATCACGGCCGAAGCCATCGCCAATGGCGAGCGGCCCGGCGTGAAGGTTCTCGGCAACGATCCGGAGACCGGCGCGGAGGTCACGATCCGCGACGGCCGTTTCGGCGCCTATATCCAGCTCGGTGAACAGGGCGAGGAAGGCGACGAGAAGCCAAAGCGATCGTCGCTGCCACGCGGCCTCAAGCCCGACGACGTCACGCTCGAAAAGGCGCTGGCCCTGCTCTCCCTGCCGCGCCAGGTCGCCCGCCATCCCGATTCCGGCGAGCCCATTCTCGCGGGCATCGGCCGCTACGGCCCCTACGTCCAGCACGGCAGGACCTACGCCAATCTCGGCCGCGACGACGACGTGCTCGAGATCGGCGCCAATCGCGCGATCGATCTCATCGTGCAGAAGGAACAGGGCGGCGGCCGTTTCGGCGGCGGCGCGACCGCGCGCGAACTCGGCGCGCATCCCGAGGGCGGCGCGGTCAGCATCAAGTCCGGCCGCTTCGGCCCCTATGTGAACTGGGCCAAGGTCAACGCCACGATTCCGAAGGGGACCGATCCCGAAACCCTGACGCTCGAAGCCGCCCTCGCCATGATCAAGGCGAAGCAGGAAGGCGGCGGCGGAGACGGGAGCGGCCGCAATGTCGGCGATCATCCAGACGGCGGCGCGCTGGTCGTGAAGGACGGGCGCTACGGCCCGTATGTGGCGTGGGGCAAGGTCTTCGCCACCATCCCGAAAAGCCAGTCGCCCGATAGCGTGACGCTCCAGGACGCCATCGAGCTGGTCAACGCCCGCGCGGCGGCGACCGGCAAGAAGGGGCCGGTGAAAAAGGCCGCCGCCAAAAAAGCGCCGGCCAGGAAAGCCGCCGCCAAGCCGAAGAAAATCGAGGATTCCGACGACGCGCCGTTCGAGGGCGGAAAGCCCGCGAAGAAGAGCGCGCCCAAGAAAGCGGTGGCCAAGAAGGCGGCGAAAAAAACCGCGAAGAAATAAGTTCGCCTTCCTGTCATCCCCGCGCAAGCGGGGATCCAGGGCAAGCGACGAGGCGCCGGGAACTGAATCCCCGCTTGCGCGGGGATGACAAAGGCGAACCGAATGACACTCTCGATCTCCGACCTTCGCCCGGACGAGACCGAAGCGGCGGTCGCGCTGTGGGAGGCCTGCGGCCTCACCCGCCCCTGGAACGATCCGCGCGCCGACATCGCGCTCGCGCTCGGCAAGCCTTCGTCCACCGTGCTCGCCGGCCGGATCGACGAGCGGCTCGTCGCCACGGCCATGACCGGCTCGGACGGCCATCGCGGCTGGGTCTATTATCTCGCCGTCGCCCCCGACCGCCGCCGCAGCGGCTTCGGGGCCGCGATGATGCAGGCGGCCGCCGACTGGCTCGGCGCGCGCGGCGTCCCGAAACTGCACGTGATGATCCGGTCGGAAAACCTGGCGGTGGCCGCCTTCTACGAACGGCTCGGCTACGCCAGGAGCGATACGGTCACGATGGCTAGACCTCTTCCTCGATCTCCATGCTCGCCCGGCGCAGGTTCCGCAATCCCTCGGTGAAGGCGGTCGCGATCAGCTTGCGCTCGTCATCCGACGCGCTCTCGTCGTAGTAGCGAATGACGTCGGTGACGGTCTGGGGGAAGCAGAGCGCGGCCGCCCGCGCCCTGAGACGCGCGGCTTCCCTGTAGGTCGCGATGACGGAAAGCAGTTCGGCGCGTTCCTCCGCGCTCAGGGAATCCAGCTCCGGCCCGATCTCGAAATCTTTCTTCTGCACGGCGCCGATGCGCTCGCGCCGTTTCGTTCCGTCCTCTTCGACGATCGGACGAAAAACGAGGATTCTCTTTTCACGGTCTACACAGCTAATCATTCCAGCCCCTCGAATTTACTGCGAAATCGGCGTCTATCGGCTCCCGGCGACCGGATATTGTTTATGCCTGCCTGTAGCCTGCCGATCTCTCCCCGAAACGCTTCCACGCCTTGCCGACGCTACAACAGCCTCGCCGCGATTGCATATAACTTATGTCAATGCGCCGGACAGGCGGCAAAGCGCGCCGCGATCAGTCCGCAAGCACGCGGTCCGCGATCGCCGCCACATGCAGCGCGGTCGTGTCGAACACCGGGAAGCCGGGCAGATCCCGCTGGCCGATCAGCAGGAATATCTCGGTGCAGCCGAGAATGACGCCTTCGGCGCCGCGCGCCCGCAGGGCTTCGACGACGCGGATATATTCGGCCTTCGATTCCGGGCGCAGCCGGCGGCGCACCAGTTCGTCGAAGATGATGCGGTCGACGATGTCCATGTCGGCTTCGTCCGGCGCGATCGTCTTGAACCCGAATTTCAACCGGAACCTTTCGGCGAGCAGCGGGGAGCGCATGGTCGCGCCCGTGCCGAGCAGCCCGACGCGCTTCAATCCGGCCGCGCGAACCGCCGCGCCCGTGGGATCGGCGATATGCAGGAAAGGCGTGCGCCGCCCCTCCATGATCGGCGCGACCGCCCGGTGCAGCGTATTGGAGACGCAGACGACGAGATCGACGCCGGCGGCCTCCAGTTTGTCGATCTTCGCGGCGAGATAGGCGGCGAGCTCGTCCCACCTGTCCTCGCGCAAAAAGGCTTCGATATTGCCGAAATTCACGGAGACGATGACGATCTCGGCATTGTCCCAGCCGCCATAGGCGGCGTTCAGGCGCGCATTGAGCCCCTGATAATATTCGACCGTCGCCTCGTTGCTCGAGCCGCCGAGTATGCCGATGGTCTTCTGCCGAAAGGGTCTTTCACGAGAGTCCGTCATGGGCGTCGCCTGTCCCTGATTTCCGCCGCAGCGCTTTATTCATGGCCGCGGTCTGGCTTCCGACGCCGTCCGCGACATGTCTTTGGCGCCGCAACATCGGAGAATGAAATGCGTCTGCCGCAACTTCACCACGACCAGCTCACGCCCGACCAGCAGAAACTCTACGCCGACATGAAGTCGGGCATCGAGACCAGCTTCAGGGGCTTCACCGCCATCGACGCCAGCGGCGACCTCATCGGCCCCTGGAATCCTTGGCTGAGCTTCCCGCAATTCGGCGGCCCGGTCTGGAACCTCGTCAAGGCTCTGGCCAGCAATCCGAAATTGCCGAAGCCGATCCGCGAGATCGGCATTCTCGTCACCGGCGCCCATTTCCATTCGGCCTATGAACTCTACGCTCATATTCTCGTGGCGGAACTGCGCGGGCTCAGCGACGACAAGATCAGGACGATCGTCGCGGGCCAGCGCCCGGCGGACCTCACGCGCGACGAAGGGCTCGCCTACGATTTCGCCGCGGCGCTCGTGTCGGGCGGCCTCGTGCCGCCGCTGCTCTATGACGGAATGGTCGAGACCTTCGGGCAGGACGGCGCGGCCGAGTTCATCTATCTCGTCGGCCTCTATTGCATGGTCTCCACCACGCTCAACGGATTCAAGGTGCCTCTGCCCACGGACGGCGACGGCTAGGCGGACGGCGCCATGTGGGGTTCGCGCGGCTTCGCGCTAGATTAGCCGCGTGAACGATTCCCGATCGCCCCGCACGAAACCCGCCCTGCCCTCCCGTGAGGACATTCTCGCCTTCATCGCGCGCGAGCGCGCCGAGGGGAACGCCGGCAAGATCGGCAAGCGGGAAATCGCGCGCGAATTCGGGATCAAGGGCGCCGACAAGATCGACCTCAAGCGCATCCTGCGCGACATGGAGGACGAAGGCGCCGTCGAACGGCGCGGCAAGTCGCTGGCCAGGCCCGGCGTCCTGCCGCCGGTCGTGCTCTGCGACGTGACGGGCCGCGACCTCGACGGCGAACTGATCGCGCGGCCCGTGGAGTGGGACACGAGCCAGCTCGGCCCGATGCCCCGCATCCTCCTGCACATGCCGAAACGCGCGAAGCCCGGCATGCCCGTTCCCGGCGTCGGCGACCGCGCGCTGGTGCGCACCGAGCGCGAGCGCGATCCCGAGCCCGGCGCGCCCGAATATGCGGGCCGCGTCATCAAGCTGCTGTCGAAGCAGAAGTCGCGCGTGCTCGGCATTTTTCGCGTCGACGCCAGGGGCGGCGGCGGGCGCATCGAGCCGATCGACAAGAAGCAATTGGGCCGCGAGCTCGCGGTGAGCGAAAGCGACCGCGAGGACGCGCGCGACGGCGATCTCGTCGCCGTCGACATTCTGCGCACGCGCCTTGCGGGACTTCCCGCGGCGCGCGTGCGCGAAGTGATCGGCGTCATCGGCAGCGAGAAGGCGGTGAGCCAGATCGCCATCGCCACGCACGGCATTCCCGACGTTTTCCGTCCGGAAACTCTGGCCGAAGCCGACAAGGCGCAGGAAGCGCGCATGGAGGCCGAAGGCTTCCGCCGCGAGGACTGGCGCTCCACGCCGCTCGTCACCATCGATCCACCCGACGCCAAAGATCACGACGACGCGGTCTTCGCGGAAGCGGACGATGCGAAGGACAACGAAGGCGGCTTCGTCGTCACCGTCGCCATCGCCGACGTCTCGTTCTACGTGCGGCCGAATTCCGCGCTCGACCGAGAAGCCCTCACGCGAGGGAACTCAGTCTACTTTCCCGACCGCGTCGTGCCGATGCTGCCCGAGCGCATCTCCAACGATCTCTGCTCGC